>RECS01000105.1 GCA_007693915.1 Saprospirales bacterium | reverse complement strand
ATGTTTGAAGGGATAGCAGGATTTGAACCTTGATTCCACAAAACTAGTTTGATAAAGTAAATTTAAAACTTCAATTCCTGCTGAAAACTTTTATAAAACCCTATAGGTTGTTGTAGATCTCAAACCAAAATTATCCTTTTTTAAAGGCGATAATTCATCTACGAACTATTGAAATATTATAGCAGTTTACCTTTAAATTATATCAATGTGTCAAAAACACACCTAATTGATATCTTATGAAATTTAATTTCGTTATAAACCTTTACTTATGGATCAAATTCATCACACCTCTTTAGAAAGTCTATGAATATAAAGCTGATAATACTTTCGCATTACTTCTTTAATACTTCGGTACATTTTAGGGTTGGAAGTAAGTAATTGACCGGGTTCAATCCACTTAGCCTTTTCAATATTTTCTTCTATTTGGGGTCTAGGTTTTTCCAAACCTGCTGACTCCATAAGGTACCAATATACAATTTTTAATATTCGTTTTTTACCCTCCTTATAGGTGTGGCGAGTTTTTATAATTTTGGATTTTAAATTTAAATCGCTTACCCCAGTTTCCTCCTCAACTTCGCGCAAAGCAGCCTCTGACTTAGATTCACCTTTATCTATTTTTCCTTTGGGCAAATCCCACCTTTTTTTCCTAAAAATAAACAATACTTCATTTTTAGGATTTTTAACTACTCCACCTGCAGCATATATTTTTTTAAACAAGGCATTAAAGTCGTCTTTAAGAATCCTGTAGTCATCACTATGGATTATAACCGCATCATACCTTGACGATTTCTCTAACAAATCGATACACTGTAATAAATTCTTGCTTTTTCCGGTATAGCGAACCACCAACACCTTATCTTTTGCATAAAAAGTATACGCTGCGAGCATGGAAGTCCTCGATAAAATCAGCGGGGTTTCATTTATATAAATTTTGTACATTTGGGTCAATTTTGAAAAAATTCACTCAATGAGTAATCCATCTAAAAAAGTTGCAAGTTACCTATTAAGTATAAATGCAGTCCAATTAAATGTAAATAATCCTTTTACCTGGGCATCGGGATTGCGCTCACCCATATATTGTGACAATAGAAAATTATTGTCATTTGTTGAAGTAAGAAATGAGATAAAAACAATTATGGCGGAAAAATCAGGCCAATTTGGGCAAGCTGAAATGGTAGCTGGTGTGGCAACAGCCGGAATTCCCCTTGGAATGCTGCTTGCAGATAGCCTTCAACTTCCATTTATTTACGTTCGTTCCAAAGCAAAAGGGCATGGATTAAAATCAAAAATTGAAGGACATTTTGAGAAAGGAAAAAAGATTCTCGTTATAGAGGATTTAATTAGCACAGGAGGTAGCAGTATTGAAGCAGTTGAATCTCTCCGAGAGGAAGGACTTGAAGTGTTGGGAGTTATGTCTGTATTTTCTTATGAGTTAGATCTTTCTGAGAAAAACTTTGAAGATGCATCTTGCCAGTATTACAGCCTTTCCGGTTTTTCTGATCTTATACAAGTTGCAGCTGATGAAAAAAAAATAAGTGAAGAGGATTTAATTGCTTTAGAAGAATGGCGGAAAAATCCTTTAGACTGGTCAAATAAAAAAAATTAGTCAATATGAATTTATTTAATGAAAAGAATACATCATTTCTATACGAATACCTCAATAATGCATCTCCAACCGGTGCTGAAAAGTCAGGACAAAAAATCTGGTCGAGCTTTATCAAGCCTTTTGTTGATGAGATACATCTCGATATTTATGGAACCTGTTACGGAGTAGTAAATCCGGGGAAAGAATTTAAGGTAGTTTTAGAAAGTCACGCTGATGAAATTTCTTGGTTCATAAACCACATTTCTGACGATGGGTTTTTAAGGGTCATAAGAAACGGTGGTTCAGACCACGCCATTGCTCCGGCAAAGAGGGTGAATATTCACACTCCTAAAGGCATCGTCAAAGGCGTTTTTGGTTGGCCTGCAATTCACACGAGAAGAGGTACAAAAGCCAAATTATCAGCAAGTCTGGAGAACATATTCATTGATGTGGGTGCAAAAAATAAAAAAGAGGTAGAAAAAATGGGCATACACGTCGGCTGCATTGCCACTTTTGAAGATGAGATAACTGAAATCAATAAAAAGTATTTCGCCGGCAGGAGTCTGGATAATAAAATGGGTGGATTTGTTCTTGCACAGGTAGCTCAATACTTGAAAAATGAAAAAATTGAACTCCCCTACTCCCTTTATCTAGTTAATTCTGTTCAGGAAGAAGTAGGATTGAGAGGAGCGGAAATGATAGCGCAAACCATTCGTCCAAATGTCGCAATTGTTACTGATGTTACTCATGACACGCATACCCCGCTTGTCGAACCAAAAGTACATGGACAGGTAAAATGTGGAGATGGCCCAACAGTCACCTACGCCCCTGCTGTGCACTCTAAACTTATTGATTTGGCGTGTAAAACCGCAGAGGAAAACAAAATTCCTTATCAAAGGGAAGCGAGTTCAAGATCTACAGGTACTGATACTGATGCTTTTGCATATTCAAATGGAGGTACACCATCTATTTTACTTTCTTTGCCATTGCGATATATGCATACCACAGTTGAAATGGCGCACAAGGACGATATAGAAAATTTGGTGAAATGGATAATTGCCTGTCTAAAGGAATTGGATCCTAAAACTGACTTTAGGTATTTTGTCCCCTAAAATGGACTGGTAAAGAAAATAGTGACAAATACAAAAGCCATTTTCATTTCAAAAGGAAAGTCATCCCTCATTTTATCGACAATCACCCAATCTCTTGGGTCTCCGGGATTAAGTGTGTACATAGAAAAATGACCATAGTCACTATGAGAAAGTACCCACTCTTCATAATGATGCTGATACCTACTTCTCCAATTGACAGTTAATCTGTTGTCTGTAACTCTCCATTCCCGCAAGTCATCAGGCCATTGCTGACGCACATTGACCATATTATAAGGTCCTTGAATTTCCCATGAGGTGTAATTATTCCTTTGAATATTTCTAATTCTTCCAAAGGATTCCAAAACCCTATAAGACCAATCCATTCTAGGACTATTGAGTAAACCGGTTAATTCAAGTGTACCTAGATTCAATGTGTCTTCAGCTGTGAATAGAGACCACTCTCGGTAATCGTCATCCCAAATTGTACTTATACCGGTTAAAGTCTGACTATAACCAATCTGAAACCAGCAAATACTGAATAAGAAAACTACAGAGACATATTTAATTCCCAACATCTTGAATACGTTTAACTTGAAAACTAAACCTTTTTGCAATGAAGTCTATTGTGCGAGTTCACAGCGCACCTCATATTTTCTAAAAAGGCATGTCGTCAAATTCCTCCGATTTTGGAACATCATCTGCATCCGGAAAACCGGGATCATCAAAATCAGATGAAGTTTGTTGCAATTCATCCTCCAGACTATCTCCTTCAATTTTCCAGGCTTGTAAATTGGTAAAATACTTCTCATTCCATTCTCTTCCTCTAAGGTCAAAATGAACCTTCAGTTTTTGTTTTTCATTGAACTTATCCAGTATGGAACAATTATCTTGAGTCAATTGAAATTTAATATACTGCGGATATCGCTCATCCGGAAGCAATAATACAAACTCCCTAGCTTTAAAGGTCTCAGTTTTCTGTTCTGTTTCAAATTTTTTGTGAAGAATTCCTTCTACTTCAAATGCCATTTTTATTTTGTTTAGTTATAAAATCAATTAATATTTAGCTCTTAATATGCTTTAGCAAAAATAACTCTGCCGGCTGATGGCTTTCCACTGAAGACACATTTTCCCGTTTCTTCTTTACGATCCAGTGGTATACATCTTATGGTCGCCTTCGTTCTATCCTTAATCGCTAACTCCGTTTCGGAGGTTCCATCCCAATGGGCATATACAAAACCACCTTCTTTTTTTATTATCTTTTCAAATTCCTCCCAACTATCAGCATGATGGGTGTTCGCCTCTCTAAACCTCAATGCTTTGTCAAAAAGGTTTTTCTGAATATCCTTCATTAACTCATTAACCTTCTTTACAATTTGATCTATAGGAACGGAAACTTTTTCACCTGTATCCCTTCTCGCTACCTCAACTACCTTATTAGCTAGGTCTCTTTTGCCAATAGCAAGACGAACCGGAATTCCTTTTAATTCGTGTTCTGCGAACTTAAAACCCGGGCGTTTTTTATCATCGCGATCATAAAACACCGAGTATCCCGCTTTTTTCAACTCATCTTCCAATTGATAAGCCACTTTATCAATTTCTTCAGCAGGCTTTGGTATTGGAACTATTGAAACCTGAATAGGAGCAAGTTTTGGAGGCAAAACCAGACCTTGATCATCTGAATGAGTCATAATTAGGGCACCGACAAGTCTGGTGGAAACACCCCATGAAGTTGCCCACACTAGTTCTTCTTTATTATTTTCATTCAAAAATGTTACATCAAACGCTTTGGCAAAGTTTTGTCCTAGAAAATGAGAGGTCCCGGCTTGTAAAGCCTTTTTATCCTGCATCATTGCTTCAATAGTATAGGTTTCAAGAGCACCTGCAAAACGCTCATTTTCAGTTTTCACACCTTTTATAACTGGCATAGCCATATAATCTTCAGCAAAACGTGTATACACCTCATGCATTTTTTCTGCTTCTTCTATAGCTTCATCTTTACTTGAGTGGGCAGTATGACCTTCTTGCCAGAGAAATTCAGCAGTTCTCAAAAATGGTCGTGTACGCATTTCCCAACGCACTACGTTTGCCCACTGATTAATAAGTAGTGGTAAGTCCCGATAAGATTGAATCCAGTCTTTATAAGTGTTCCAAATAATAGTTTCGGAAGTGGGTCGAACTATTAATTCTTCCTCAAGCTTCGCTTCAGGATCCACTATAACACCTTGACCATTAGGATCATTCATCAGCCTGTGATGAGTTACTACAGCACATTCTTTTGCAAATCCCTCTACATGTTCCGCTTCTCTACTTAAAAAGCTTTTAGGAATAAAAAGTGGAAAATAAGCATTGACATGACCTGTTTCCTTAAACATGACATCAAGTTGTTTTTTCATATTTTCCCAAATAGCATAGCCATGTGGTTTAATTACCATGCATCCTCTTACGGCAGAATGATCTGCCAAACCTGCTCTTTTTACAATGTCGTTATACCACTGAGAGTAGTTCTGTTCTCTGGAAATAATTCCTTTACTCATTTATTTATATATTAAACTATCTAAATGTGAAACTTTCAAGCTGGTCTATTCGTATTAACAGTGAAAGCTATAAAATGAAATGCAAAGTAAAAGAATAGCTGAGAATTATTAACATTTTTTTTAAGGCTTTTAATCGACTGTTAACCGTATATTCTCAAAAATAACCGTACTTTGTGGTATACAAGTAAAAACTTAGATCATGAAAAATTATTCCATCCAATCGATTTTGATTACCGCAATCATCGCCCTGCTTCCCATTTCATTGTGGTCGCAATACGATGACCTGTATTATAACCCTGATGATTTCCAAACAACCACCTTCAGAAATAACGTTTATTCTGATAGCGACATTAGTTTTGGTGAGCAGGAATACGACAGTCAATATTTTGATGACTACGATTTTTATTACACTTCAAGAATAAGAAGATTTCACCGCCCTGCTCGTGGTATAGACTTTTATGATCCATATTTTGTTGATCTTGTGTATTATGGATATCACAGTCCCGGTGTTACCATTTATGTTTCTCCTTATCGCTTTAGACCATACAGACCACATGCATTCAGTTATTATCACTGGCATCATCACGATCCATTTTTCAACCCTTACCACTCTTGGCATAACCCTTGGAGGCCATACAGAACCTATAGACCCTACGGAAGTTTTCATTCGTATGGTTTTGGATTTGGTTATGGTTACAGTAGTTGGGGTAGCTTTGGGTATAGAGGATGTCCGATATTTTATACCAGCAACAATTATTACGTAAATAATTATTACACCAGTCGTCCTGGTACCAGCACACAAAGACCATCTGATGACATTCGCAGTAGAAGAGGAACCCAGTATGGACCGGGTGGAGCTACTGGGGGTGCAGCTCCGCGCTCTGGTAGATCAGTCGCCGGAACGGGTAGTAGTGATGATGAAGTAAGAAATGAGCCCACCTCTGATGAAAGAAGTACTTCAACAAGAGGTCGAATTGCCCAATCAGAAAACCATGATAGATTAGACAGTGGAGACCGCTCAATTAATGGTCAGAGAGGAACAAGAACTTCTGAAGACAGAATACCTGCAAGGGAAGGAGGAACTGAGCAGGCTACTAGAGGAAGAACTACCGGAAGCGACTTCGCAAGTGTAAGTCCTTCAAATGAAAGGACGCCAGCAGGACGTGAAGCTCAGAGAAATTTCAGAGACAATAGAGTAACCCGCGATCAATATCAATCAGACAGAAGGTCTAACGTACCTCAAAGGGCGAATACCGATAGAAGAAGTACGCAGCAAAGAACACCTGCTTTCGATGATCGTTCACAACAGAGAACAGGTCCTCCTCAAATGAGAGAGAATCAGGGCAGAACCAACCAGCCTTCACAAAGAGGAATTGAACAGAATCGTCAGCGACAACCAAATCCTCCAAACATGAACAGAAATCGGTCCAATCAGAGAACTTCACCACCTTCAATAAATAACAATAGAAGTTCAAACCAACGAGGCAGTGGCGTAAATCCCTCCTCAAGAAGTAATCAGAGAAGTCCTGCAGCTTCCCCCCCATCGCGCAGCAATAGCGGATCATCAGGAACCAATACCGGAAGAAGCTCAAGAAGTTCCGGTTCTGACTCCCCAAGATCTAGTAGTTCAGGTAGATCAGGAAGAGGTGGTTAACATAAATTAAAAACTTCATTGGGGTTGCAACAACTAGCAACCCCATTTTTTTTGAACATGTAAAATTTTCAATCATATGTATAGGATAATCAGCCTGACATTACTGTCCTTTTTATTTTTTGCAGATTCCTGGGGACAAACCCTTGATAATGCTATGAGAATTTCAACTTTGGACCACATAGGAACCGCCAGAAACATGGGAGCGGGATCAGCCATGTTGGCACTTGGTGCAGATTACTCATCATCATCATATAATCCAGCCGGATTAGCACTCATTAGAAGATCTGAATTAGTTTTCACTCCAGTCCTGTATAGTGCACAGGTTGATTCAAGATGGGACAATACTCAGAATGATGATAGATTTAATAATTTGCAATTTAACAATATTGGGTTGGTTTTAGCTTCCCCGCCTCAAAGCTCCTCCAGCATTACGAACTTCACTTTTACATTTGGATACAATCGCTTGGCTTCTTATCATCATAATGTCTTTGCCCTTGGTCAATCTACAGGTAGTATTCTAGATAGGTTCGTTGCACTTGGTGAAGGCCTTCCTCCAGAATTAATTGATGATTACGAAGTGGGACCTGCATATGATGCCTTTGCCTTAATTCACAATCAAGATGATGACACTTATTCCAGCGATCTTAGAAATGAAGATATTTTGGACAAAGAGTTTACATCAAGACTTAGAGGCAGCACCAATGAATTGATGTTTGCCATTGCAGCAAATATGGAAGAAAAACTAATGTTTGGTTTAACATTGAGTATGCCAATTGTGCGGATAACTGAGGACAGAATTTATATTGACAGTGATGATGAAAATGAAAATCCAGTTTTCAGGTCTTTTCAATTTGATGAATTTCGAGAGGTAGATGGAATCGGATTTCAATTAAAGGCCGGTTTAATTTATCGTCACTCTCAAGCCCTAAGACTTGGTTTAGCTATCCATTCACCCGGTTGGTATTCATTATCTGAGGAATATTACACAACAGCTACCTTTAGATTTGATCCCAGTCAGGATCCTACCCTACCAAATTCACCTCAAATTGGAGAATCACCGGTCAGGCTTTTTGATTACAACTTTACTTCCCCATGGAGGGTAATGGCAGGTTTGGGCTATCTTGTCGGCAATAATGGTTTTCTATCTTTTGATATAGAATACCTCGACTACAGTTCGTCAAACTACAACTTCACAAGACGCAACAGTAATCAGTTCCTTCCCCAAGAAAGAATTACCAATAATGAGATAGAAAGGGAACTTGGGACTGCGCTCAATTTTAGATTGGGAGGTGAACTTGCTTTAAATAATATAAGACTGCGAGGTGGTTTGCAATACGTTCAAAGAGCTTTTGACATTGACGATGAAAGGGATCTTATTTGGAGCTTAGGAGCAGGTGTCCGTAGTCAAGGATTTTTTCTGGACATGGCCCTTCAGAGAAGCATTGTGGAGCGATTGGAACTCCCCTACTTTCTGCCTGAAAATTCCGATGCCAAGCAGCCTGAAGTATTCAACGATTATGGGATAAACCGCATAGCCTTAACAATGGGGTTCAAGTTCTAATTTATATTTAATCTTTAGACCGATGCTTTGGAATTAGGTCTTAAATGTTGTAATTTTGGGCTTTCAAAATTACAATATATGCATTATCATAAATTAGGAGAATTTCCGCGAAAACGCCATACTCAGTTTAGGAAAACAGATGGCTCACTTTATCATGAAGAATTGTTTTCAACAGAGGGTTTTAGTCATAATTACTCGAATTTGTATCACACACATGCACCGACACAAATAATTCAGGTGGGTGATCCAAAGGATGTGAGACCTGAAACAGTTCACGACCGGCAATTAAAGCACCGTTGTTTGATGGGGTATCAAATTGCACCTGCTGACGACTATTTACAAAGTCGAAAAGCTGTCTTGCTAAATAACGATTGTAAAATAATCCTCGCCGCACCGCGAAAAGGAAATGATAAGTATTTCTTTAAAAATGCAGATGCAGACGAAGTTATTTTTATCCACGAGGGCAGTGGAAAATTGAGAACTCAATACGGAAACCTAAAATTCAAATATGGTGATTATGTGGTAGTTCCTAGAGGTACTATTTATAAGATTGAATTTGACACACCCGATAATCGCTTACTAATTATAGAATCCTACAGTCCCGTAGTCACGCCAAAAAGATACCGAAACCAATTTGGTCAATTATTGGAGCACTCTCCATTTTGCGAAAGAGACATCATCAAACCTGATGAACTAGAAACTCATGAAGAAAAAGGTGAGTTTCTACTATACATTAAAAAAGAGGATAAAATGTATCCTTATCACTATCAAAATCACCCTTTTGGGGTAATTGGTTGGGATGGATATGTTTATCCATATATATTTTCTATTCATGATTTTGAGCCAATAACCGGTAGGATACATCAACCACCACCTGTACATCAGACATTTGAAGCACGGAATTATGTAATTTGTTCCTTCGTCCCAAGGTTGTATGACTACCATCCGTTAGCTGTACCTGCACCATATAACCATTCTAATATTGATAGTGATGAGGTATTGTATTATGTAGATGGGGATTTCATGAGCAGAGATCATGTAGAGAAGGGAATGATTACACTTCACCCAGGTGGAATTCCGCATGGACCACATCCCGGTACTGTGGAAAAAAGCATAGGTAAAAAAGAAACAAAAGAGCTGGCAGTCATGATTGATACCTTCAGGCCGCTTTTAATGACTACTCATGCTGCTGGAATTGAAGATAAAGACTATTATAAAAGTTGGATAAAATAAAACAAATGGAAACATTAACCAAAACATCAGCCAGAACGGCAAAAGATACCTTTCCTATTAATGGGACTGATTATATTGAATTTTATGTAGGAAACGCCAAACAGGCTGCCATGTATTATCAGGCAGCTTTTGGTTATGAGTTGATAGCTTACAGAGGGCCTGAGACCGGAGTAAAAGATACCGTAAGCTATGTTGTTCAGCAGGGAAAGATCAGATTGGTGTTGACTTCGGCTTATGAACCTGATCACGAAATTCTCAAACATGTTCAATTGCATGGTGATGGGGTTAAAGTACTAGCACTTTGGGTCGATGATGCAAGAGATGCATATAATAAAGCCGTTGAAAGGGGTGCCAAATCAGCTTTTGAACCATATGTAATCAAAGATGATCAAGGAGAAGTCGTACTTGCAGGAATACACACCTACGGAGAGACTATCCATACTCTTGTAGAAAGAAAAAATTATAATGGAGTTTTTATGCCGGGCTTTAAAGCAAAAACAAGTTTGAGAAAAGTCGAAGGGGTTGGGCTAAAATATGTAGATCACTGTGTCGGAAATGTAGAACTTGGCGATATGAACAAATGGGTAAAATTTTATCAGGATGTTCTTGGTTTTAAGCTACTGATTACATTTGATGATAAGGACATTTCCACAAAATATACGGCACTAATGAGTAAAGTGGTGTCAAATGGAAATGGATACATTAAATTTCCGATTAATGAGCCGGCTCAAGGCTTAAAGAAATCTCAAATCGAAGAATATCTCGACTTCTACAAGACCGCAGGCGTACAACACATTGCAGTAGAAACTGATGACATCATAGATACAGTAGGTAAATTGCGTGCTAACGGAGTAGATTTTTTGTACGTACCGGAAAATTACTATGATGATTTACTCGACAGGGTTGGAGAAATTGATGAATCAATAGAGGATTTAAAATCTCAAAATATTTTGGTGGACCGAGATGACGAAGGTTATTTATTACAAATTTTCACTAAACCGGTTCAGGATCGCCCTACTCTGTTTTATGAAATCATCCAGCGTAAAGGTGCAAGATCTTTTGGTAAAGGTAATTTCAAAGCGCTATTTGAAGCCATTGAAAGAGAACAAGAATTAAGGGGAACTTTGTAGAAGTAATTCAGTAAGTTTTTATATTTTTTTACCTACTGTAACCTTTCCGGAGGTTAAAAATAGATTGATTTTTTGACAACAATTCAGTCGTATTTAATACCCGTGTTATACTTGGAAGAATCTTACACTATTATTTCCCCTTTCATCTTGTCCTTTTTTTGTTTTAACTGCAAGAAGAAGTAAAGTTTGTGAGGTTTTTTCCGAAATCAAAGATTTGGATTTAAAGTGTTATGTATCATGCATGATTATCAATAGTAAAGCAAATCCACTCCTAAGGAATCCCTAAAAGTTAAGGTTGTAATAAAGAATTTTTACAATCCCAAAAAACCAAGATATTTGCACTTGAAAATGAAACGTATAATCACTATCTTGACACATGAACGCCATTAGTTGTTTTTTTTTAGTAAACTTTCTGTTATTATCTACTACTTTTATTTCCGCCCAAGAAAAAGTTAATTGGATGTCCTTTGAGGAAGCTATTGCTGCTCATGAAAGAGTACCAAAGAAAATCATAATAGATATGTACACAGACTGGTGCGGTTGGTGCAAAAGGA
Source organism: Saprospirales bacterium (assembly GCA_007693915.1). GTDB lineage: Bacteria > Bacteroidota > Bacteroidia > Chitinophagales > Saprospiraceae > PWJY01. The sequence continues at coordinate 84,079 of RECS01000105.1, read as the reverse complement.
TGGATGAGTCAACTTTTGGAGATGAATCCATAGCGCGGTATATAAATGAAAATTTCTATGCTGTTAAATTCAATGCTGAATCACGGAACGACATTCACTTTCGAAATGAAAAATACAGTTTTATACAAAAAGGAAACCGCGGACATCACGAATTTGCAATTAAATTATCGGAACGATTAGGAAGGCTTAGTTTCCCTACAATTGTTTTTTTGGATGAAGACTTAAACATCATTCAACCCATTGCAGGTTTCATAGGGCCGGAGCAATTTGCGCCCATAATTTTTTATATTGCCGGAGGACATTACCTCCAAACCCCTTGGAAGCAGTTTGAAAAAAAATTTGACGGTTTAGTTTTTAAATAAGGAATTGAGTTCGACTATTAAATTCTTTTTGAATTGAAATTATTTATCCAACCTACATTTGAATCAAATCAATGTAAATTCCGGGATTTGTATATTGAAATTAATTTTCCCTTCAGGTTTAATATGATAAATACCTTATCTTTGCGCTGTTTTTACTAAAAAAATTACAGATGGATTTTGATTTAATAGTTATAGGAAGTGGACCCGGTGGATATGTCGCTGCAATCAGAGCGTCCCAATTAGGAATGAAAACAGCAGTAGTTGAAAGAGAATCTCTCGGAGGGATATGTTTGAATTGGGGGTGTATACCTACCAAAGCCCTATTAAAAAGTGCACAGGTTTTCGAATACATTAATCACGCGTCTGACTATGGGATCAGTATTTCTGAAGCCAAAGCAAATTTTCCGGAAATGATCAGCAGAAGCCGAGGAGTTGCAAATGGCATGAGTAAAGGTATTCAATTTTTGTTTAGAAAAAATAAAATTACTGTTCTCGATGGACATGGAAAATTAGTGAGAGGCAAAAAAGTAGAGGTAACTGATGAAAAAGGTAACTCCAAAACTTATTCTGCTAAAAACATCATTGTTGCTACAGGTGCAAGGGCAAGAGAACTTCCCAATATCCCTATTGATGGAAAAAACATCATAGAATATAGAAAAGCCATGTCTTTAGAGAAACAACCTAAATCAATGGTTGTAGTTGGAGCCGGTGCTATAGGTTCTGAATTTGCATATTTCTATAATTCTATCGGCACTAAAGTCACCATAGTTGAATATATGGAACAAGGTTTGGTTCCGAGAGAAGATATTGATGTTTCCAAAGAACTGACAAAGGCTTTTAAGAAAAAAGGCATGGAAGTTCTTGCCAACAGTGCAGTTGAAAAGGTAGTAGTAAATAATGGCAAATGTGAACTTGAGGTAAAGAACAACAAGTCCGGTAAAGTAACCAAATTAGAATGTGATGTAGTTTTATCGGCTGCAGGAATCTCCCCCAATACTGAAAATGTCGGATTAGAAACTCTGGGAATAAAGACAGACAAAGGTTACGTGAAAGTTGATGAATACTACCAAACAAATGTACCTGGTATATATGCAATCGGAGACATTATTCCTGGACCTGCATTAGCACACGTTGCCAGTGCAGAAGGTATTCTATGTGTAGAGAAAATTGCAGGACTGAAAGTTGAACCAATTGATTACAACAACATCCCATCATGTACTTATTGCCATCCTGAAGTTGCCTCTGTAGGTTTGACGGAGGCTCAGGCGAAAGAAGCGGGATATGAATTAAAAATTGGTAAGTTTCCATTTTCAGCCTCCGGTAAAGCTAGCGCAGCTGGAGCTAAAGAAGGTTTTGTAAAGCTGATTTTTGATGATAAATACGGCGAATTATTGGGAGGTCATATGATTGGGTATAACGTAACTGAAATGGTGGCTGAATTGGTAGCTGTCAAAAAACTTGAAACTACAGGTCACGAAATAATCAAAACGATTCATCCTCATCCCACGATGAGTGAGGCTATTATGGAAGCTGCTGCAGCAGCTTATGATGAGGTAATTCATTTGTAAAATGTGTTAATAGTTAAGAAAAAAGCCGGACTAAACCTCCGGCTTTTTTTATGTAACAATTGTCACAAACATAGGCGGATATTTAATTTACTTTTGTGGTCTAATCATTTTAAGTGAAGAAGTACTCTTATCTATCTGCAGGTTTTTTATTGATTGCTGCCATCACCCTTGGCGCATACCTCAGTACACCTTTTCTCCCTGGAATTGGCACTGCATTGATTGCTTTAGCAGCAGGCTTGATTATCCGTCAATTTATTGAGAATTTTAAGGGTTTTCTTCCAGGTGTAATTTTTACCGAAAAGTACGTACTGGAGACAGCTATCATTTTTCTGGGATTTGGATTAGAACTCTCCAGAGTAAAAATGTTAGGTGCAGAAACAGCAATAATAGTGACGATGAGTTTTATCGTTTTACTAGCCGCGGCAGTATTATTGAATCGTTTGTTTAGAGAAAAAGGCAAATTGTTTTGGCTGCTGGGTGCTGGTAGCGCTATTTGTGGTTCTGCTGCAATCGGCGCAACCGCACCAATAGTAAAGGCAAAAGAAGAGGAGACAGGAATATCATTAGCGGTAATCAATTTATTAGGTCTTGTAGGAATGATTTTATTACCTCTTATGGGTTCTGCTTTAGGATGGGAAGCTAGAGAAATAGGCATCCTGCTTGGGGGTATTTTACAGTCCATGGGACATGTTGTAGGAGCAGCTTATGCTATGGGGGATGATATAGGCCAATTAGCGGTGGTGGTAAAAATGGCAAGAATAGCATTTCTTTTTCCCTTTCTGCTTGTAGTTTATTTTTTGTTTAAAAAAGAAAATGCGTCAACAAAAACTAAATTCCCAATATTTATTTTATTCTTTGGTTTAGCAGTGATAATTTCTCAAATCAACTGGGTACCAGTCTCCATTACTTCCCCACTTGCCTCTTTTGGAGAAATCATGCTTAATTTTGCGATGGCAGCAATCGGATTAAAAATTAATCTCAAAAGTTTAATTCGAATAAGTGGTAAAGCAATATATTCAGGTAGTATCATATTCATTGTTCAAATCTTGTTTTTTGGGCTTGGTATTCTATTTTTTATAACCTCTTAAAAAAATGCTTTTGTTCATTCCTGAAAGCCTAAGCCTGGTCGAGAATATCAATGCCTAAAACATTTTAAGGCAGTTTTCCATTTAAATTCAAAAGAATGGAAAATTCAATTAATCGAGAGCTAAATAAAATCAAGAGGTCTATAATATCACATCAACCCGAACAGGAAATATTTTCCGGGGTCGTTGATTCTTTTTTAAATCAAATACAGCCTTTTGTTACTAAAAACAAAGAGTATCAAAATCTTGGCATCATCAAAAGATTATTTGAGCCAAATCGAATTATTCAATTCAGAATCAGCTGGTTAAATGAGAAGGGAAAAGAGGAGTTAAATAGAGGTTATAGGGTTCAATTTACCAATGCTCTTGGACCCTACAAAGGTGGTCTTCGCTTTCACCCCAGTGTAAATCTTGACATACTTAAATTCTTAGCTTTTGAACAGTCTTTAAAGAACAGTTTGACCGGCTTGCAATTAGGTGCAGCAAAAGGTGGAGCTGATTTTAATCCGGCAGATTATAACGAACAGGACGTTATGCGATTCTGTCAGGCGTTTGCAGCAAGTTTTTATACATTTACAGGAAAAAATGAAGATGTACCCGCAGGCGATATAGGTGTAGGGGAAAGAGAAATTGGTTACATTTTTGGCTATACAAATAAACTTAAGGACTCATTTGGAGGTGATTATACGGGGAAAAACTATTTCTCTGGTGGAAGTAAATTAAGACCACAATCAACAGCATATGGATGCCTATATTTTTTAGCTGAGATGTTTAATTATAACAACTTAAAACTTAATGGTAAGACAGTAAATATTTCAGGATCCGGAAATGTCGCTTTGTATGCTTGTGAAAAAGCATTGGATATGGGATTGAAAGTACAGACTCTGTCAGATAGTAGTGGTGTTGTATATGCAAAAAACGGAATATCATCAGAGATGTTAGACTTTACCATGAAACTGAAATTTGAAAAAAGGGGTAGAATTTCTGAATTAGCAGAAAAGTATAATCTTGAATTTTCGGAGGATAAAAAACCATGGAATTACCCTTGTGATATTGCCTTACCTTGTGCTACACAAAATGAATTAGAAAAACATGACGCTGAAAATTTAAAAGAAAATGGATGCATTGCCGTAGTAGAAGGAGCAAATATGCCCTGTACTCATGATGCGGTAAAGGTTTTTCATAAGATCAATATCCTTTATGCTCCGGGTAAAGCTTCTAATGCCGGTGGAGTCTCTGTTTCAGCCTTTGAGATGGCACAAAACTCTACAGGCTATCGTTGGACAATTGAAAAGTTAGAAAAACGGCTAAAAGAGACCATGCATACCATTCACGATCAATGTGTTAAATACGGCGGCAAAGTCGGCAAACACCCCAACTATCTTAAAGGTGCTGATATCGGTGGATTTGTAAGGCTTTATAATGCAATGAGAAATCAAGGAGTACAATAGTAGTTTTTCATCATTTTGTGAGTCTTTATTACTGACCAATTTTACTCGTAGGTCTACTGATGTTTTCTAAGGAGTACATTCTTTCCCCGAACTAAGACAAAAAAGAATAGATAATGCTCGCTATATCAATTTTTAGCTAACGGACGCATCGAAACTCAAGTATTTCTGCAATTTTTTAATACAACAATCAAAGGTGCCGCTGCCTAAATGCAAAGAAATAATAACCTATCTCAGCTTATTACCATGATCGAAAGCAGTATATTTGCGTACTTAAAACCTAAATATAGCGGTTAAAATGCCACTTGATCAGATAGATGTGGATGCTTTGGATAAAAGGGATCCCAATAAGATGACATTCCTTGAACACCTTGAATCATTGAGGTGGCATATCATACGTTCCTTAGTGGGTATTGGCATTTTTGCTATTATTGTATTTCTCGCTAAAGACTTTGTCTTCAATACGGTAATAATGGGGCCTAGAAGCAGTGATTTTTTAACCTATAAAGTGATATGCGCCGTTTCAGAACGATTGTGTTTCGCACCGCCTGAGTTCCAGCTTTTGACCAGAGATTTAGGTGAACAGTTTATTGTCCACTTAAAAGTATCCTTTTGGTTGGGTCTGGTAATTGCTATTCCGTATGTCTTTTTTGAAGTATGGAAATTTATCAAACCGGGACTTTATGATAAAGAGAGAAAAGCGGCAAGGGGCTTCGTCTTTGTCTGTTCGTTCCTCTTTTTTATGGGAGTTTTATTTGGCTACTATGTGCTTTCACCCTTTGCAATAACCTTTTTAGCCTCCTATGATGTTGGGGCAACCAGTGCACCTACTCTACACTCTTATGTCAATTACATGACCATGTTTACTCTACCTACCGGGATCGTTTTCCAATTACCGGTACTTGTCTATTTCCTTGCAAATATTGGCCTTATTGGACCTCAATTTATGCGCACCTATCGCAAGCACGCCTTTGTCATTATACTAATTATGGCTTCAATTATAACTCCCCCTGATGTCATCACTCAACTTTTAATTACTATACCACTTTATTTTCTTTATGAAGTCAGCATTGTAATCGCAGCTCGTATTGAGAAAAAAAATATGAATAAATAATGTTTAGAATTTCAAGTAACCTCACTTTATTATTTAGGATCTTTATCCCGATTTTTTGGACCACCTTTTATGGCTTATTCTCATTATTAATGTTCATAGCTGATGATTCCACTATTCAGCTTTTTCAGTCTGATTTACTCAAATACTCCAATCTTCTTTTCTACCTATCTACCTTAATGATTATTTATTTAACTATTTTTCAGCTAAAAAGGGTTGAACTGAGTGAGGAAGGAATCTTTGTTACCAACTACATCAAGACCTTTAGGTATAGTTTCGATTCAGTTGAATCCATTGGTTATGAAAATTATTACCTCTACAAACTCGGATTTATCGTTCTAAAAGAAAAGGGAAATTTTGGCAAGAAAATATACTTCTTACTCAAGAAAAAGTACTTGGAAGAATTCATGGAAAAGCATCCCGAACCCTTTGGAGATATGGATCTTTATCTGTAATGATTAAAAACTTAATTGCATTAGGCGCATAGCTAACCTTAAAACAACCTCACGGATTCGAAAGTATTTCTCCATTTTATTAAATTATACTTTATTCAAATTTTTTTGTTGAAGAATCCACCAAGTGGATTGGGGGCAGGCAAGGGGGCTACCAAAATGTATGGGGCAGGCATCGATATTCGATTTAAGAATTTCCCATTATTCAATATGGATTTGATTTATAATCATTATTCTTAAGTTTTGAATACTTCTTAAATCATCTCGTCAACGAGACGAGATTAATGGGTGTTCGGTGTTCAATTTTCTTAGGGGCAAGTCAGGTCGATTGATTATAATTCTGTCTATCATACCATTAAATGTAAGTAATTAACCTTAAACATTTAGTTAGTTTGAATCAATAGCCATCTAACTTTTAGATTATTGTTTAAAAGCCTAATTCGAAAACTTAATCTAAATACCCTTACCTTTAATTTCTAAGCGCCTTAACTGCTTGTAGCACATGCCTTTGATTGTGATAAATTAAAAAGCGAAAAGTATCACCTAGTTTAAATTTAATCATTGTTGAAATCGATAATGGGATTTTTATTCCGTTTAAATCTCTTTTTCTCGCAGTTTTCAAGAGGTCTAACATGGTATTTTGGTTCTTGAGAAAACGTTCAATAACCTTAGGTTCAAGACCAATTTTTGCAGGATTTTTATCATTGGGAGCAGCAAGTTTCATACCCTTGCCAGGCTTAAGTGAATTAGCAAAAAAATTACCGGCAAATCCACTTTTAAACTGATAATCAGATTTAAATGGACCAGCTTCATTCATTTTCCTCTGAATAACCGGATAATAATGCGCAGCATAAAAGTTTAAATGCTCAAGACATTCAGCCGGACTCCAGCTTTTTTCATCCGGTCTTAGCAAAAACTCCTCATGAGATAGTGGGCTAAGATGTTTTTTAACCAAAGTAATAATTTCTCTGGTTTCATCGCTTAGATCACTAATAAGTTCTTGTGCAGGGGATTTCATAAATTGTATTAGTCCAAATAAAGCTGAAATTCTACTCTTCTATTTGTTGCCCTGCCTTCAGGGGTATCATTGGTAGCGACAGGTCTTGACTCACCGAATCCGGTGAAGGACATCCTAGCGGTCGATACTCCTCTTGATGCAAGATACTCATAGCAAGACCTTGCCCTTTGCTCACTCAAACGTTGATTGTTAGCAGCGGAGCCAATATTATCAGTATGACCATGGATTCTTAGTCGATATTGGGGATATTCTCTCATTATTTCAGCAACTTGGTTGAGAACAGTAAAAGACTCTGGACGAATAGTGGCACGTCCAAGATCAAATTGTACATCTCTCATTGCAATATCCAGAACTTCTTGAATTTCTTCCGGTATTTCTTCAATTTCCGGTTCTGGTTCTGGCTCAGGTTCAGCAATCACCTGTTCTTCTATAGGACAACCATGATTTTCAATGGGACCGGGTTCATGTGGACATTTATCAAGGTGATCCGGTATGCCGTCACCATCGCTATCAGGAGCACCCATTAGTTCGACAAGCCCACTCCTTTGCGGGCTCAAATCATATATATCGGGTACACCATCACCATCACTATCTACCAAATGATCAAAAGGCTCCGGAACCTCCTCAATTACTTCGGGAAGTGGTTTTGGTTTCTTATCTTCCATTTCGGTAAGATTGTAAATAAATCCGATGCCTAACTGGTAATTATTTCTATCTGACTTTAATCCAACTCTATACGCCATCTCTAAATTCAAATCAACCCTTTTATTGATGTGTATATTTGCACCCACAGCTAAAGGAACTGCAAAACTCAGATCGTCATCACCGCCCTCAAAAACAGCTCCAATACCGGAGGCGAGATACGGTTGAAGTCTTATACTATTATTTTGCAAAGGAAAAAACTGAGCCTGAGCATCTAAGGACAAAATATTGACATTCCTGTTGGTTTCAGGAAGCGTAACAGATGATGCTTTAAAAGGAAAAGCAAGGTTCAAATAATCATTTAGGGGTAGTCTTACCCCAAGTTCAAAACCCCCATTCCACTTTTGAAAGTCAAAAGGTTCATTGGCTATTGGACCATTGTAATCGGTTAATAACTTTTTTGCAATAATCCCTAAAGCAGAACTTTTTTCGAAGCTTACACTATCCGTTTTTTCTGTAGGATCCTCAACCATTTCCTGTGAAACGAGTAATGACAAACTGCATGACAGTAAAATGAATGTTGTGAATAAGAATTTGATCCTCATGATATTATATTTAAAATTGTAATTTACCCTTGTAATCACTTGGGATTCCAGAAAATAAAGTGTAAATATAATTTTTTTTCTTAATAACAGCAACAGCTTTTTAGCGATAAATTACATGACTTGAATTCACAATAAAATTTTTTATCCGAAAAAAACAGAATAATGGTGATTATCCTCCCACTGTATCAGGAGCATATCTCAGCACAAATTCTTTCATCTCATCGATCATTTTGGGAGAACCCATTATGACACTTGACCTTTGGTGCAATTCCTCAGGACTAAGTTCTAATATCCGCTCCAGTCTAGTATTTATGGCCTTACCTCCGGATTGTTCTACAATATATGAAAGGGGATTACACTCATAAAGAAGTCTCAATTTGCCTTGCGGATATTTTCTCGTATTGGGGTACATAAATACTCCACCTTGAAATAGAATACGGTGAATATCTGCTACCATAGTGCCAATATATCGAAGTCTCAAATTTAAGTCTGAGCAATAATCAATATACCTTCGCATTTCAAGGTCAAATTTGAGATAGTAGCCTTGATTTACAGAATAATATGGACCTTCCTGAGGAATTTTTATGTCTCTATGACTCAAACAAAATTCACCAATGGAAGGATCAAGAGTAAATCCATTTACACCGTTTCCGGTAGAATACACAAGGATAGTAGAGGTTCCATAAATAACATATCCTGCAGCAACCAATTCAGTTCCTTTTTGTAAAAAGTCATCTAGACTAGCAGGTTCATCTTCCTTCCCAATGCGCCTGTAAATTCCAAAAATAGTCCCTACGGAAACATTAACATCAATATTAGATGAACCATCTAGTGGGTCTACCAAAACCACATACTTTCCGTATTTTCCATTTCTGGGAGGAAAGGGCACAAAATCCTCAAGTTCTTCTGAAGCCAAGCCTGCACATTCACCACTTGTTTTAAGAAAGTCAATGAGTTTATCATTGGCATATATATCCAATTTTGCAACTTGTTCCCCTGATGCATTTTCTTTGTCAAATTTACCAAGAATATTAATCAAACCGGCTTTGTTCACTTCTCTGTTTACAATTTTTGCAGCGAGTCCAATATCTCTAAGTAAACCGGTTAGCTCACCCGTGGCGGTAGAGAAATTCTTTTGTCTCTTAATTATGAATTCATCAAGTGTTTCTATTCTGTACATTTGCGAGTATTTTTGCTGCAAATATAGGAAATTTTAGGGTCTATAAATCTAATAAATAATACAATCAATTACTCGGATGTTCTTTATTAATTCCTGATGGTGTATTTTCGAAATCATAAACACCACCCTACCAACTTCCGTAAAAACTATCATGGAAACAAAACATTGGTCTAAATTTGTGGTTTGTAGTGTTTAGCCACCATTAGAATATCACCTAACTATAATTCAACTCTTTGAAAAATTTAATCACATTAAATCGATTTCTTTATCGGTACAGATGGAAACTACTTCTGGGTACGCTTTTTGTTGGCTTATCCAATTTCTTTAGAGTATTGCAGCCACAAATGGTAAGGGAGGCATTAGACCTCGTATTGGAGAACATAAAACTATTCAAATTATTAGAAGGTACTGATGCAAGAGCAGATTTGTACATGGAAATAGGTAGTATCTTACTGTATTTTGGGATATTGGTGTTGATTCTAGCCCTGATTATGGGAGTTTTCATGTATTTCATGAGACAAACCATCATTGTCGCATCCAGATTAATTGAATACGACTTAAGAAAAGAAATTTATGATAAGTATCAGGAATTGGACCAACTTTTTTACAGGAGGAACAAAACCGGTGATTTGATGTCAAGAATAACTGAAGATGTAAATAAGGTAAGAAACTACCTTGGACCTGCAATTTTGTATTTTATTAATCTTCTAACTCTTTTTATCATAGTAATTTACGCTATGGTCAGTGTAAGTCCAACACTTACTTTTTATGTCCTTTTACCACTTCCATTGCTTTCTATTTCTATATACTATGTCTCCAGTATTATAAACAGAAAAAGTGAAAGAATTCAACGTCAATTGGCATATCTGAATAGTGTTGCTCAGGAGGTTTATTCAGGCATCAGGGTATTAAAATCCTATGTAAGAGAAAAGCAGATGAGCACCTATTTCAATGCTCAATCCAATGTATTTAAAGAAAAATCGATTTCACTTGCGAAGGTAGATGCACTGTTTTCACCACTAATGCTTTTGCTTATCGGTACGAGCACCATTATTACCATTTATATAGGCGGAATTCAGATGATCAGAGGTGATCTCAGTCCGGGCAACATAGCTGAATTTGTATTGTATGTCAATATGCTTGCATGGCCAGTTACAGCGATTGGTTGGATCGCATCTATAGTCCAGCAAGCTGAGGCTTCGATGAACAGAATAAATCAGTTTAAGAGCACCCCTTCTCAAATAGAAAATATTGGCACGATTAGACAACAAGTAAAGGGGAAAATTGAATTTAAAAACGTGTCTTTAACCTACCCTGACACAGGCATTAATGCATTAAAAGATATTTCTTTGATTATAAACCCCGGAGAAAAGGTAGGAATTGTTGGTAAAACAGGATCGGGAAAAACTTCACTTGCTGATTTGATGGTTAGAACCTTTGACCCAACTGAAGGCAATATTTTTATTGAAGGGAAAAATTTAAAACACTATGACCTTTTTCATCTGAGAAAAAGCATTGCGTACATACAACAGGATGTGTTTCTTTTTTCTGATACCATAGAAGAAAACATAAAGTTTGGAAAAGCTAATGCGAAAAAAGGGGAAATTGAAAAATATTCAAAACTAGCAGCCATTTACGAAGATATTAAAGAGTTTCCAAAAGGATTTCAGACTATAACAGGAGAAAGAGGAGTAACGCTATCCGGTGGTCAAAAACAACGCATTTCAATTGCACGAGCTTTTATAAAGAACCCGGAAATCATCATACTGGACGATTGTTTGTCTGCAGTGGATACAAAAACTGAGCAGCAGATTATCAACCACTTGCGAAATGAATTGACGGACAAAACCACATTAATGATTACGCACCGACTTGACGCTCTTCAGTATTTTGATAGGATTATAGTTTTGGACAAGGGAAGAATTATAGAAGAGGGTACCCATGTGGAACTCATCCAGATAGAAGGTGCATATTTCAATATTTTTGAAAAGCAAAAACTAGCAGAAATAGAATAACTATTTTGCATTAGACTCTTAGATAATATTAAAAACACCTCAAGGATACTTTGGATTGGAAGACTTTCAATTTTTGATTACCCCTCTGCTACCAACTTTTTATATTTGAATTTTTTACTTCCAATTTCGCCATGGCGTTTCCTTCTATTCTCTTCATAATCAGAGTATCCACCTTCAAAATAATACACTTGTGCATCCCCTTCAAAAGCCAATATATGCGTGGCAACCCTATCTAAAAACCATCTATCATGTGAAATTACTACTGCACAACCCGGGAAATTTTCTATAGCTTCTTCGAGAGCTCGTAAGGTATTGACATCTATATCGTTTGTAGGCTCATCTAAAAGTAAAACATTAGCCTCCTGTTTTAAACACATAGCTAGGTGAAGTCTGTTTCTTTCTCCTCCAGATAAAACACCACATTTTTTCTCTTGATCAGCTCCTGTAAAATTAAATCTAGCAAGATAAGCACGACTGTTTATTTCAGTATTTCCTAATTGAATAAAATCATTACCATTAGAGACGACCTCATAAACTGTTTTGTCGGGGTGGATATCTTCATGGGTTTGATCAACATATCCAATCTTCACTGTTTCTCCAATTTCGATATTTCCCTTATCCGCCTTTTCCTGTCCCATAATCATTCTAAAAAGCGTAGTCTTACCGGCTCCGTTGGGTCCAATAATTCCAACAATACCAGCAGGGGGCAATTGAAAGGAGAGATTTTCAACAAGTAGGCGGTCTCCATATCCTTTGTAAATGCCCTCAGCATTAATTACATTATTACCAAGGCGAGGACCGGAAGGAATAAAAATCTCTAGTCTTGCCTCCTTAGTCTTGGCTTCCTCCGCAGCCATTTTTTCGTAATTACTCAGTCTTGCTTTGGCTTTCGCCTGTCTTCCTTTGGGATTCATACGCACCCACTCCAACTCTCTTTGAAGTGCTTTCTGACGCTTACTTTCTTGTTTTTCTTCAGTAGCAAGTCTTTTCTGCTTTTGTTCCAACCATGAAGAATAATTTCCTTCCCAAGGAATACCCTCTCCCCTATCCAGCTCAAGTATCCAACCGGCTACATTATCTAAGAAATATCTATCGTGGGTTACAGCAATTACAGTTCCTTTATACCTTTCAAGGTGTTGCTCTAGCCAATGTACGGACTCTGCATCGAGGTGGTTGGTAGGCTCATCTAAAAGTAGGATGTCAGGCTCTTGCAATAACAATCGACACAGAGCTACTCTTCTTTTTTCTCCACCGGACAGAACCTCAATTTTTTTCTCAGGATCTGGGCATTTCAAAGCATCCATGGCTCTTTCCAAAACGGAATCAATTTCCCATCCATTAACCAAGTCAATACGCTCTCCTAGGCTACCCTGTTTGTGCAACAGCTTATCCATTTTGTCAGGATCCATATAATTTTCTTCCATTCCCATGGCTTGATTCACCTCCTCATATTCAGCCAAAAGATCCATTATCTCCTGAACACCCTCACTAACCACTTGCTTAACTGTTTTTTCGGAATCTAACTGCGGCTCTTGTTCCAGAAAGCCGATTTTGTAATCCTTCTGGAATTCAATTTTACCTCTGTAATTCTGATCTATCCCAGCAATAATCCTAAGCAAGGTAGATTTTCCAGAACCATTTAAACCAATGATGCCTATTTTAGCACCATAAAAAAAAGATAGGTGTATGTCCTTAATGATGGTCTTGTTATTCTGAGGGAGAACTTTACTCACTCCCATCATTGAGAAAATTATTTTTTGATCCATTTTGATATTTTACGCAAATCTAAAAAAAATCCCCCGATATGATATATCAGGGGATTAAAGTTCATTGAATTATATTTGTTTAATTCCCAAAGTAGGGAGTTTCAATTTTTTCACCTTTCTCCAACCTTTGTAGTCTTTCATTAAACACCTGATACATGTCAAAATCCTGCATTCTAGCGTAAGTCTCTCTTAATGCAATAAGTGTTGAATGGTCATTGGGTTCAAGACTTTCTGATGTTTGAAAAAACGGCAAAGCTGTTTCAAATAATTCGTTTGCCTGTGTATTGTACTCTTCATATAGTCTTTGTTCTTCTCTGGACATACCCAAATCATTCATCCTCTGAGTAAGCACTGCAGCTTTGTTAAAGTACATTGAACCTAATGTATAATAAGGCTCAAAAAAGTTTGGCTCAAGTTCGATAGCAGTTTCAAGATATCCTTGTGCTGTCTCAAAATAAAGAGTCACTTCTTCGTCGTTTTCTTCAGCTAATGCTTCACTCATCAAATTCATAAATACGTTACCCAAAACTGAATAAAGAGTGTGATTTTCAGGATCTTTCTCAATCGCAAGAGTAAGTTTTTCCTGCAACATAGTAAAATCCTGCTTTCCAATATAGTAATTTATCTCTGCATAAAGAATATCTATATTCTCCGGATCTACTTCTTTTCCCGCATCCAAATATTTAAAAGCTTTATCTTCATCTGTTCGAATGTACAGGTCAAAAAGAGTCGTATACACTCTGGGCTCGTCAAACCTTGCCTCATACAATTTAATTAAATACGACTTAGCAAGTTCAGCTTCATCAGTACCCAAGCCAGTTATACCAAGAATATAAAGATGATTGTAAAGCTCATCCTTATCTTCAAAAATAGGATCGCGCTCATTTTCAATCAGAATATTATGTATCTCATATACGGCATTCAAAGGAAAAAACGCCTGATCAAACTCTCCGGCAGAAATATGAGTATTGCCAACAAATCCAAGGTGACCCGCAGCTTCTGTTATACCATCTAATGCATCGCGAGTTTCGTGTCTTCTTTCAGCAAGTGGTAAGGCAATTCTGAATGATTCGAACGCCATCATGGCTTCATGAGGTCTAGATAAGGATTCTGCCTGACCAATTTGAATCATAGTAACCTGAGCTGTTAATGAAGTATTATAAATTTCTCCCCTTGTTTGCCAAGCACGATAATTATCAAGTGCTTCCGGATCCTTAATCACTTCCTCAATTAAATTAATAGCCTCAGTAAGGTTCTCTGCATTTTGAAGTGGATCGAGATTATAGCGGTTCAATTCACGTGTAGCTTGTCTAATGTCTCTGTTGATATTTTGACCTATGATTTCAGGAACAGTCATCAAAACACATAATCCTAATAAAATAATCTTTTTCATTTTGTTAAATTTAAATTTTAAAATCAATTTACTTAAAACAAACCATCTAGTTAGATATTTACAAAATTAAGTGATTTGCTAAAAGGGTCCCAAATATAGAAATATTTAACGACCAGAATTGTTCCAAATAAGATCAATTTGCAGTTAATTCCATGTTATTCCTCTTCTTCTCCTTCGCCATTTTCCTTTTTGACAATGGTCACATCTGCAATGGCTTCAGCACCGTTTAGTCGGATAAGTCTAACACCTTGAGTTGCTCGTCCCATAACTCTTAACTCACTAATATCCAATCTTATAACTACCCCCATTTTTGTTGTTATCATCAGGTCGTCCACATCTGTTACTGCTTTGATTGCAACAAGGGCTCCTGTTTTTTCAGTAATATTCATGGTTTTTACCCCTTTACCACCTCTGTTAGTGATTCTGTAATCATTTATGGGTGATCTTTTTCCATTACCCCTTTCAGAGAGAACCAGCACAGAGAATGCAGGGTCAGCAGGATCCACAGCTATCATTCCTACAATTCTATCCTTATCGTCATCCAATCTCATCGCTATAACGCCAGCTGCAGTTCTACCCATTGCCCTGACATTCGATTCATGGAATCTAATCGCTCTACCATTTCTATTGGCAAGCATTATTTCGGACTCGCCATTCGTCAGTTTTACTTCCAATAAACTATCTCCTTCTTTGATGGTAATTGCATTAATACCATTGGTCCTCGGTCTTGAAAAGCTTTCTACAAGCGTCTTTTTTATGATACCAAAAGCAGTGGCAAAAACGATATAGTGACTATTGATAAAATCCTGATCATTCAAATCCTGGATCTTAATATATGCTTTTACTTTATCTTCTTTGGGTAGAGGAATAATATTACGAATAACCCTACCAAGGCTTGTCTTACTGGCTTCAGGTATTTCATAAACTTTAAGCCAGAAACAACGACCCAATTCAGTAAATAATAATAAGTGATCATGGGTTCGGGCAGTAAAGATATGTTCTATAAAATCCTCATCACGCGTTTTAGATCCGCGACTACCTCTGCCACCCCTTCCTTGAGTTTTATATTCAGAAACTTTTGTTCTTTTGATGTATCCGAGATGACTAATGGTAACGACTACATCTTCATTGGGGATCATATCTTCTATACTGATATCACCATCTTCAAAAGAAATCTCAGTCCTTCTCTCGTCTCCAAAAACTTCTTTTACTTCTAGCAGCTCATTCTTTACGATTTCTCTTTGTAGTTCGACTGAAGCAAGTATGCTCTTGTAATAAGTAATTTTCTTCTGCAGTTCATCATATTCACTTTTGACCTTTTCCCTTTCCAGACCAGTCAGTTTCTGAAGGCGCATTTCAAGAATGGCTTTTGCTTGAACTTCAGAAAGTTTAAATCTACTCATCAAGCCCTCCTGGGCCTCCTGTACAGTTTTACTGGCTCGGATAAGTGAAATCACCTCATCTAAATTATCAAGTGCGATAAGAAGTCCTTCCAAAATATGAGCTCTTTCTTCCGCTTTCCGCAATTCGTATTGCGTTCTTCTAACCACCACCTCTATTCTGAAATCCACAAAATGGGACATCATATCTTTGAGGTTCAATTGAATAGGTCTGCCATTAACAAGAGCTATATTATTAACCCCATAAGAGGTTTGAAGTGGAGTGTATTTATAGAGCTTTGATAAAACTACGCTAGCCATAGCGTCTTTTTTTAATTCGACAACTATTCTCAATCCATTTCTATCAGATTCATCACGGACATCACTGATACCGGTCACTTTTTCATCGTTGACCAAATCGGCAATTTTAATAATAAGGTTAGCCTTATTCACTTGATAGGGAATTTCGGTAACTATTAAGCGTTCTCTTCCGGTTCCAGTTTCTTCTATTTCAACCCTAGCTCGAACCACTACTCTTCCTCTACCTGTTTCAAAAGCCTCTTTTACCCCACTATATCCGTAAATTATTCCACCGGTAGGAAAGTCAGGAGCCTTTACATGTTGAATCAACTCATCAATCGTAATCTCAGGATTATCTATAAAGGCAGATATGCCATCTATAACTTCGGTCAGATTGTGGGGCAACATATTGGTCGCCATACCCACAGCTATACCAGAAGCACCATTCACTAACAAATTTGGGATGCGTGAAGGCAAGACAGAAGGCTCTTCGAGCGTATCGTCAAAATTGAGATTAAAATCAACTGTTTCTTTTTTGATATCAGAAAGAAGTTCATCTGATATTTTCTGCAATCTCGCCTCTGTGTAACGCATGGCAGCAGGTGAATCCCCATCCATACTTCCAAAATTACCCTGACCATCAACAAGCGGATACCTTAGAGACCAAGGCTGAGCCATTCTCACCATAGCATCATAAACCGCACTGTCGCCATGTGGGTGGTATTTACCCAATACCTCACCGACTATTCTAGCAGATTTTTTATGGGATTTATTGTATTGAACACCTAATTGATCCATTCCAAAAAGAATCCTTCTGTGAACGGGTTTCAAACCATCCCGTACATCAGGTAATGCTCTGGACACAATAACAGACATAGAATAATCTATGTATGCAGATTTCATTTGGTCCTCTATGTTAACATTTAAAATCCTTGAGGGGTCTGTCATATTTTATTTAAATTTAAGGCGCAAATATAGCAAAAAAAATTCATATTAAAGCGTCATTAATAGATGAAGTTGTAATATTTTAAATGCTGATTTTAAGAAGATTTTTCAATTGATTTTCCGCTATATTTACAAGGCAATAAAACGGCGACTCGAATCCTTATTAAGTATAAAAAAAGCCCGAAATAATGATTCCGGGCTTTACTTTGTAGCGGGGGCAGGACTTGAACCTACGACCTTCGGGTTATGAGCCCGACGAGCTACCAACTGCTCCACCCCGCGATATAGAAGTGCCGTTATTAGTAACGGACTGCAAAGATAACACTATTTTTAAAACTAGCAACTTTTTAAAGTTTTTTATCTCAACTCAACACTCATTTGGTGCTTAAGCGTACCTAAAATCTTTTTGATGACCTTATCTATATTTTTGTCTGTCAGTGTTTTTGTAGGATCAGAAAAAACAAGACGGATGGCATAGGATTTTTTTCCTTTTCCTATTTTTTCATCATCCCTGTACACATCAAACAACTGCATAGCATCCAGTAATTTGCCAGATGATCGAGCTATTAAATTACTTATTTCTGAATAGGTTAAATGATCTGGCATTACTAACGCTAAATCTCGTTCTACAGAAGGGTACTTATTTACGACATCACTGATGGTTTTTGCCTCTGCTGATAGTTTTACAATTTCAGGCCAATTGAGCTCAGCCACAAAAACATCTGACTCAACATCAAATTGCCGCGATAAATCAGTGGCAACCATCCCTGTTTTGATTAATACGGATTTACCTCTTGATATGTCAATACCATAGGCCCATTTATGATCATTCACAATCTCTTCAACCAGATTATAATCCACTCCCATAAATTCCAACAAACTGAGGGCTGACTTTTTTATATCAAAAAAGTCGGCAGTTTTATTAGTTTCCAGCCAATTTCCAGATTTTATTTTACCGGTTAGAGCTAAAATGAGGGTCTCATTTTCTAGTATACTATCCTCCTTTTTATTATATGTCCTTCCAAATTCAAAAAATGCAAGGTCTTTTTGACGTCTGTTGATATTGTGTGAAAGGGTTTCAAGTACAGCCTCAATCATATCGGGACGCATAATATTGAGACTCTCATTAGATGTGTTTTCTATAAAAACCAATTCCTCCTCTTTCCCTTGATACCAATCTGATCTAGCTAGAGATAAATTCATCATTTGAGAATATCCGGATGCAGCGAGGTAATCTGCTGCCTTGTTGGTCAAAGTATGTTTATCCGGCCATTTAGAACTGATTAAGGGTATATGAATGCTGTCACTATAGGGAACATTATCAAAACCGTATATCCTGAGAATTTCTTCTATCAAATCTGCTTCTCTTTTAATATCTGATTTATTGGTTGTTACTTTAACATTTACGGATCCGTTTCTATGCTCACCAACCTCCATGTCCATTGCAAGCAAAATATTAATTATTTGATCATTGCTTAGAGGAGCACCTGTCAAACTTCTCACTTTGTCAAAATTCAATTTAATTTCAGCTTTATCGATGGGTTTGGGATAAACATCTAAAATCTGGCTATCAATATACCCACCGGCATATTCTGCAATCAAAAGGGCTGCCCTTTTCAATGCATCAATGGTAACAGAAGGATCACTACCTTTTTCAAATATCTTTGCAGCATCTGTTCTCAGTAAATATCTGGTGCTAGTTTTTCTAATTGAAACAGCTTCAAAATGTGCAGATTCTAAAAAAACATCAGTGGTGGTTTCAGTAACTCCACTGCCAAATCCTCCAAACACACCTGCAAGGCAAAGTGGATTCAATTCAGCATCACATATCAACAAGTCCTCACCATCTAGCTTTCTTTCTACCTCATCAAGAGTCTTAAAAACAGTGTTGTTTTTAGCTTTTTGAACAATAATACCATTACCCTTGATTTTATCTAAATCAAAGGCATGTAACGGCTGTCCCATTTCCTGAAGAACAAAGTTGGTAATATCCACAACATTATTAATTGGGCGTTGGCCTATAGACCTAAGACGATTTTGCAACCACTCCGGAGACGGTGCTACTTTTACACCTTTAATCACAAGCCCCGAATACCTTGGACAAGCAGAAATGTCCTTAATCTCCACCTTAAAATTATTGGAATGACCAGGCTGAAAACCGGAAAGATCAGGAAAGTTAATTTTTGCCTTATCTGCTGTGTTAATTCTTAAATAAGCCAAAACATCTCGCGCTACTCCGATGTGAGAAGTGGCATCTGATCTGTTAGGGGTTAATCCAATGTCGTAAATGTGATCTATGGAGATGTCAAACAAATCCGCTACTTGGGTGCCAACCTTGGTATCAGGATCTAAAACCATTATTCCATCGTGGCTTTGCCCCAAGCCAATCTCATCTTCAGCACAAATCATACCGCGTGATAAGACTCCCCTTATTTTGGCTTTTCCAATAGTAAAAGGTTCACCATCCAAAGGATGGATTGTAGTTCCTACAGTTGCAACCACAACCTTTTGACCCGCTGCTACATTAGGTGCACCACAAACAATTTGTAAGTATTCATCCGCCCCGATATCTACTTTTGTCAATGAAAGTTTATCTGCATTGGGATGACTACTACATTCAAGCACCTCTCCCACTACCAAGCCTTTCAAAGAACCTGGAATGGTCTCAAAAACACTAACTCCCTCTACTTCTAAACCTATAGCAGTAAGAATTTCAGAAAGTTCTTCAACAGATTGATAAGAGTTGATATATTGGTGGAGCCAATTATAGGATATATTCATATTTTTTAGCTAAATAATCAAAAATGCAAAGATAATAAAATGACCTTCAAAGAAGACTTAGAAGGAACAAAATGAAAAAACGATCACATCAAAAAGGCACACAACCAGTATGGTAGTAATAAAAATATTCAATATATTTCTTACAACAAACTAAATTGAACTGCCTGGATAATCTCCCTTATATCAGGATTTTCCACATCATATGAGGTGACAAATGCAATGGCATTCATGTTGGAAACATTCCACCAACCATCTTCCTCCGGGATGGTAAAGTTAAACGCCCTGTTTATTGGTTGGTCGGGATTCAGCACATCGGGCAATACATCACCTGTTACATTGGTGAGCACTTCCCTGAGCACAAAATTATGTACGTATTCTTCAATGACTCCCACTGTTTGATCTAATTGCGGATCAATTATACCTGATTCTGTCAGATAGACGGTGAGTTGATATCTGCCCTCCAGTAAAGATTTAGCATTGATAATAAGGGAGATATCCAACTCCCTTGACTCGGGATTAAAATTATGTGATGCATCAATCTCTAGGGTGGCAAAAGATTCAAGTTCCTGGGCAACGTATCCTGCCCAACTACCCACCGTTGGAATTGCTCTGTTATTTTCGTTCGAAAAAAAACGTCTATTAATATATGCAGAAGGTTTCCCAATTGGCAAACCTAGATAATCCTGTATTTGATCATTAAATGGTGCTCTAAAGTCATATTTACTATTCGGAAATGGATTGGCAAGAATGTTTGAATGGATACCTACAATAGCTACATTGTCACCAAATTGTTCTTGTATTCTTTTCAATTCTCTGCTACCTCCAGGACAATTGGGACATCTAACACCCGTTAACTCTTCAATGACCACCACCCTATCAGAATCCGGAAGGACGAAATCCGGAATTAGTACTTCTTTTTCATCGCAGGCAGAAAAAAGAATCAAAACAGAGGTAAAAAAAGCAAAATAAACAAGATTAAGATAATGCTTCATATCAAAATTTTTGGTTTTAGAAATTTGAGTTTAAGGTGAATTTAACCCCGCTAAAGGCAGGCTCTAACCGGCAAATACCTCCAGTACAAACAACACCTTCAACTTGCTTAACGTAACTAAGCGAAAATCTATTTGCTCCTGTATTATAAACCACCGATAACGTTGGGTATAAAATTTCATCAGTTAATACAGGATCAGAATTGTACATGAGGGATCCGGAAAATATCCAACGTGGAGCTATGCTATATTCAGCACCAAGAAACAACCAACTACCGAAGTCCTGTTGAGTATCCATATATTGTGCTTCTAACTTTAAAGAACGTCTTCTATCAATTCTGTATAGGAATTCAACAAAAGGGGTCAATGTTTCTACAATAGGAGCCTGTGGTTTCCCTTCAAAGCGATCCTGATTGTATTCCTGCCTTTGAACGCCACCTGTTAAAGTCCATTTCCTCTGATATCGATACCTTACTTCCAATAAGTACTCCCGGTAAAGATCATTGCCATCCAGGTCGGTAATGTTAGCAAAATTCCCAACAAAACCCCATGTCCTATTTGGTGAATATCGAACATCAGCCTGCAAAGCCAATTCGCCTAATTCCTGAGTTGCAGGAACATAACGAGTAGTCAAACGATATGTATTTTGACGACTCATTGGAGGTAAAAAATTGATCTGACCAAAATTTAACTCTAATTGAGGATCCGTCCTGAAAGAGAAATATTCAGTTCGTTTTCCTTCCAATGTTATGCCCCAACCTGAAGCAGAGTAAGATAGAGTCGAGTAAAATACGGTTCCAGACTCCTGTACCAGTTTTCCTTGCGTCATACCGCCTAATCCATCTTCCCTCAAAGCAAACGGATCAAATATTAATTCAGGGGTTTTGTATGCTGCTTCCACATACCAACTAATAGGGCCTGCAGTAAGCATGTTATACAAACTAAATGCATAAGTATTGTACGTAATATCAATTCCTTCCCTATCCATTGGTGTGTAAAATCGAAGTGTATTTACCAATCTGTCCACTGTATTGTTATCCAGTGTTCGCGCGACTACACCAAATCCGGGAGCAAAAGATATGGGACGCTCACTACTTGTTTGATAAAAACCATCTATGGCTAATCCTCGGATCACAGATCCATAAGTATCAAATTGCCTTTTTTGTCGACCGGTAAAAGCCCTTACTGTCCAATCTGGTGTTAAATTATAAGCTAGGCGCACACCAAATAGTGCGTTATCAATTAGCAAAGGTCGCTCTTCATAAGCTCTGAATATCACTCCGGATCCAATCTGATCATAGATATAGCCCGCAGTAATGCTTAAATCGTCAATTCTCCTGTGAATATACCACCTACCTATACCTTGGTCATTATAAGAGCCGGTAGGATTGAGCAATGCTGAATTGTGAAACATATCAAATCGCAATCCAAAATCGAAGCCCCAATTAGAGTAATTTAATGTAAGCCACGCATCTACCCCAAAAAGTTGATTGTCATACTGAGGAGTATTATCAGCACCAATCGCTGAATCCCTCATATAAAAATTGGCATTCATTTCAAGATTACCAAAAAGGCGACCTCCATCAGACTGAGCATCAGTTATTTGGATTACAGAAAAACTACTAAAAAGAATTAAAAATAAAATTTTCAGACTTTTCATCTACAGTAACTTTAATTATTTCAAAGGGTGAAGATAAAAAAATGACCTTTGTATATTAATGTCAGGAAAAGTTTTTTTAAAATAAAGATTAAGTCTAGTAAGTTATTTAGCTTTACGTTTTTAAATTTTTAAATAAAAATTGTATCGATGAAACTTCTTTATTCTTCTTTGATTATCTTTTTCTTATTGCTCTCCACTTCATTATTATTCGGGCAAAGAACATTGCCGGAAATACAGGTCAGAACCCTTGAAGGTCAATCTGTAAACATCACTGAACACGCCGAAAACGGCAAGATAACTTTTATGACTTTCTGGGCTACCTGGTGTGTACCATGCCGGAGAGAACTCGATGCACTGACTGATATTTACGAGGACTGGAAGGAGGAATTTGATCTTGAGATAGTAGCCATTTCTATTGATGATTCACGAGCTGTATCAAGGGTCAGACCTATGGTACAACAAAACGGGTGGCCATTTATTATCTATACCGATACCAATCAGGACCTTAAAAATGCGCTGAATTTTCAAACCATACCACAAAGCTTTTTAATTGATCAAAAAGGAAATATTGTTTATTCGCATACCGGATATGTCCCTGGAGATGAATATGAATTAGAGGAGAAGATAAGAGAGATTTTAAAGTAATCATTACCCTTTTAAATCTTTCTCCAAATCAACTGTCGGGATAAAATTTTTTAGCAATGGTCTTGAACTGTTGTGCTAACTAAACCCGTTAAATATTCAATGCACTCTGCTGAACAATCAACTAAATTAGGTTCTTTACCTAATTTATTCATAAAATTTCTACTGCAAAGACAAAATGTCGGCTATACTTGAAAATGCTCGAAATTTGTTATCCTCAAAATTGGGCTACAATTCCTTCAGATAAAAAACTTCTGCGCTTCCCAATTTTATTGACATTTTTGCTTTTCGTAGCGAAATCTGATGAATAATCCAGGTCAAAAATTAGGAGACTTTATTTAAGAACCTGCCGACTTCCTTTTATTCAACTCATCACGTATTTCTGCCGCCTTTTCGTAATCTTCTTCTTTCAAGGACTGATCAAGAACTTCCTTTAAACGCTGAGTTGACATAGCTGCCATATTAGAAGGCTTGGACTTTCCTGATTTGGGTTGAAAACCAGCATCCTGTTCTGTTTCATCTCCTTGTGCTTCATCATAAGAAATACCAGCGGCATCAAGAATAAAATCATAGGTGTAGATCGGACAATTGTATCTTACCGCCATAGCCAAAGAGTCGGAGGTACGGGCATCGATTTCATAAATCTCACCTTTTTTATCGCAAACTAATCTGGCATAAAATATTCCGTCATACAACTTATTGATGATAACCTCCTTCAGCACAATATCAAATGTATCAAGGGTATTTTTAAATAAATCATGAGTAAGTGGTCGATTGGGCGTCATTCGCTCCATCGCTACAGCTATTGCCTGAGCTTCAAAAGAACCAATCACAATTGGCAATCTGCGATTCCCGTCCCTCTCTCCCAGTACTACAGCATAGTTATGAGACTGACTCAAGCTATGTGACAATGCAACTATCTCCAATTCAATTTTACTCATAAAGTTTCTTTTTCAGCCCTTAGGCAATCAATTCTCAGCTTTGAAACGTTTAAAGGCTTCAGTTAATTTTGGAACCACTTCGAACAAATCTCCACAAACTCCATAATCCGCAGCTTTGAAGAAAGGAGCTTCTGCGTCCTTATTAATAACGACAATCACCTTCGAATTATTGACCCCTGCTAAATGCTGTATAGCACCACTGATACCTATAGCAATGTACAAATTAGGTCTGATCGCAATACCGGTTTGTCCTACGTGCTCGTGATGAGGCCTCCACCCGGTATCAGATACGGGGCGGCTACAAGCTGTTGTCGCACCCAATATATCCGCTAGTTCATCAACAATTCCCCAATTTTCAGGACCTTTCATGCCCCTTCCCGCAGATACCACTAATTCTGCTTCAGGTAATGGAACCGTACCACTTATCACATCTCGTTTGATAATTTCAACAGCTGAACGCTCAACAGCATCTGATCTGTTCTCCACTTCTGCATTACCCTCGCCAGCACTAAATGAAACAGAATTCGGAATAAGAGATGCTACTACCCGCTCAGCCGAGGATGAATAATGGGCAAAAGCTTTACCACTGAAAACCGGCTTGATGTACTTAATTTGCCCACTTTCAACGCTAAGTCCGTTTATTGCACTGATGCAATCTGCCTTGTATCTAACAGAAAGTCGACCACAAAGGGCTTTCCCTATGGCTGTATGAGAAAGCAATATTAAGTGCGCTCCAATTTCTTCAGCCAAACCGATTATGACATCGCGATAAGCATAATCATCAAAATCATTCAAACTGCTGTTATCATAGTGAAAAACCTTTGAAATACCGTATTTACCGATCTCTTGTGGCTGATCACATGCACCTACTACAACTGCTACAGCTTGAGTGGACAACTCAGCTGCTATTTTAGATGCTAATGAAGAAAGTTCAAAAGCGTTTTTCTTTAGTTTTCCATCTTTAGTTTCTGCAAAAACCAATATCATAATTTATCTTTTTTTCTTTTAAATAATTTTAGCCTCTTCGTGTAGTAACCTAACTAACTCATCCATATCATTCGGATCTACCATTTTTACAGACCCCTTATCAGCCGGTAATTCAAATTTTTCAATACTCAGACCACTACCTGCATCAACGGCAGGAATCACATCCAATGGTTTTCTTTTTGCCATCATGATTCCACGCATATTGGGAATTCTCTGCTCAGCAAGTCCTTTCGCAGCACTAAGTACAAATGGGGTCTTTAGTTTTAGTACCTCTATTCCTCCCTCTATGTCCCTGTTCACTATTGCTGTGCCATCTGTATACTCCATCTTACTTGCATAGGAAATAAAAGGTTGATTTAATAATTCAGCGACCATGCTTCCAACTAAACTTCCATTGTAATCGATGGTTTCTTTTCCGCAAAAAATCAAATCAAAACCGTTATCAACTGCATAAGCAGCAATTTGGGAAGCAACAAAAAAAGCATCCGTATCTTCAGCATCTACGCGAATAGCTTTATCCGCACCGATAGCAAGCCCCTTTCTTAGAATGGGATCGTTTGAAGCAGGACCAACGTTGATAATAGTTACTTCACCGCCGTTGCTTTCTTTTAACTCCATTGCTCTTACCAACGCATACCATTCATCGTAAGGATTCATGATGAACTGTTTCCCTTCCTCATTGTACTTTTTAGCATCACCGATAAAATCTACCTTTGCAGTAGTGTCAGGCGTTTTACTAACACAAACAAGTATATTCATTTTAGATCAAATTTTTTTTATATAATTGCAATGCAAATATATCGGTATTGTTTCAATTTATCTGTCTTTTTGGTGCTAAGTTGAATAACTTTATCTTCCGAATTCAATTTTAAACTATGGAAAAACAAGCTATATAATGGACAGACTTGAGCAACTTGAAAATTTACTAAAAGAATCCCCCAACGATCCTTTTATTCTATATGCCATTGCAAAGGAGTTGGAGAACAAGGGACAACTTCAAACTGCTATGAAAAAGTACGATCAACTCATGGAAAAACACCCTGATTATGTGGGTACCTACTATCATTACGGAGGAGTTTTGGAAAAATTAAACAAAAGAGAAAATGCTATTCAAATTTACCGGGCTGGGCTCTTGGTTGCCCAAAAGCTTCAAGACAATCACGCCTACCGAGAACTATTTCAATCTCTTCAGGAAATTAGTGAGGAAGATTAACAGAAAGCTTTACAGAGTAACCTTTTAACAGGGTCCAATCAACACTAATTAACTTTTACTTCCAGCATCCGATCCTTTCCCTGCATATCCTGAATGAGCTTTACCCTTTTCGCTATTTCTTCAAAAACTTTCATTGTTTCTTTTGACCTGAATTCATTGATCTCCATAAAAAGATAGGAATTTTTATTCATGATTGCTGGCATCAACTCTGCAATCATTCTGTAGAAAGCCAAAACATCTTTATCTGGAGCAAAAAGTGCGAGATGGGGTTCTTCTTCCAGAGTAGACTTACTCATATTATTTTTCTCTTTAGAACATATATAAGGGGGATTGCTGATTAAAACATCAAATTTCGGTAAATCTATGAACCAAGAGTCATTATGTAAAAAATCAGCGTGGATAAACTTCATATTTTTGACACCCAATTTCTCTACATTTTTCATCGCTATATCCAAGGCTTCGAGACTAACTTCAAGAGCATAAACAGTCAAATCAGGTCTTTCTATAGCAATGGTAATGGCTATGCAACCACTGCCTGTGCCAACATCCAAAATATTGAGTTGTTCATTTTTAGGGATTTTTTTCAAGGCATAATATACTAATTCTTCAGTCTCCGGCCGAGGTATTAATACGTTTTCATCCACCTTAAAAAAGCGTCCGTAAAAATTAGCCTTGCCAGTTATGTATTGTAGCGGAATACCTTGAATAATTTTTGCAACAGCAGATTCCAACAACTTCTCTTGATCTTTTTCAGCTAATTGAATGCAGGGCAATCCATCCCATTCAAGATCTTCCAACAGGGCACGAATCATGGCTTTAGCTTCTCTTTTATCAAAAACTTCCTCCAAAGATTTTAAATACTTTTTTTGCATAAAAAAAACTATATGGGCGTGGTATAAAGCAATGAAATCAAATAAGCTAGGACCAATACCAATCCATAAATAAAATATGGACGCACGAGAACCAGCTCCTTAATCTCAATTTTTTCTTTGACTGAAAGATAATACAGCATCACGCATTTAGAGGACATATAAGCGATTACTGATGCCCAGGCGATACCATATATTCCATACAATGAATACCACCACAAACTGAGACTGAAATTTACTACTATCTCGATGCCTGCAGCAATCAACAAAATCTTGTTTTTCTTAAAAGCGTAAAGATATACCTGAGGCATCAACAGTCGACTGAATAATAGTAGCAGATAAATATTAAAAATTCCGGCTGAGGCTGCAAAATCTGAGCTAAAAACCAAGGGATAAATCCATGGACTCAGCAGCACAAGACCAATGGTGAGGGGAAAGAGTTGATGATACAAAGTGGCCATTTCTCGTTTAAGTTTTTGTGAAGCCAATAACTTGTCGCTCACTGCGAGCGGAACCATGGCACTGACTAGCCCCCCCGTTAGCAAAACTGAAACGGGCAACTCTCTTGCTCCATATCGAAATACGGCGAACAACTCCTCCGATCCCGATAGAATGAGCACCAAAAATCCATCAATATAATTGGATAATCCACCCAATAGGGCAAATAAAGTCAAGGGCAAAAAACCTTTTTTCAAAAAAGAGGTAAAATCAAATAAATACAACTGCCTAAAGCCCGACCTACAAAACATCAAAACCAATACGGTCTGTAAAAACAAAACTACAGCCATCAGCAAAAAGGCCAATTCAAGACTCTTGAAATAAATCACAGCCACAATGACTGCCACTACCGTTAATGCGTTGAAAAACACGGCCTGACTTATGATCCACTTAAACCTTTTCTTTAGTAAAAGAAAAAAATCAAGTACAGAGGAGGAAACCAAAAGAAAAATAAAAGCTGCCAAATAGTAGCGAAAATCCACCATTCCTGAGAGTGATGGAATGGATTCATGCCACAAACTCACCAACAAAAATATAGTGGATAATAGAATGCCAGCAGCCGAGAAAACTACAAAAGCACCTGCCAAAAGTGCAGATAATTTTTCGTCATCTTCCCCAAAGTCGTAATTGAGCACTGCATTTTTTCCACCGTTGAGAAGCGCAAATGCAAATAGATTTGCCAAAAAAATGAACAACTCATACCTTCCAATCCATTCAAGTGGAGTATCGGATTGAGCCAAAGCGATATAAATCGCCCATACCAGCGCAAAGCGGATAAAAGCCGCCGTTTGCATAGCATTGACATCTGTGGAGGAGGAGAAGATTTTTTTTATGTACTTGCTTTTATTCATTCAGTGTTTAGCCCCAATACTATTAAAATAGAATACAAAATTGAACATTTTTTTGAAAAGCTGATGGTTATTTATAAAAATCTCCTTTGTCAGATGAAAGGATAAAAAGCTTTCAAAAAATTAATTAAACCAATAGCTTGAATTCTGGATGTTTAAATAGGATCAAGTAGATAAGTAGTTGGGTTTAAAAAAAGAAGTTCTCTTGTGAATACCCTTCTGAAATTTTTCCTGAAGGGTACTTGAAATAAGTTAACAATTTTGATGATATTGCAATAACTTCACTGGACGAATGGATTTATTTTTTAAAAAATACTAACTTGCCTAAAAAATATAGAGCAAAGAGACTTAGTCAATTAAATGAAAAATTAAATTACGACAAAATGGACGCAACCACTAAACAACAATACGATGAATATTTAACCAATGTCCGGATTTCAAATAGTGCATTAGAAACCGTATCCCTAAAAGGAAAGCATAAGAAGAGACAAGAAGAAAGACAAAATTTGATACTTAAAATGTATGATCTTGGGCAAGAAATTAAATTTATTGCTACGGTCATAGAAATGAGTGAAAAGGAAGTCATTCAAATCCTTAGGAAAATGGTAAAAATATTTAATACAAATATTTTTCTTCCCGGAAAATAATAGAATCACAAAAGTTCAGGCTTTAAATTATATGACTAATTTTAATACTTTTCACTCGAAGAAACAATTTCTTCTCAAACACATCAAACCTACTTCTCCCGCTACATATCCTCAATCTTCTCCTTAAAAATAACTCCATGCTCTTCAAGCTCTTTGAGTACTGGAGCATAAATCTCTCGTTTTACCGGAATACTTGAGTCCGTAGAAAAAGGAGTACCTTTAAGAAATAAAGTGACAAATATAGCCAAAGGCAATCCCACCAGTTTGCTCATGGCAGTATCCTCAGCATTTTCACCTTTAAGAATCATGGTAGAAGTTAACTTTTTAGCTTTATCACCCAAGGTGTATTCAAATTCATGCTGCATGATGATCATATCCTTATCCTCTGGTTTTAGATTCCATTTACCTCTTAAAAGATGTTCAAGAATTTTAGCAGGTGTGGCATTTGAGATGCCAATTTTTTCATCGCTGAACAAGCCTGTCCACTCTATCTTTTTCATTACCTCTGAATGCTTATGAACACCTATAAAATCAGCAACTTTTTCAACTAGAGGGCGGTTGGAATCATCAAGCAGATAGGCCTGAACAAATTCTTTGTAAGTCAAATATTCACTGTTCACAATAGGGTAAGTATCGTCTGTCAATCCAAGCCTTATAAAAACGTTCCAGGCATCGCAAAAGCCTTTGTGTCTTAAAGTTCCTCTGATTATAGTAGGGATATCCTCAATATTATAGGCAAAGCGATACAAAAGAGAATCTCTGTTGGGATACATTTCATAGGATCCCATACCCTGAATATCCACCAGATCGTAACGGGTAAATAATCTGTTATATGGAATATACTTAAACCTGCCGTTTTTTAAAAACTGTGCTGTACCCTGTCCTGCTAGTATCACATTTCTGGGGTTCCAGGTAAATTTATAGTGCCAGGGATTGTCGTCGGATTCAGGAGCAATCAATCCACCGGTATAGGACTTGAAAGAATGAACATTGCCCCCATCAGCCTTGATTTCATCTAGTTTTTCCATGGCTGACATATGGTCAATTCCGGGATCAAGACCCATTTCACCCATAAACATCAAACCTTTATTTCGGGCCTTTTCCGCCAGCTCATGCATTTCTGAAGAAACATAACTAGCTGTAACCAGATGCTTGCTATATTCCAGACAATCTCTTGCTACTTTGGTATGTAAGAAAGCCGGCAAAAGTGAAATTACCAAATCAGACTCTTTGATCAACTCTCTTCTGGAATTGATATCCATTATATCCACCTGAACTGCTTTACCTACAGCATTATTACCTATTCGGGCCTTTGCCATTTCGAGATCCATGTCAGCAACAATAAGCTGCCAGTTGTTTCTACTGCATTGATCCAATAAATAATTGATGAGTGCAGAGGAAGACCTTCCGGCACCAATAACTAAGATTGTACTCATTTTTAAGAAAATTTCACTTTATTAACATGATTTAGTCCATGATCAACCGGTCTATTTACTCTTCTTCCCCCATTTGGTCCTCTGCATAAAGACGTTCAAATAAGTTATCTACTTTTTCCATTTCATCCAGTAATTCATCCAAATGAAATTCGAGAAAAGGCACTCGACGCATATGCTTTCTAACTCTTGAGGCGAGTGACTGACGTAATTTAGTTCCGTGGTGTGAAACAGCTTCAATCACATTTTCTTTTTTAGCGACATTGTAAATAGACAAATAGATACTTGCTTGACTCAGATCAGGAGTTATACTCACACCGGTGACTGTCACTAATGGTTCTGATCCATAAATTAGATAGCCCTCTCTTTGTAATACTACGCTGAAATGTCTTTTAATCGTCTCTGCTACCTGCAATTGTCTTTTTGATGCCATGTAATTACCTTAAGTTTTTTTTGTAAAATGGTTTAAGTTAACCACCCATTTCTGAGGTTATTCTTAATTTTGACCGCAAATGTAGTTAAAAAAACACATTTACACACAAATTAAAAACCATAAACAAGTATGCATGCCGCCGGTTCAAAAAAGCTAATGGAGGAGCTCACTTATGTAAAGGGAGTGGGTCCGGCTAAAGCTGAATTATTAAAAAAAGAAAAGCAAATCTTTACTCAGGCTGATATGCTATTGGATTTTCCTTTTCGCTATATTGATAGAACACAATTTCAAACAGTAAAGGAAATTTTCGATGAGGGTGCCCATGTGCAATTAAAAGGGGTCATAAAACAGGTAAACACAACAGGTGTAGCCAGAAAAAAAAGGTTAAATGCCATATTTGCCGATGAGACCGGAACCCTCTCTTTGATTTGGTTCCAAGGAGCAAGTCGTCTAGAAAAAGTAATCAGACCCGGATTGAGAGTCATCATTTTCGGAAGGCTTGGCTTTTTTAATCGACAAAAGACCTTAGCTCATCCGGAATTGGAAATAATTGATCCAACAACTACAGATAACAAGAGAAAAACCGGCCTCCAACCTGTTTATTCCAGTACAGAAAAACTGAATAGTCGAGGACTCGATACTAGGGGAATACGACGGATTACTCAGGAGATCATAAGCAAACTTAATGTACAGGACATACCTGAAACTCTGCCAGAATACTTGCTTAACAAATTCAGGCTGACCTCTAAATTCGAAGCCATAAAAGCAATCCATTTCCCTATAGACAATATGCAATTGGAAGCTGCCCGTAAGCGCCTTGCATTTGAGGAATTATTTGAGATGCAATTACAGATGTTGTTTAGGATGACAAGTAGGAAGAAGCTACTCAAAGGTTACGTGTTTAAGGAGGTTGGACATTACTTCAACACCTATTTTAACAATGAACTCCCCTTTGAGCTGACGGGTGCACAAAAAAGGGTAATTAAAGAAATCAGAAAAGACACATCTGTTGGTATCCAAATGAACAGACTAGTTCAGGGAGATGTGGGCAGCGGAAAAACTATAGTGGCAGTCATGGCTATCCTCTTAGCTGTAGATAATGGTTTTCAGTCTTGCATGATGGCACCTACGGAGATTCTGGCAAGTCAACACTTTTCAAAAATATCTGAACAATTTAAAAGAATAGGTCTTAGAGCAGAATTCCTTAGTGGTACAGTAAAAGGGAAGAAAAGAAAACAAATACTAGAAGATCTGGATAAAGGAGATGTCAATTTGCTGATCGGCACCCACGCAGTTATTGAAGATCCTGTTGTTTTTAAAAGCTTGGGTTTGGTAATTATTGACGAGCAACACCGCTTTGGTGTAGAACAGCGCGCTAAACTATGGAAAAAAGCTGGCAGTATTCCTCCCCATGTTATGGTAATGACTGCTACGCCCATCCCGAGAACCCTCGCTATGACACTATACGGAGACCTCGACATATCCGTCATTGACGAACTCCCTCCTAGAAGAAAACCTATCAAAACCACTCAAACAAGGGACAAATACCGTGCTCGATTAAACAGTTTTCTTAAATCAGAAATCGCTAAGGGAAGACAGATTTATGTAGTGTATCCCCTGATCGAGGAATCAGCAAAACTCGATCTCTCCAATTTGAATGATGGCTACGAGGCGTTGCTCGGTCAATTCCCAAGACCTCAGTATCAGATTGGCGTAGTCCACGGCAAAATGAAACCAGAAGACAAGGATTATGAAATGCAGCGCTTTGTGGAGGGTAGAACCAATATACTTGTCTCTACTACTGTAATTGAAGTGGGAGTCAACGTTCCCAATGCCTCAGTAATGGTCATTGAGAATGCCGAGCGATTTGGTTTGTCTCAGCTCCATCAGCTAAGGGGCCGAGTTGGTCGGGGAGCCGAACAAAGTCACTGTATTCTCATGACAGGTTACAAACTCACCAAAGTTGCTCGCAAACGAATGGAAATCATGTGCAGTACCAATGACGGTTTCGTCATTGCCGATGAAGACCTGAAGCTCCGAGGACCCGGAGAAATAGAAGGAACCCGTCAAAGCGGTGACCTCGAACTCAAAGTAGCCAACCTCGCTCGCGATATCGAGATACTGCAAGCCGCACGTAAAATTGCAAAAGTCATTTTGGAAAGAGATCCGGAATTGACTCACCCGGATAATTTACTTATCAAAAAACTCATAGAAGGGGACAAAAAAAGAGGTCTGTTGGGGAGAATTGGGTGAGATTTTGAGTTTATATAGCGATGTCCTGAGCTAAAGAGTTAAAGAGATCTTTAAAGTTTGTAAAGCTTTTTTGACTTGAAGTTTGAGGAAAATTTCATTTTAAAACAAAATAACCTTTAGCCATATTTTCGTCCCTATTTGGATTAACATGGTTTGAGAGATGATGGATTCGCAAAAACAATTAATGCCGCAACATAGCAATGAGTGTTAATCCATTTTTGGGATACTTTTCCCCTGAATTTGTAATCACTTTTATCTAGGCTTTGAATGTAGGAATATTTGTTCAACTCATATCAAATTCGTACTTTTGAACTCTCATTTGAATTTCCCATTTTATTAGGATAACAATTTAAAAATAACTACCCAAATGAATAAAGTCGGTAATTACATTTTAGGACAATGGACGGAAGGCGCAGGCGATGGTACACCTCTTGTGGATGCTTCCAATGGACAACTCATTAGTTATGCTTCTACTGAAGGCATTGACTTCGGTCAGGTGCTAGATTACAGTAGAAAAAAAGGAAACCCCGCCCTGAGAAAAATGACTTTTCAGGAAAGAGGAAGGATGATCAAAGCTCTTGCACTCCACCTTTTTTCAATGAAAGATAAGTACTATACTGTATCCTATCAAACTGGGGCTACCAAAATAGATAGTTGGATTGATATTGAAGGTGGAATCGGAAATCTTTTCGCCAATGCCTCTTTGAGAAAAAAATTCCCTGACCAACCCTATTATATTGATGGAGAACATGCCCCTCTATCCAAGGGAAATACTTTTATCGGACATCACATTATGGTTCCTAAAGAGGGGGTAGCTGTACACATCAATGCTTTTAACTTCCCCATTTGGGGTATGTTGGAAAAGATTGCAGTTAATCTACTCGCCGGTGTACCCGCGGTAGTTAAGCCTGCAACACTTACTTCATATCTTACTGAAGCGATGGTGAGGGATATCATTAAATCAAAAATACTTCCGGAAGGCGCTCTACAACTCATATGTGGTTCGGCAAGAACACTACTCGACAGTGTTGAATCACAAGATGTAGTAACTTTTACCGGTTCAGCAGATACCGGTCGGATGCTTAAATCTCATCCACGCATCATTTCTGAGGCAGTCCCTTTTAATATGGAGGCTGATTCGCTTAATAGTTCAATACTAGGTCTTGATGCTGCTCCGGGCACAGCTGAATTTGACCTTTTCATTAAGGAGGTAAGAAAAGAAATGACCGTTAAATGCGGACAAAAATGTACTGCCATTAGGAGAATTATTGTACCAGAAAAATGGGTGGAAGAAGTTCAGCTTCAATTGAGTGCTCAGTTACAAAAAACAACTATTGGAGATCCAAGAGTAGAAGGTGTTAGAATGGGAGCCCTCGCCGGAAAGGAACAGGTAAAAGAAGTTCAAGAGAGAATTGCAGAATTGCGAAAAACTGCTAAGGTTGTTTACGGTGACAATGGAATCCTGAAGGTATTGGGTGGTGACCTAGAAAAAGGCGCTTTTATCTCTCCCGTCTTACTTATTGAGGAAAAACCTTTTGAAAATACAGCGGTGCACGAAGTGGAAGCTTTTGGACCAGTGAGCACGATCATTCCTTATAAAAATCTGGATGAAGCCATACAATTGGCTAAAATGGGGAAAGGTTCGCTTGTCAGTTCAATTGCCACCTACGATAATAATATTGCAAGAGAATACACTCTTGGATCTGCATCTCATCACGGGAGAATTCTTATTTTAAATCGGGATTGCGCTAAAGAAAGTACCGGGCATGGATCGCCTATGCCGCTTCTTGTTCACGGAGGTCCGGGTCGCGCCGGTGGAGGTGAAGAAATGGGTGGAGTGCGTGGAGTAAAACACTATATGCAAAGATGCGCTATTCAGGGGTCACCCACTACCCTTTCCGAAATTACGCAACAATATCAGGTAGGTGGAAAATACAAAGACCCTGGTCAACACCTGTTCAGAAAGCATTTTGAAGAACTGGAAGTTGGCGAAACGGTCATCACTCACAAGCGCACCATAACCGAGGCAGACATAGTTAATTTTGGCAATGTCAGTTGGGATCACTTTTATGCGCATACCGACGAGACCTCTCTGGATGGTACTATTTTTGAAAAAAGAGTTGCTCACGGATATTTTATACTTTCTGCCGCAGCAGGTTTATTTGTGGATGCTGCAAAGGGACCTGTATTACTTAATTATGGACTAGAGGAATGTAGATTCACCAAACCTGTATATGCAGGCGCCACTATTGGTGTGCGATTAACTGTAAAAGAAAAAGTAGATCAGGAGAAAAGAAGTGAAGACGACATTGCTAAGGGAATCGTAAAATACCTGGTTGATGTTTATGACGAAACCGGAGAAACAGTCGCCATTGCGACAATTTTAACCATGGTCAAAAAACTGGATCAAAGTCAATAATAAAATAACAGAATGAGTAAAGATATCAAAAGTACAGGCTACGTAAAAACAACACAATTTGGAGTTGCAGCTGAGATTGAATTTTATCACCCTTCACATAATTCACTTCCGGGAAACTTATTAAGTGAACTTAGTCATCAGATTCTGGATGCAGGCAAGAATCCGGGCACCGTGCTGATTTTGTTAAAAAGTGCTGGAAATAGGACATTTTGTGCGGGAGCCAGCTTTGATGAATTGATAGCTATTGAAGATGGTGTTACAGGGAAAAAGTTTTTTATGGGATTTGCTAACGTCATCAATGCCATTAGAACTTGTGGGAAATTAGTAATTGGAAGAGTGCAGGGAAAAGCTGTAGGAGGTGGAGTGGGGTTGCTTTCCGCTACTGACTATTGTTTTGCCACTAAATTCGCATCTATTCGTTTAAGCGAACTTGCCGTCGGCATCGGTCCCTTTGTCATCGGTCCTGCTGTAGCGAGAAAAACAGGTATGTCTGCTTTTTCAACTTTGGCATTAAGTCCAAATCAATGGCAAACTGCCCAATATGCAAAAGAAAAAGGCTTGTACTCAGAAATTTTTGAAAAAACGGAAGATCTAGATACGCATATCAATAACATAATCGAAGAGTTAACATCTTACAATCCTGAAGCATTGAATAAATTAAAAAAGGTTTTCTGGGAAGGAACTGAAAACTGGGGAGAATTACTTGAGGAAAGGGCAACAATGAGTGGTCAACTCATTTTATCCGATTTTTCCAAAAAAACAATAGCTGCATTTAAAAACCGAAAAAATTAAATTCATGCCTGATACAGTAAAATCTGCCAACAAAAAGGAACAAGTAAGTCTCGATACACTATTACATGCGTATAAACTTATGTGCACAGCTAAATCCATGACGGAGCTTTACGAAGAAAATTTTAAAGTAGTTTCTAAATATGTGCACGCCACTTCACGCGGACATGAAGCTATTCAGCTGGCGCTGGGGATGCAGTTGCTACCACAGGATTTCGTATCACCTTATTATAGAGATGAAAGTATCTTACTCGGCATTGGAATGGAGCCACGGGAATTGATGCTACAATTGCTTGCCAAGAAAGATGATCCGTTTTCCGGAGGGAGAACCTATTATTCCCATCCCTCTCTAAAGCGCGATGATATGCCCAAAATACCCCACCAATCTTCCGCTACCGGGATGCAAGCGATTCCGACTACGGGCGTTGCATTAGGACTTCAATATCAGGAACAGGTCGGCCTCATTGATCCCGAAATGACTGAAAAAGCTGTTGCGGTTTGTTCACTTGGTGACGCATCCGTAACCGAGGGTGAGGTATCTGAAGCTTTTCAGATGGCAGCTTTGAGACAACTGCCAATACTTTACCTTGTACAGGATAATGAATGGGATATATCAGCCAACGCAGCAGAAACGAGAGCACAGGATGCCTACGAATTTGCCAGTGGTTTCAAAGGAATGGAAGCAAGGACCATAGATGGTACTGACTTTTTGGCGTGTTACCAAGAAATAAAAGAAATTCTAAGCATCATCAGGCAAGAAAGAAGACCTTTTTTACTACATGCTAAAGTTCCCCTACTAAATCATCACACTTCAGGAGTGCGC
This sequence comes from Saprospirales bacterium, assembly GCA_007693915.1. Taxonomy (GTDB): domain Bacteria; phylum Bacteroidota; class Bacteroidia; order Chitinophagales; family Saprospiraceae; genus PWJY01. The sequence continues at coordinate 46,585 of RECS01000105.1, read as the reverse complement.
AAAGAGTGGTATAGAGATGATCTAGAAGAACATAAAAGTAGAGACCCTTGGCCTAAACTAAGGAGCTTTTTAAACGAAATTGGAGTAAGTGAAGAAGACCTTCTCTCTCTAGAAAATGAAGCGAAAGAAAAGGTTGCAGCAGATTACGAAAAAGCTTTACATGCTCCCGATCCGCAGCCTGAGGATTTGTTCACTCATGATTTTGCTAAAACTCCAGTATTGGATGAATCGGGAACGCGTGAACCTGAAGGTGGGGAAGAGAAAGTAATGGTGGATTGTGCGCTTTTTGCGATAAAAGAGTTAATGGAGGATAACAAAGAATGTCTACTCTACGGTCAGGACGTCGGAGGAAGGTTAGGTGGTGTATTTCGTGAAGCTGCCACCCTTGCTCAAACTTTCGGAGATGAGCGGGTTTTCAATACACCAATACAAGAGGCTTTTATTGTAGGTAGCACGGTCGGAATGTCGGCAGTTGGACTAAAACCAATAGTCGAGGTCCAATTTGCAGATTACATCTGGCCGGGATTAAATCAATTATTTACGGAAGTCAGTCGTTCCTGTTTTCTTTCCGATGGAAAATATCCGGTAAGCATGATACTCCGTGTGCCAATTGGCGCTTATGGCAGTGGAGGTCCATATCACTCATCAAGTGTAGAATCTGTATTGGCTAATATCAGAGGAATAAAAGTGGTCTATCCCTCAACAGGAGCTGATCTGAAGGGATTGATAAAAGCAGCTTATGAAGATCCTAATCCGGTAGTCATTTTGGAACATAAGGGCTTGTACTGGTCAAAAGTACCAGGCACACTTGCTGCAAGAACTATTGAGCCTTCAAGAGACTATAAAGTACCCATCGGTAAAGGGCGGTATGTGCAGATGGCAGATAAAAACATCGAGGATAGCCGGCTTAGTATTATCACTTATGGAATGGGGGTGCATTGGGCCATGAATGCCGCTAAAGAATTTAATGGTAGGGTGGAAATTGTTGACCTGAGATCCATTTATCCACTTGATGAAAGTATCATTTACGAATCTGTCCGGAAAAATAATCGCTGTCTTGTCGTCACTGAGGAGCCGGTAAACAACACTTTCGCTCAAAGTGTGGCAGCCCGCATTCAAGAGAATTGCTTTAAACACCTTGATGCTCCCGTAAAAACCATAGGATCGGAGAATATGCCAGCAATACCCCTTAATGAAATTCTGGAAAAAACTATGATTCCAAATGCAGAAAAAGTGGCTATCGCAATTCGGGAAGTCTTGGAGTATTAAGGAATGTTAGTTTAAAAACACAAATATTTATTTTTTTTTAATAATTAACCATTTATTATTACATTTGCAGTGATAATATTTTTTTGATTAAACTTGAAAATTGTGGAAAAAGATAATTACAACAAAGAGTCAGTTTACTCCAGGAAAGTTAGGGCGGGAAAAAAGAGAACTTACTTTTTTGATGTTAAACAAACGAAGGGTGATGATTTCTATATCACATTAACTGAGAGCACCAGACGTTTTGATGGAAATGGTTACAACAGACATAAAATATTCCTTTATAAAGAAGATTTCAATCGATTTGTTGAAAACCTAGAAGACGTTGTTAATCACATCAAGAATGATTTGATGCCAAATTATGACTACAACGAATTTGCAGACAGATACGATGATGAAGGAAATTACATACCTCAGGATGATGATGAAAACAAAGCTAGCGATTCAGACGAATCGATCGATAAAGAAGATATGAGTTGGTAATAAAAAAGCCGCTTCAATGAAGCGGCTTTTTTTTATACTTCTTTCCAAAATTCAAGACTTCCTAACCCGGATTATTAATGAGATTTCGTTTCGAAAAGCAAAAATGTCAATAGAATTGGGAAGCGCAGAAATTTTTATCCGAAGGAATTGTAGCCCAATTTTGAGGATAATAAATTTCGAGCATTTTCTATTATAGCTGACAGTTTGGCTTTGCAGTAGAAATTTTGTGAATAATCCGGGCTAATTCTCTTCAATACCTTGATAAATTACTTCTTCTTAGCTGTAGCTTTTTTGGTAGGCTTTTTCACTGTTTTCTTAGCAGCTTTTTTCTTAAAGGCCCCCGGGATTTCCGCTTCAATAAACTTTTTGACCTGATCTATGGTCAATTCAGCTGCTTCCTCAGGTGTGTACTTTGAATCATCTTTTTTCTTAGGCAATTTGACTGACTTTTTTCCATATCTTATAAAGGGTCCCCAACGACCATTTTCCAGAGCTATTTTCTCCTCTTCCCATCGTTGAATGTACCGATTTTTTTCCTTCTCAATCTTAGCTTTTATCAATTCAACAGACTCCTCCTGACTGATCGTTTCTGGGTCATATTTTCGCGGAATATTAATAAACATCCCATCCCACTTAAGGAATGGACCGAAACGCCCCTTACCTTTTGTTACAGGTTTACCATTGTATTCAAAAAGTGGTTTGTCTGCCCTCTCTTTTTCCTGAATTATAGGTATTGCTTGGTCGTAATCAACAGTAAGCGGATCAATTCCTTTAGGTAAAGAAATAAAACTATCTCCCCATTTGACATATGGTCCAAAGCGACCTACACCAATACTTACCGGTTTATCTTTATACTCTCCAAGATCCATGGGAAGTTTAAATAGTTCCATTGCCTCTTCATAAGTAATGGTCTCAATACTTTGGTTATGACGCAAAGAAGCAAATTTAGGTTTACCTTCCTCCCCTACTTCTTCCTTGCTGCCTATCTGAATGACTGGTCCATATCTGGTAATTCGAGCTAAAACGGAATGCCCTGTATTGGGATCCGTACCCAATACTCGCTCTCCTGTCTCACGGTCCGCTTCTTCCTCAGTTTTTTTGACAACAGCATTGAAATCCTCATAAAAGTCCTTTAGCATTTTCCCTCTCTGAAGCTTACCATCTGCTATTGTATCAAACTGCTTTTCAATCTCAGCAGTAAAGCTATAATCCATGACAACTTTAAAGTACTTGTCCAAAAAGTCAGTTACTACCATACCCATATCTGTGGGGAAAAGTCGGTTACTGACAGCACCTGTAGTTTCATTATCTACTTTTTCGCTAAGTTGATTATCCTGGAGTACCAATACGTTGAATTTTCTCTCTACCCCAGGTCTTGTGTCCTTGATCACATAACCGCGATCGGGTTCCATGATTTTGGTGATGGTAGGTGCATAAGTGGATGGGCGACCAATGCCTAATTCTTCTAGCTTTTTCACAAGTGATGCCTCTGTGTATCGTGCAGGAGGTCTGGTAAAGCGTTCGGTAGCAGTCATATGCAGAAGTGGAAGTTCTTGTCCTAATTTTAACGGAGGCAGAATACCGCTTTTCTCATCGTCATCATCATCATCTCTGGATTCCATGTATACCTTTAAAAATCCATCAAACATCAAAACTTCCCCTGTAGCCTGAAAATAATCTTGCTTCACAGTGGAAATATCAATTTTAACAGTAGTCTTTTCTAACTCAGCATCCGCCATTTGCGATGCAATGGTTCTCTTCCAAATCAATTCATACAAACGCATCTGATCCCGATCCGAACCCGCAGATTCCTTGTCCATATAAGATGGTCTGATCGCTTCGTGAGCCTCCTGACTTAATTTTTTCTTTCCTGCAAATTTTCTAGCTTGATGATACTTTGCACCAAATTGATCATGGACCACAGCTGCAGCTGCTTTAATGGCAGTATCACTCAAAATAGTTGAATCCGTTCTCATATACGTTATATGACCTGATTCATATAACCGTTGAGCAGCTATCATGGTCCTTTTTACAGCAAAACCAAGCTTGCGACTGGCCTCCTGTTGAAGAGTGGAGGTAGTAAAAGGAGCAGACGGTCTTCTCTTTAAAGGCTTTTGCTCTATGTCTGTTATAGAATAAATCGCCCCTTTGCAGCTTTCAAGGACCTGTCTTGCAGTTTTTTCATCGGGTAATCTCCTGCAAAAATCAGCCTTCAGTTGAACCACTTCTCCCTTATCCGGCTGAACATTAAAAATTGCAACGAGTTTATAGAAATTATTTACCTCAAAATCATTTATTTCTCTTTCCCTTTCAACTACTAGCTTTACCGTTACAGATTGCACCCTACCTGCTGATAATTTATTTTTAACCTTTTTCCACAAAAGGCCTGACAAATCAAAACCAACTAATCGATCTAATATCCTCCTTGCCTGTTGTGCTTCTACAAGGTTGAGATCGAGGTTTCCTGGTTTTTGAACAGCCTTCTGAATAGCATTTTTCGTGATTTCACGAAAAACAATCCTGCGTGTTGTTTTCTCATCCAATCCCAATACTTGACATAGATGCCAAGAAATGGCCTCTCCTTCGCGGTCCTCATCCGTGGCCAACCATACGTTTTCAACTTTTTTTAACTCCCCTTTCAATTCTTTAACCACTCTGGCTTTATCCGGACTAATAACATATTTAGGTTTGAAATTATTCTCAATGTCAACACCCTTCGAGCCTTTATCGAGGTCTCGTATATGTCCAAAACTGGATTTTACTTTAAAATCCTTTCCTAAATATTTTTCAATGGTTTTGGCCTTAGCGGGTGATTCTACAATAAGTAAGTTTTTAGCCATATGTGGTAAATTTGAAAGATGAATTTGAGCGCAAAGCTAATAAAAAGCTTTAACTCAATAAACTTCTAATTATTTATCGAGGGAAAATTTGAGATGTAAAATGTGTTAAAATATTTAATATAGGTTGAATAAACCAATTTTAAATGTTTTATATTTTATTATTTTTCAACACTTTAAATCTATTCAAATCTCAGTTTTGGGTTGATTTATCAATTACTATGTGACTTTTTATAGTGAGGATAAAAAAGATGCCGGTCCTGACAGCCTATTCCTTTCAAACCCGGAATTGAATTCTTCTTTTATTGCACGGCAAAACCAAACCCAATGCATGGCATTTAATTGATACTTTCAAATTTTGGATTATTTTTGCATTGAAATGTATTTTGATAAAATGAAAATCGGGATCCCCTTTGTCTTAATTTTATTCTTCATAGGTGCGGAAGCAATGGCACAAATTGAATCCATGCCAGTTAGTGGAAGAGCATCTTCCGGCTGGTCCTATACTAACAAAAACATACAGTCCTCATTTGCTAATCAGGCAGGCCTTAGTGAGGTCCGCGGCTTTTCAGCCGCAGCATATGCAGAACAAACTTTTTTACTACCAGACTTCCACAATGTTGGTCTTGCCCTCGCATTACCTGCGGGTGATTTTTCAGCAGTGGGTATTAATTTCAATACTTATGGAATTGAGGAATTCAGACAAAATCGAATCGGGCTTACCTACGGGATGAAAATGGGACCTGACTTTAGTTTAGGTGCTCAAATAGATTGGTATCAAATGAGTATTAGTAATTACGGTCAAGCTAATCAACTGTCCTTTAGACTAGGATTTATCTATGACCTATTTTCAGGTTTTAGCATAGGAGTACATATCGTCAATCCACTAGGTCTTGAAATCTATGAGGATAGTCCTTTGCCCTCGGTTTTCAATATTGATCTGGAATGGCGAATATCTGATCAATTAGTTTTAGGAGGGGGATTGGTAAAAGACATAGATTATGATATTGGTTTTAAGGCAGCTATCCATTATCATATCCATCCTTCCATCACTATTATATTAGGTACGATTACAACGCCTTCTTCAGTTTCATTTGGAGTTCTATTTAATCTTTCAGAATGGCAGATTCAATCAGCAGCAGCCTATCATCAGCCATTGGGATTTAGTCCTTCTGCCGGATTTTCATATCAGAAAAACTATTAAATGAAATTAGCCATTGCCGCCGCAAAATTTGAAGAAGTTAGTGCATTAATCACTTTTTTACAGAATCAGGCTCAACAAATAAAACCTTTTCACTTTAGGTTTAAAAGCTTGGAAATTCAAATCCTCATTACGGGTGAAGATATTTTAAGGACAACCTATGCATTGACCCGCTACTTTCAGCACCAATCGACAGACTTTTTTATTCATAGCGGATTAGCAATTAGATTAAGTGGAGAGTTGGAAGAAGCAAAAGTATATCAAGTATCCAATGATATTTTTTTTAGTGAGAAAATAATTGATAGAAACTTGTCTGAATTAATTGATGCAAATAGTCATTCTGAATTACCCTTTGAAAATGACCAATTTAAAAACCCCCAAACAGGTCAATTTTTGCCTCTTGCTGTTAGCATCACACTGAATTCAGGACGATTAGAAAAAAAAGCAATAAAAACTTTGAGTAAAAATCATGGGGCATCTTTATTGCTCACAAAGGACAATAGTGCAGTCTTTTTTGTAGCGATAATGGAAAAAATAAATTTCCTTTCGATCAGGGCTACATTAGCAAAAAATGAAGTTGAAGCAAATTTACTTGACAATAAGAAGCAAGCCATATCACTTCTGAATACCAACTTAATCGACATCATTCTCACGCTCTCTGAATAAATAAAAGTAGGACTCAGCCAACATTAAAACCTCATTATAGCTAGCAATTCCTTCTCTCACGCCATGAGCCCTTAAATAGGTGTCATAAACCCTTCTCTGCAGGCCGGGAAACCAGTCCGGGTATTTTTGACTATTTCGGTGGATGGCCCTTAAATCGTTTTTTACTTTATCAGATAATTTTTCTTCAAAAATGGTGGTATAAAATTCTGGATCTAATCTTCTGACCTCCCGTGCTAAATACCTCCAAAGTGCTAATTTACCTGAATACTTTATGAATTCATCCTCAGCAGACATACAAACGAGAAGTGCGAGCAAGTTGCAAATGCCTTCATCTGTAAAGCCAACAGCATGCGCCATTTCATGAGCTGTAGTAAATGGAATCTGATAGGGGTGCAAACCACTATCAAGGGTAGCCTCACCGGTAAATGGAAAATAAAACCCCGCGGTGGAATTTCTAAGCCAAAGTCCTTTGGGGCGCCACAACATAACTGGTATATGACGAAATGAAGTTAAATCATGGAAGTTTTTCAGTTCATAAAAGCTTTTCTCTAAATCAGAGTTTAAATCAATTTGTGTAAGATAATTCCTAATTTCATCGTCATCATCAAAATGCAAAAGAAATCTACTATTGTTGACTTTTTCAGTCCAACTCAATATCCATTCTTTCAAACGATACTGTTCTATTGCTCCAACTTCTAATTGAAACCGAGCTGCTTCAGATGTTCTGAAGTAGTTCATTCCCCACGCCCAATAAAATGTAGCAACGATAAATAATATAAAATATAATAAATCGGAACCCACTTTCAAAATATTTTTACTAACAGAGGAATGCATAAAAAAGGACTTATTTTTAATATAGCTACCTAGTAAAGCGACGCACCAAAGAATAAAAAAATAAATAAGGGGGAGGGGCGATACAAAGGACAGGGTATTGAAGAATAATCTGATAGATGGAAAAATCCATGCGCCATAAATTGAATCAGTAAAAAATGGGAAAAAATAAAAAAGCCAACCTCCAAGAAGGGCTGACATAAAAAACCATTTGATGAATTTCCTATTCGGCATAATTTAAAAAAGAACAATTCTAAGGAAAAATTGTATTAAATTTGTATATTATTTTTTCAAATTAAAATTAAAAACATGGCATTTGAATTCACAGATGATAATTTTCAATCAGCAGCACTTGAAACTGACGCATTAGTTGTTGCTGATTTTTGGGCAGTATGGTGTGGTCCTTGTAAAATGATCGCTCCAATTATTGATGAAGCCGCAAGCGAATACAATGGAGAGGTTGTTATTGGCAAAGTGGATGTAGACAATAATCCTCAGGTAGCAAGTAAATACTCAATTAGATCCATACCAACTATTCTATTTATCAAAAATGGTGAAGTAGTTGACAAGCACGTAGGTGTTATCTCTAAACAAGCTTTAAAGGAAAAAATTGAAGCCAATAAATAATCCGGCATCAGATCCAATAAAAAGAACCCTTGCCTTGTTTTAATGTAAGGGTTCTTTTTATTGACCAATCACCACAATTTAGTAGATGAGTTATTTTGACAAGTTTGAAGTAAGAGAAATCAGCAATCTTGATTTACTTGCTAAGGAAGTTGTAGAAGGTTTTATAATAGGTTTACACAAAAGTCCATTTCATGGTTTTTCTGTGGAATTTGCTGAACATCGACTATATAATCCCGGCAGCAGTACCAAAGATATCGACTGGAAAGTATATGCAAGGACTGATAAGCTTTTTCTAAAAAAATACGAGGAGGAGACCAATCTTAGATGTCAAATAGTTATCGATAACTCCTCTTCTATGCATTATCCTAAAGTTAAAGCAGGTAAAAATCTCCAGCTTTCCAAATTTGAGTTTTCTGCCTTAGGTGCAGCTTCATTGATGAACCTACTCAAAAGACAGCGGGATGCTTTTGGTTTGACGCTTTTTGATACTGAGATCATTACCCATTATAAGCCCAAATCCAGTCTGACCCATTATAAACTGCTTTTATCCAAACTGGAAGAACGCATACAAACTCCTGCCGAAAATGTCTCAACAAATGCTGCTCAATGTCTCCATCAGATTGCAGAAACCATCCATAAGCGATCATTGGTGATTTTGTTTTCAGATATGTTTGATCGGAATGACAATAAGGATGAGTTGTTTTCTGCTCTTCAGCATCTAAAGCACAACAAACACGAGGTAATCCTCATGCACGTAATTGACCATCAGACTGAATTTGACTTTAACTTTAGCGAAAGACCACATATTTTTATCGATCTTGAGAGTGGCGAACAAGTTAAGGTGCAACCCTCAGAGGTAAGAGAAGAGTATTTGCATAAAGTTGATTCCTACCGCAAACAGTTAAAAACTAAATGCTTACAGTATAGAATGGATATGGTTGAGGCAGATATAAAAAAAGGATATACTGAAATACTTAGATCTTACCTCGGCAGAAGGTCAAAAATGAGAATTTAAATTGTTGACTTCTTTTTTGATCTTTGAGTCCTCGTGGACTCTTTTATAAATCAACGCCAATAAATGAAAAAGAATCCCTTCCCAATAAACAAATACCTAAACCTCAGTTTTGGAGATGAATTTCTCGAATCTCTTGAAGGAGCTTTATTTATGGTTTTTCAAAGGAAAACACACGCAGACAAAGCCATAGGAAAGGTTTTTGCAGTGCATAAAAACTGGGGTGAGGGGCTAAAGGGATGGTTTGCTGACATCACCTATGACATCATTCGATGGAGAGCTCTATTGGTTGCGCATTCAGGAAGACCCATTAACAGAAAAATAATTGAAGCTTTTTTTGAGCTCAATGGAATGAGGATAAAAAGCGAACCTTTAGAAAGTGTTGAAAAAGAAACACCCGAATTAAAATCCGCTGAACTTAAGCGTTCTGATTATCTGTCCATCCCAGAATGGTTAGATGAACTTGGTTATCTAGAATTAGGCGAAGATTGGGCAAAAGAGATAGACGCCATGAATACTCAGGCTGCAATGGCACTCAGATGTAATACCCTAAAAACAGATATCAAGACTCTCAAAAAGAGATTGCTTGAAGAAGGTATCACTACCACCCTAATTGATGGCTATAAAACAGCGCTGCTTGTCGATCAAAAACAAAATATTTTTAAAACGAAAAGCTTTCAGCAAGGCCTATTTGAGGTACAGGATCCATCCTCACAAAAGGTAGCTGAATACCTAGATCCAAAACCGGGAATGCGAGTAATAGATGCCTGTGCAGGCATGGGTGGAAAAAGTTTGCACCTCGCTTGCCTGATGAAGAATAAGGGAAAAGTTCTGTCTATGGATAATGCTGAATGGAAGCTTGCCGGAATTAAGAAGAGAGCCAAAAGAGCAGGATCCAACATAATAGAAACAAGGTTTATCCAGGGAACAAAGACAATAAAAAGACTTAACAAGTCCGCAGATCGCTTATTGTTGGATGTACCCTGTTCGGGACTCGGAGTTTTACGCCGCAATCCAGATATCAAATGGTCACTTCAGCCAGAGGATTTGGATGAAATAAAAAAAAACCAAGCATATATTCTTAACTTTTATTCTCAGATGTTAAAACCTGGGGGAATCATGACTTACGCAAGTTGCAGTATTCTCCCCTCAGAAAATGAAAATCAGGTAAATGCATTTCTAGAATCTGACCGTGGACGAGAATTTAAGTTAATAGAATGTGTTAATTTCAGACCTTCAAAAACCGGTTTTGATGGATTTTTTATAGCGTGTTTTAAGAAGAAAAATATAATTTAGAAGTGGCGCAAGTTCCTTCTTAAACTACTTCAAAACAGTTTAAAATAACAAAATTTCTACACCCCGATATCCTCATTCCACACTTCAGGAAATGAATCGATAAACCTGCCCATCATTTCAATGGTCTCTTCGTCATTCAGGACAACTACTTCTACCCCGTTTTTTCTTAATAAACCCTCCGCTCCCATAAAATTTTGGTTTTCACCGATTACGACTTTGGGAATTTCATATAGTAAAATTGCACCGGTACACATGGAGCAAGGAGAAAGTGTGGTATATAAGACCGAATTGCGATAGACGGCTGCATTTTGTCTGCCAGCATTTTCGAGAGCATCCATTTCCCCATGAAGTATTGGACTTCCTTTTTGGATACGCTGATTGTGTCCCCGTCCAATAATCTTTCCTTTATAAACAAGCACTGAACCAATCGGAATTCCTCCGTTTCTCATTCCATTTTTTGCCTCTTCTAATGCTGCTTTATAAAAGTTATCCTTTTCCATTCTTACCTTTTTATAGTAATTAATCGATCACTTCATCAATTTCATTGAAAGTAAATTGTAGAGAAAAAAACAGGTCGGCTGAAAATCAGTTGCCGACCTGTATATATGATGTTCTTAAAAATTAACTAATCAAAATATTTTTCTTATTCAAAATAGAAGGTTTAATTTCTGTCAGCAGCTCTAATGGCTCTGAATTCAGAAATTTCATTCCACTCAGGCCATCTGTCACTATTTGCTATGTCTATACCAAAACGTAAGAAGAATTCACCATCCTGAGCAATCGCTCTCAAGTCCCATGTTTCAGGATTATAAACATCCCCGGGCTGATGATAGTATTTGCGCAAATACTCTGCTCTTAAGGGTTCACCCACTTCTCTTCCACCATCAACGAGATCAGTCCCGCCCCCTGCATAAAAAGCAGGCACACCAACTTTCGCAAAACTAAATTGATCAGAGCGATAAAAGAATCCCTTTTCAGGTTCTTGATCGGGAACAACATATCTGCCTTGAGTTTCAGCAATGTCTTTAGCCCAATCAACCAGCTCATTTTGATTATAACCCACTACAATCAAGTCATTGGTAGGACCAAAAGGGAAAATTCCATCTACATTCAAGTTCGCAACAGTTTGATTGGTTGGATATATGGGATTATTAGCATAATAAGATGAGCCCAATAATCCTTGTTCTTCAGCAGTTACCCAAAGAAATACAAGAGATCTTTTGGGTTTATCTTCCATAGCTTGCACTATTCTAGCAATTTCAAGTAAAATAGCTACTCCGGTAGCATTATCAACAGCACCATTATAAATGCTATCACCATCAATAGGAGCTCTAACGCCCAGGTGATCCCAGTGCGTGCTGTAAACAATATATTCTTCAGGTCTTTCTGATCCTTCGATAATTGCTATCACATTTTGCGATACACCCCCCTCGAAAGTATTATTCATTTTTGCAGAAGTCTTTAAACCCAGTGGTACCGGTTCAAAGTTCGGTGAAAGTGCAGCTTGAAGCATTTCCTCCTTATCTAGACCTGCAGCATTCATTAGTTGTTGAGCTACCGGATAAGTAATCCAACCTTGAAGCGGAGATCTTTCTACAGCACCTTCAGGAAGATCCAATTGCATTTTTGCTCCAGACCATGAAGTTTCGACAACATTCCAACCATAACCTGCGGGGGCGTCATTATGTACGATAATAACTCCGGCAGCACCTTGTCTTGCAGCTTCTTCATATTTATAAGTCCACCTGCCATAATAAGTCATAGCATTTCCGGTAAATAGATCACTGTCTTCATCCATATAAAAGCCCGGGTCATTTACGAGTACAACTGCTATCTTGCCCTCCATATCAATACCTTCGTAATCATTCCAGTCGTATTCAGGAGCAACCACTCCAAAACCACAAAAGACTAATTCTGCATCTTCAACAACTATCTCATCCTGTAGTAACTGAGAGTAAATTACAAAATCACTGCCGTTATTCAAAATGATATTCTCATCACCACCAGTTATTACTAAGTTTTCATCAGTTTTAGAGGTAACAGTTACCAAACCAACCTCCTGAAAAAAACTACCATGATTACCGGGCTGAATACCCATTTGTGAAAGTTCATTCTCTAGATAAGCCAATGTTAGATCCTCCCCGACAGTCATAGGCATCCTTCCCATAAATTCATCAGAGGCCAATGTTTCAATGTGTCTCTCAAGATTGTCAATATTCAAATCAAATGTAAGTAATTCGATGTCTGTTTTTTCAGTTGTTTCTCCACAGGAGTATAACAGCAAGAAAGGAATCAGACCCATTATTAATAAATATAGCTTTTTCATATCAGTTGATTTTTTTTGCAAATATATAAAAAATAAATCAGTGTCCCTCCTCACCTATTACCAAAGTATATAATTAGCTTCAATTACTTTAAAAATGTAAAAAAAAGGTTACTCTGTAATATTATATAAAAAATGATCGTAATTTTGGGGTAATTAACACAAAGTATAAAACACATGATCAATATTAACATAAAGGGATTTTTGTTTTTTTTCGTCTTGATTTTATTTTGCTTACCACTGATTGCTTTCGCTCAAGATATTGAATTGGAAGTTTTAACAGACATAGATCCTTTTATTTGCCAGAACGAGGCAATTGAGTTTACGTATGTTTCAAATCAGACACCAGATTCTACCATTTGGACTTTAGACGGCAATGCCATCGCTTCATCTGAAAACATGCAGACCTTTTCCATAGTCTTTAATGAGGCAGGCAGTCAGGAAGTAGCAGTTGTATTTTTTTTAAACAGCGAAGAAATCACGGCTACTATAACTGTAGAAGTGGACGAATTTGAAATCCCAGAGTTTACTACAAGGGACACTACAGTCTGTCGACATGATCATTTTCAATTAACCACAACCGAAGGCTTGGAGTCAATGACTTTCGAATGGATCCCCGATACAAATGTGAGCGATCCGAACATTGCAAATGCTTTGGCAACTCCTAAAGATACTACAGTTTTGATACTCAATATTTCTAGTGAAAATGGTTATTGCACTTTTACCGATTCGGTAATTGTAAATGTATTACCCAATAATGTTAACATCCAATTGCCCCCTACAGCATTTGTCTGCGATGACTCACCACAGATCAGTCTGAATACAACTGTTGATCCTCCCGGATCAGAGGTTCAATGGTTTCCCAATGACGGTAGTTTGAGTTCAAATACAGAACAAAGCCCATTGGCTACAGTGGACTTTTCGACAAGGTATATTGTAAATATCGAAACTCCTGATGGTTGTATGCATGCTGATACCGTTATTATCAGACTTGATTCTTTACCGGAATTTGATTATTCTGTCGTACCTGGACCCCGTGATCCCTGTGAAAAATATTGTGTAGGAGACTTTTTTACTATTTTTAGTAACATCGCTAATCCTGAGAGATTTCCGGACATAACCTATAACTGGAGGCCTGAAGATGGGTCTATTCAAGATAGTGTAACATTCCAGAATATTTCAGTTATAGCCCTTACAACTCAATACTATATCCGCACCAATACCAATAACGCATGTCAGTCAATGGACAGCATCTGGATAGAAGTTGTTGATCCCGAAATACCAGTTAATTTCAGTGATACCACAGTTTGTGCCAATGAACCTGTACAGATCATTATAGATGATACTGATTTAACCGATTTGGAGTGGTCACCTACACAAGGTCTTAGTTGTACAGATTGTCCCAATCCAATAGTTACTACAGCAGAGTCAACAACCTATACCCTCAATGCCACTAAAGAGGAATGTTGCCCGGTTTCAGTAAGTGTCACTGTAAATATCTTTTTCCCTCCAATACCTATAGATCCCTTAATTGCTTGCCCCGGTGAGCCAATACAAATTATTGTTAATTCTGAAGGTTTTTCCAATCCACAATGGGTTTCCAATACTGACCAATTAAGCTGTGACGATTGTTTTGAACCTATAGCTATTGTAAATACCGATACTCAGTTTGAGTTGAGAGCTTTTGATGAGGACAACTGCGAATCTATAGGTGTGGCGACTATAGGAGTATTCCCTATGCCTGATGTTATGGAATTGGATGTTTCACCCGGAGAGGAGATTCCTATTGGGACTGAGGGAACATTTACTTTAAATGTAAGTCCGTCAATTGATGTTGACGAAATCAACTGGTTTTACAATGGTGATCTCGTAGAAACCGGAACTAGGACTGTAATGATCGAAATCATAGAAGAAAGAGAAAATAATTTTATCAGAGTAGAATTTCTCGATGCTAATGGTTGTCTTAGGATTTTGGAGGTAACTATAGACGGAGTTGAGCCTATATTTGAAGTGCCTAATGTTTTCTCCCCTGGAGGACAGACAGGTATAAATCAACTTTTCAGACCGGTAGTAGTAAATGCAGACGAATTTGATGGATCGTTCATTACCGATTTTAAGATATTTAACCGCTGGGGTCAAAAAGTCTATGACAATGAAAATAATGAGGAAGGATGGAATGGACGACAAAATGGCAGTCAGGCTCCAGCTGATGTCTATGTCTATGTAATTGAAATTACTCTTCCCAATGGTAGAACAAGAACTTTAAAAGGGGATGTAACGCTATTGAGATAATCAATCCCGATCAATCAATCCCTCAACCCTATCTAATAGAAGTCTCAATTTTTCTTTGGCTTCATCTGAGATATGTATTTCATCGTGTATTTCTTCTGAGTGATTCAAAATCAATGAGTCCAATTCGTTTTGGTGTTTTTCCAGTTCCATTAATTGACTATCACTTATATTCATAGCCTCACGATTATCACGGATAAATCCAATCGTTGACCCTATATTGTCAACAATTTCCTGATGCTTTCCATCTGAAAAGCGATCTTTCTCAACTCTTATCATCTCCCAGAGGGATTGACCCAATTGGCGCGCATGATCAACTACCTGAGCACTCGTCTCTTTTTCCGTTTCGTCACCATAAAAATAGTTATATACAATCAGTGCAATTATAGCAATTATCAATAGTCTAAAAATTGTTTTCATCTTTGAACTTATATTAATAAATTTTGTAATACAAAAATCAGTCCAAAAGTTCTATTTAAAAACAATCATACGTAAAGTAATATTTAAATAAGCTTTTAACTTTGTATTCCATCATCCCTAAAAAATGGATCTATGTCAAATAAAAAAATAAAGCACGTTGCAATTGCCGGTAATATCGGCGCAGGTAAAACTACTTTAACTACGAAACTGGCCAATCATTTTGGATGGGGTGTCCATTATGAGGACACTGAGGTAAATCCTTATCTTTCTGATTTCTACGATGACATGAATAGGTGGTCTTTTCACCTTCAGATATATTTCCTGAACAGCAGGTACCAACAAGTTTTACAAATAAGAAAAGGTGAAGAGACTATTATTCAGGACAGGACGATTTACGAGGATGCCTATATTTTTGCTCCGAACCTATATGAAATGGGATTGATGTCTGAGCGGGACTTCAACAATTACACTACTCTCTTTAAAACGATGATGTCTCAAGTTAAACCTCCGGATTTACTCATTTACCTCAGAGCCGGCATTCCTAAGCTAGTTTCCCATATACATTCAAGAGGTCGAGATTATGAAGGGAGTATGAGTCTGGAATACCTGAAAAGGTTAAATGAAAAATATGAAAGGTGGATAAACAAATACAATGAAGGAAACCTTTTAATCATACCTGTTGACGATCTTGACTTCGAGAACAATCAGGAAGATTTCGGGAAAGTAATCAATTTGGTTGACAGTGAAATTAATGGACTATTTTAAAAACTTTTGAATGATTAATGAGGAGAAGTATAAAGAACTGAAAGCTTATTGTGCTGCTAGAAATATTGAATTAATTGCAGTTTCTAAAAAACAACCAAATGAAAAAATACAATACCTCTATGATTTAGGACATCGAGACTTTGGTGAAAATAGAGTCGAAGAACTACAAAATAAATGTCATTTATTTCCTGATGATATTCGATGGCACTTCATTGGACACTTGCAAAGTAAAAAAGTAAAACTTTTTGAGCCTATTCCCTACCTTATTCACTCTGTCGACAGACATAAACTTCTGGAAGTCCTGGATAAAGAAGGTGCTAAAAGAGACCAGAAGATAAATATCCTCATTCAGGTAAAAATTGCTAAAGAGGATTCCAAGTATGGATTTACATTTAAAGAGGCAGAGAAAACTATTGACAATTTAATTAAGGAGGATCAATATTCACACTTGGCTTTGAAGGGGGTGATGGCAATGGCAACCTTTACGGATAATGAAGGGCAGGTGCAAAGTGAATTTATTTCTTTAGCTAAATTTATGGTCGAGATGCGAAAAAAACATACTGATTCTCCTAAATCACTTGAGGTGCTTTCAATTGGTATGTCTAATGACTATAGCATAGCTGCTGATGCAGGAGGAAATATGGTAAGAATAGGAAGTGCCATTTTTGGACCTCGGAAGTATGATTAAATTTAATTAGAGCTTGTAGCAATCACCTCATTGAATACCCTAAAAAAATTACCCGACCAGATTTTTTCTATATCCTCTTCGCTGTAACCTCTTGCCAATAATTCACGAGTTATATTTTTCATTTCGCTTACATCACGGCAATCTTCAAGAATTCCTCCCCCATCAAAATCGCTACCAATACCAACATAATCTATACCTACAAGCTCAACAATGTGATCTATATGATCAACGAAATCAGAAACCGTGGGAAGTTTAACGGGATATTCTTCATTTATTCTTTGCCATGCTGCCCAACCCTCAGCCATAGTTTCGTCATCGAGGTTTCTAAAGTTGTTGTATTTTTCTCTGACTGCTCTTCGCGCTGCAAGTACTTCAGGTTTCTGCTCGATGGTTTTTACATAAGAGGGCAGAAAAGTAATTTGCACTACCCCACCTCTTTCTGCCAGTGCTATGACCATTTCATCAGTGAGATTTCTAGGATGATCACAAATTGCTCTCGCGTTAGAATGGGTTGCAACTACAGGGTGTTCGCTAATTTCAAGAACATCCCAAAAGGCTTCATCGGAAATGTGAGATACATCAATCAACATGCCAATACGATTCATTTCCTTTACTACCTGCTTCCCAAAATCTGACAATCCATTGTGTTCAGACCCACCGCCATCAGTGGAGGAATCAGAAATTTGATTGTTGCTGGTGTGGGACAGCCCAATATAACGCGCACCCAAGTCATATACTTCCTGTACTCTTTCAATTTTGTATTCAAGCGAAAACCCATTTTCCAGACCTATAAAAACTGCCACCATACCCTCTTCTTTCAATTGATAAGCATCATTTGGATTGAGTGCTATACCTGCCATCTCATTATACTTTGCAACCTCTCTATGAATAACACTGAAGGTATTAATCATATTCTCATATGCTTCTGTATAGGTTTCAGGGTTTCGCTCTCTTTGTCTAACGAAAACAGCAAAAAAGGCTGCGTCAAGACCACCTTCCTTCATTCGCGGAAAGTCAAGTTGTCCTCCTCCTAATCCTTCATCATTTCTTATCCCAACATCAAAACCTCTGACCATTCCCATTGGTGTATCTACATGGGTATCCAAAGTTAGAATATTTCTGTGTATCCTTTCTACGGGATCATTTTTAGTATTTGTATGGAGCTCAGTAAATGCGAATAAAGCAAATATCAAGAAAATAAAAGGAACCATGTAGTAAGATGTTAGTTTTCGAAAATATGCAAAAATAACTTTTAATTACCATAAAAAAAAGTGGGAGTAAATGATAAGGTGATTTTATAATTATAACATTTTAATCCAAAAGTACATATAGCAAGGTATTTTGTCTACTATCAATCTTTAAAATACTTTCCTTGTGTGACACGCTTATAATTATTTATTAGTTACAGGAATTTTTAAACTGTGATACTTTAAATTTAAATCACGAATGACCGATCTATTTATTTTTATGCGCTTATTTTTACACTCTCAAAAATTGAAATAGGATGAAAGTTGGTATTATCAAAGAGACGAAAATTCCGGGCGATTCAAGATGTCCACTAATTCCGGAACAAGCTGCCTTTTTAATTAAGAGAGGCTGGGAAATTGTTGCTCAAAGATCAGAGAAGCGATCCTTCACCAATTCAGAATTTGAAAAAGCCGGAGTGCCATTGGTTGATGATATTGATGATTGTGATATTTTAATTGGGGTAAAAGAAGTGAAATTAGAAGCCTTGATCGAAAATAAAACTTATTTCTTTTTTTCTCATACCATAAAAGAACAGGAATACAATCGTGAATTATTGAGGGAGATTATTCGAAAAAGAATCAGGCTTATTGATTATGAGGTTTTGACCAATGATAAAGGTCAAAGGTTAATAGCCTTTGGGAAATTTGCCGGGATGGTTGGAGCCCATAATGGCTTAATGGCTTATGGTAAAAGAACAGGGCTTTTTGACTTGCCTCGTATGAAGGATATGAAAAACTACAATGAGGCTAGAGCAGTTTATCATAAAATACAATTTCCAAAAATGAAAATCATTCTTACAGGAAACGGTAGGGTTGCAAATGGCGCTGCTGAAGTTTTGAATGATATGGGGATTACAAAAGTTACTTCAGATGAGTTTTTAAAAAGTCATGCTAATGAAGCTGTTTATTGTCAGATTGGACCAAAGGAATATGTCAGACCAAAAAATAAGTTAGATTTCGAACTACAGCACTTTTATGATAATCCTGCAGAGTATGAGTCTGCATTTCAGCCATTCCTTTCAAAAGCTGATGTATTTATTAACGGTATTTATTGGGATAATGAGGCACCGTCCTTCTTCAAGCCTTCGGATTTATTAGACCCTGGGTTTTCAATCAAGACCATTGCAGATGTAACCTGTGACATAGCTCCGGTTTCCTCTATTCCGACTACTATTCGACCCAGCACCATTGCAGAGCCAGTTTATGGAGTAGATAAAATCACTATGAAAGAGTGTTCTGCTTATCAAGACAATTCAATTGACATGATGGCAGTTGACAATTTACCTAATGAGCTTCCGCGCGATGCATCTGAAGCATTTGGTGCACAATTCATCGAACATATTTTACCGGAGTTAAAGAAAGTGAAAAGCGATATCTTAGTCAGGGCAACAGTTGCAGTTGATGGTAAGTTAGGACCTTATTTTCAATATCTGGAAAATTACTTAAAGGGCAATTAAGGTTTTTGTTTCCTGCACCAATTTACTAGATTTTTCTCTACTCTTTGCAGGGTGGGCACACTACCATCAGGAATATCCGGTAATTCACCGGTGAGTTGCTGATAGAGATTCAGGTAACGCTGACTTATACTTTCGAGAATCTCATCATTCATTTCTGGTATCTGTTGACCATCTAAACCCTGGAATCCATTTTCCATTAACCACTCTCGGACAAATTCTTTACTCAGGTGATGCTGAGGTTTACCTGCTTTTAAATTTTTTTCATAGGATTCAGCATAAAAATACCTTGAACTATCGGGCGTATGGATTTCATCTATTAAGGTCAATTCACCATTGGGAGAAAAACCAAATTCGTACTTAGTATCAACAAGTATTAGTCCTCGTGCAGCTGCCATGTCGGTACCTTTCTTAAAAAGTTTTCGGGTGTATTCCTCCATTTTTTCATAAACCCCAGCTACCACAATTCCCTTCGACAAAATCTCATCTCTGCTAATATCTTCGTCATGTCCTTCAACTGCTTTTGTAGCAGGCGTAATGATGGGTTCAGGAAAGGGTTCTGATTCCTTCATGCCGTCAGGCAATTGAACACCACAAAGTTCCCGACCTCCAGCTTTATAAATCCTCCAAGCATGACCTACCAAATAACCGCGGATGACCATTTCGATCTTTATTGATTCGCATCTTTTTCCTACGGAGACATTTGGGTCAGGAACGGATTCTAACCAATTGGGTGCGATTTTACAGCAGGACTTCAAAAAATACGCTGCAAGTTGGTTAAGAATCAAACCTTTTAATGGAATAGGATTGGGAAGAATATGGTCAAAAGCAGATATCCGATCCGTTGCCACAAGTGCTATTTTATCGCGGAAAAAATATACATCTCTAACTTTACCTTTATAAAAATTTACGAGACCAGGCAGTTCAAATTCGGTACCAGAGAGGGAATCTACTGTTTTCACTAAAGTGGATTGATCAAATATTTTGAATACTATTTTTTTCCGTAAGAATCTCTTTTAGTTCTTTGAGGATAGAGTATTCATAAGGAAGAACCTTCTTGAAGGCGTCTTTAACTAAAACATAAGCACCAGGTTTCTTCTCGGGGATAAAATCAAGGATTTTAGCTTTCACTTTTTCTATATCATTGTTCACCATTGCCTTGATGGAAGGAAGGTCATGCCAATCTCCTTCTATGGCGTAAGCAGCAACTTTTGTTCCATTAGCCTGAGTAACAGGATCTAGCTTGATTAACCTTAAACCCGAATCAGAAACTGCTTGAATAAATGATTGTGTGGAATCACCTTCTGGTATAGTAAAGAATTCTTCAGTATTGCTATTGTCCTCAGAATCAACAAGGAAAACTTCAAGACCTTTTTCTTGAATACGATATACAACTAGTCTAACTTTATCAAAAACCTTCATGCTTACAAGTTTGAGTACGGTGCTTAAATACAAAAGTAATACAAAATAAATTATTGATTTGTTTAATTTCTATTTCAAATCAGCTCTATTTTTATAAACTACTTACAACAATCTAGATAAAAGGAGATAAACTATTCATTTTCAAGCAATTTAAAAACTACAACTGACAATAAAATTTTTTGTTCAGAGGGGTTTAAATCCCCCACGAATTGAAAGGTCCTTGAAGAAGAATCATTTAGTTGAATGTTGGGATTGATTAATGCGAGTTTTTTATTGGGAGTATATAGAGGTCTCGATTGACCTCTATCACCTTCAATCCAAGCTATGCGTTTGTTGTCTTTAAGGAAATACAAATTGTCATTTTCAAGTTTACCAAAAGGATTGCCATTTAGGTACAGTTGCACAGTATTCTTTTTTTGAATGAATACAAATTCATCTGTTGTAGTTCTAGCGTAAATTATTTTCCTTCGATTGTTCCCAAGATATCTTTTTATAGTAAAAGCAACCATTGGTTCATTGTATATGGAGTTCAAAAATCCTGATTTAGTTTTTCTGAAACGATTGCCTAAAGACTTGAGATCAACACGACTGCTCAGCAACTCAATTTCATCATGCTTTAAAGGTATCAAGTTGGCAGCTGCAGATATTGAGGCGGAACGTAAACGCAAGACATCTTTTTTCATCTGGTTTAAACCAGGTCGAATGTATTTTGTAAAGCCACTAATTCCCAAGGTAATAGCTACAAAACTTAAAGCAATAATTATGGCAATATAAATCATTTAGGTTTTTCTACAAAAATACATGATAAAGATTAAAGGCATTATAAATTTACTCAATTAATATCATTATCAAATGAATTATGAATTATTTTAATATTTATTTATCGATTGCAAACATCACTTTATCCAATTTATTAATCATTCTGTCGGAAGCTAACATTTCATTAATCATGTATTAACATTGAGGTAAGTTAATATGAATTGAACTATATGTAATATTGATTTTACTATTTAAAACTCAGTTCAAGAAAAGCCATTATATGGAGTCATTTTTTACAACTTTGACAGATATTTTTCCCGGTAAGGTTCCTTTGTTTTTACTTTCATTTTTATTTATTTTTCACCTTGGTAGCAATGCCCAGATCTCTGATCCTCCGGAACCATGTGATGACGGCACACAGGAAACCTGTCAATGCGAAACTGCACCTATATTATGTACAATTGACGACCTTGATGGATTTGAATACTCAATGTCCACATTTCAGCACCCTCAAAATGGTCCAGATCCCTTATGTATAGGTGTGCCCTCCGTTCCAAATAACCCAACCTGGTTTGCTTTTATAGCCTGGTGTGAAGAATTAACTTTAAATGTTGAGGTTAGTAATTGTACAAACGTTTGTTCAGGGACCAATGGATCACCTTGTCAATTTCCATGTAATTTATTCGGATGTACAGAAGGTATCCAAATTGCAATTTATGGTGACTGCAATTTTACAGAACAAGTCGGATGCAATGTAAACGATTGCGGAAATCAAAATGATAAACTCTTAGATTTACAGGGACTTGAAATAGGTAAAGTTTATTACTTTATGGTTGACGGTTGCGCAGGATCATCCTGCGATGTCCGAATAAATGTAGTAGGTGAATGTGGGAGCGCTGAAATTGAACCATGGACTAACCCACTCATGGGACCTGATAGTGTTTGTGTTGGTACTTCAGGACTTTTCGAAGCAGATAATCTCTCAGCTGCCACCCTATATCAT
This sequence comes from Saprospirales bacterium, assembly GCA_007693915.1. GTDB lineage: Bacteria > Bacteroidota > Bacteroidia > Chitinophagales > Saprospiraceae > PWJY01. The sequence continues at coordinate 23,996 of RECS01000105.1, read as the reverse complement.
TGGTACCTTAATGGAAATGAAATAGGATTATCCTCCGAGCCTATGTTTGAAATAGATTTCCCAACTGAGGGTACTTTTGAGGTTTGTGTTGATGCAAGCAACGATCCTTGCATACCTGTTGAGGATCCACCTGAGCAAAATTGTATGACAGTCGAAGTATATTTTCCTATTGAATATCTGGGAGAGTTTATTGTCTGTTTAGAAGACCTTCCATTTGAACTCGAAGGAAATTTTTTTACTGAGCCCGGATTAAATGAATTCATTGTTACAGATCCAAATGGATGTGAAGTCTTGAATCAGTTTGATTTAGAAATTATTATTAATGAACCACAAGATGTAGATACGGTTTTATGTAAAGAAGATTTTCCATTCTTTTTCTTTCCAACCAGTGAAACTATTACCGGCCCGGGAACTACATTTGTTCCTGCAACTGATCAATTTGGATGTGATAGCAGCTATTTTGTTAACTTTTATCAAATAGATTTCTTTGTTCAATTTGATGTTCCTGAAGATACCCTCCGATGTCCAAACCAAACCATTATTATTGGGGCATCAAGCACTGCTGTTTTTATAGACGATGGATTTAATACTCCTGTTGATGATGTAAATTTCCAATGGTTATACAATGATGATGAATTACCCGGACAAACCGGACCAACCATTGAAGCAGGAGCAGCAGGCGTATTTACTTTAATAATTAATGGCCTATTTGGTGATCTAATCTGCTCAGACACCATAACAATAGAACTATTTGAAAACTTTTCTCCACCCCCTCAACCCGTTTTAATTCTTCCGGATGAGGTATGTATAGGAACAGAATTTGAAGTTTTTATTGAAAATCAGGAAGGGGAATTTAATGTCGATTGGTCTGTATCTGCTGAGGGCATCTCTGTTTCTGAATCTAATCAATCCATAATTATATCTGCTATTGACACAGGTATTATGGAAGTGTGCGCTGCATTTATAATACCCAACTGCCCCGAGTTGCAGAATGATTCCTGTTTTACAATTTTGGTTACAGGTGATTTTGAATTTGACTATTTAGGTAATCCTGGATTTTGTAGTGGTGAATCAACTGTGATATCTATTGATTCTAATTTCACATCCATATTCTGGAATGGAGAGGAAGGGACTTTTCAATTTGAAGTTACAGAGTCAGATTCTTTAGAGATAGTGGCGTTTGACTCTTTAGGATGTAGGGGCGAAATTACAATATTTATAGATGAATTTGCACCACCTGAACCCTCTATTGAGGGCTCAACTGTTTTTTGTGAAGCAGGAAGTACTACCCTATCCGTATCAGATAACTTTGAACTTGCGGTTTGGAATGGTACCGATACAGCTTTTTCTATTACAACAAACGAACCCGGACCTGTCAATGTTTTTGTTGTGGACAGTAATAATTGCGTGGGAGAAAACAGTGTAAATATTACCATTGCGGAGGAACTCGATATTTCTATTATCGGAATGACGGAAATTTGTTCAGGGGAATCTACCATATTAACAACAGCCCCTCTTTTCCCTTCCTATTTGTGGAACACAGGGGAAACTACCGATGAAATAAGTGTAGAGGAACCCGGAATTTATTTTGTAACTGTAGATGATGGTCAAGGGTGCTTTGGGTTTGATACAGTTGAAGTAGTTGTCAACCCCTTGCCTGCAGGTAATTTTGATCAGTCAGACAATGGCATTTGTCCTGGTGAAAGTATTGATCTTAGCTTTGAAACCGAAGATGATATTGATTCATTTTTATGGAATACTGGCGACAGCATTGATCTGATTAGTATTACTGAAAGTGGAACGTACACTATCAATTTAACTGATAATAACGGATGTCAGGATTCTTTTTCTATCGATATCATTTCATTCCCCGAACCTGCAGTAGAAATAATGGGAGAATCTGAATTTTGTTCAGGTGAAAATATTATTCTTTCAGTTGAAGGTGATTTCGCAGAAATATTGTGGTCAAACAATGAGATTAGCAGTGATGTCGTAATTTCCACTCCCGGTTTATATAGCGTCACAATTACAGACAACAATGGATGTATAGCGACAGATAGTTTAGTTGTCAATGAACTCGAATTACCTCAACCACAAATTTTAGGAGATACTGATATTTGTATTGGAGAACAAACAACACTAAGTCTTAATGAAGATTTTGAAAGTTTTAATTGGTCAACCGGAGAAAATACGGATCAAATAGATGTTGATGCTACCGGAACCTATAGCGTTACCGTAACAGCCTCGAACGGTTGTATCAATTCTGTAATTTTTGAACTTACGGTTAATGAATTGCCTGTAATTGAATTTACAGGTTCCACTACTTTTTGTACCGGCTTCAGTACAACGATAAGTATCGCAGACTTTGCTGAGATCAATTGGGTTACAGGAGAAACTACGCCTTCAATAAATATAGATGAAGAAGGAACCTACACTGTTTCAGTAATTGATGAAAACGGCTGTCAGACGGAAGGATCAATTACAATTACGGAAGATGAAGAACTCCAGCCGGCAATTACAGGAGCAACAGGTTTTTGTCCCGAAGAAAGTACAGTACTTAATGTGGGCGAGGGCTTCAATACTTATTTATGGAGTAATGGTCAAACAACACCTTCAATTACTGTTACAAGCCCGGGGTTTTACTCTATAACTGTAACGGATGCAGATGGATGCAGTGGCGATACAAGTGTAGAGGTTGAAGAGTTTCCAAGTCCTGAACCTGAAATCACTGGTGATGAATTGGTTTGTTTTAGTGAATCTACTGAATTGTCACTTAATCAGGACTTTGAAAACTACTCATGGTCAACCGGAGAAAACCAAGCAACAATAACCATTAGTGAATCAGGTACTTATTCTGTGACGGTTACTGATGAAAACAATTGTGAGGGTACTACAAGTTTTGATTTTGAAGTCAAGGATAAAATTGAGATTGCGATATCCGGAGAATTTGAAATTTGTGAAGGAGAATCAACAGAATGGTCTGTGGATGATGATTTTGAATCTTATAATTGGTCAGCTGGTGCTGAAGGTTTCTCAGTAACCTTGACCGATCAAGGTATCTATACAGTTACTGTAACTGATGGTGATGGCTGCATGGGCGAGACAACAGCTGAACTCATTGTTAATGAGTTACCAATGGTAGATGCAGGAATCGACCAGGAGATCAACTGCCTTGTATCTTCAGTCTTTATAGGAGAAGGAATTTCACAGCAAGCTGATTTAGAGTATTTATGGATAAACACTGAAACTGGAGAATCTTTAGGTGATGAAATCATTCAGGAAATCTCTGATGCTGGGGTATTTGAATTGCAGCTTACAAATATAATTACATCCTGCTCAGCAAGTGATTTTGTTGAAGTTACCTTAGATCCAACCGACATCAACTCCATATCTGTTAATGGGATTGATCCATTATGTTTCAATGAAAATTCCGGAATCATTGTTGTTGAAAATGTGGAAGGTGGGACGTCTCCTTACACTTATACTATTAACGAGGTAGAATCTGAAATTCCTGAATTCACTAACCTAAGTGAAGGGGAGTTTGAGATTACAGTAACAGATGACAACGGTTGTTTTAAAGATACAGTGATAAATTTATCTTATCCACCTGAGGTTATTGTTAATCTGGGATCAGATGTGGAAATTTCATTTGGCGAATCTGCTTTAATAATTGGTGAGGTAAGTATCGGTTTTGATCGGATAGAAAGTATAGTCTGGTCTATAAATGGAGAAGAATTGTGTAATCCATGCAATGAGCTTGAAATACTTTATGATTTACCGAATAGTGGGATTATTGAATTGGTGGTTGAAGATTTCAACGGATGCAGCGATATGGATAATATCAATATTTTTGTACGTATAGATAGAAATGTATATATACCAAATGTCTTTTCACCGAATGCAGATGGGATAAATGATATTTTTATGGTTTTTGGTACGGAGGTAATACAAGAAATTGAAGAGATGATGGTATTTGACCGTTGGGGCGCTAAGGTTTTTGAAAGAAGAAATTTCCCCGCTAATGAAAATGCTTTTGGATGGGATGGTACTTTTAATGGCGAAACCTTGAATCCCTCAGTATTTGTCTATTTTATCAGGGTAAAATTTATTGATGGCAGCACTGAGGAGTATACTGGTGATATTATGCTAACAAGGTAATTGTTACTTGAAAGTCTAGTAATGTAGAAAAGAGCTGCTTAGAAAAATAATTAAATGCAAGTATAGTGAAGCGAGTTTTGTTGAAGCTTGAAGAGACTATCCCATTCACTCCAACAAGTTGCGGATTAGCGTACGTAAGATTGATAGGGGGAAACACTTTCAAACTATCAACTTCATTAATTCACCTCCATTCGATATATGAAATATACCCACTGAATTAGATGGATAGGAGATAAGGTATATTAGCGGTTTATATGGATATTCTAACCTAATAATCGAAAATCACACTTTAAGGCTTAGCTCGAATGGTCGTATTTCTTTGAATCCAACAAGGCACAAAGTAAGAAGCACCTTCATTTAAAGTACGGCTAAAAATATCTTCTCTACTAGGCATGTATTGAGTATATTGGTTGATGAGCTGTATAGCTTCAGCTGCTACATTACTATCCTTTGATCGTGCTCGTTGCCATTCATCTATGGCAACCCATGTAACTACCTGGCTATCCCATCCTGTGCCGGGACCACACAAAGGACCACTTGAAGCATATAGTTTGCCAATCAGAATGTGCGGTTCACCCCATTCAGGTCTGAAGGATGATGCTAATTGTGCGAATTCTCTAGATTTAGAAAAGTCCCTCAAATGGCTATAATAAATTTTTCCAATTACTAGGGCATAATCAGCTTTCCTCTTAATGTCACTCTCCTCATCAATTGCCTTTTGAAAAAATTCAACCGCTTTGGAATACTCAGCGTCCCTTAAAGCTTGATAAGCATCACGAACTAAAGAAGTTGCAGTTACAGGAATCACGCAATACTGATCAATACCTGCATTTATTTCTGTTATAACATCTAAATCCTCATCACAATTTCCCCATATTAATCTTGATAAAACCAATTGTAAGGTTTCGCAATCCTCCGGTGAAGTTTCATATAAGGGAAGGTAAATTTCCAGATAATATTCACAGGGATAAAAACCTCTGACTCGCTCCAGATCAGCTAACCTTTGCGGTGCATAGGTTTTAACTATTCCCCAATCATGCATATCGTCTTCCTGACTGTTGACCGCATCAAGAATGTCCAAAGCTATTCTGCTCGCTTCGCTAATCTCAATTATTTCATCTACAACCGTTCTTACCAATAAAGCTGTGAAGGGGTTAATAATAAAAGGAGGAACATCCTCTCCAAATCCATAAAAGGATTTCTTGAATAACTCAAATATATAGATATCTTCTTTAAAGCCCCTATACTTATAATACAAGTCAAAGGCCTTTAATCCTTTAGCAAAATTGACTTGTTCTGGATAACAATGTCCCATATCATCATACAGACTAAGAATTTTCTCTTTGTATTCTGTCCTTATTTCTTCATCGTCTTCAGTAGTCAGTTTCCATTCGTAAAACTTAATCCCATCTGTAAAAACATTCCACCTTCTGCCATCCGCTGCCGGGGTTCTATTATAAACATTTTTCCAATAAGCAAAAGCTTCTTTCATATCACCATCCCTCAAGAAATCCCGGTAAAGCACAAAATCCTCAATTAAAGATTGACCTCCTCTTGCTGTTTCAAAAGTGAGGCATCTTTTGTCCAAGGTTTCTTCCTGCACTACATCCTTCGATTCCTTGGATATCTCTATTTTTTCCGTTGTAGCTACTGTACAGGAAAAAAGCGAAAGGGAAAGGAGTCCAACATAGAACCTAAGCATACGATTTTTTTAGAAATAAAGTTAACGAAAACGAACTGAGACTGTTTCATTAATCCAACAGTTCACTCTCACACGGTCCCCTTCAGAGATTCCCATCATGTGACCGTCACCTCTCTCAGGCTTGGACGAAAGATACCTATTAGCTCTCGATAGCGCATCAGTGGCAACGCTGCTATCAACCCTTGCTGCTTGTCTGTATTTATCTATAGCAGCTAAAATAGCTAATCTTTGATTCCAATCATCTCCGCAACTTCGGGCTGTGGTAGCGTATAAATCTCCAACTAACAGGTATGGTGCACCCCAATTGGGTTTTAATTCAGCAGCTCTTAATGCATTATTCCTGGCATTATTATATTGATTTAACTGTCTCCCTTGAATTGAGGCCATCGCAAAATAAAATTCACCTCTTCTAACATCATTGTCCTCTTGCGCAATAGCAGCCTGATATCTCTCTACAGCAGCTGTAAAATTGCCTTCATCAAATAAACGTCTTGCAGCTAGTGCAGGGTTACGCTCTTCGAGGTCTGCTTGCATGGCCACATTTACACTATCTACGAACTCTTCACTTCTTTTCCGTATAGCGGTTAAATCAGGATCGTCTTCATCACATCCTCTTGATCTTAATTGGCTGAAAATATTTCTTGCTTGTTCACCATCTGCAGGATTAGCTTCGAATTGCGGTAGTAATCTCTCTTTAAAATAATCACAATCGTAAAGATCCCTTTCAAATTGTGCAACATAATGATTTATAGAAGGAATTAGCTGTTCAAATTGCGCTCCAAATTGGGCATTATTTTCTATATTGTATTTTAAAATTTCCTCTATCCTTTTGTGATTTTTTGCTGCATCTTCATCACTAATCTGACCTGATCTATACAATCGACTAACGGCAGCAATTGCAGGAATTAGAACAATGTACTCAGTTTTGTTACCTGCCAAATCCATAGTTCTTAATGAAGCATTATACACCAGCTGAGTTGGAGAATTAAACTCATAAAACATATCATAAACCATTCTTCCTAAAAGGACTCCAGCCCTTTCATCATAACAACTCTGGTTTGAACAACTCCTTAAAGATATGGCTTGGGCGATATAACAATCAGCTGCTTGCTCATAAAGCTGAATTATTCTTTCTTGATAGAAGGAAATTTTTTCCTCGTCTTCTGTCTGAGAGATTTTATATTTGTAGATGGTCACCCCATCAGTGAAATGAAAATCTCTCTGACCATCGGCAGCAGGTGCACCCTCTATAGCAATTTTCCAGTTTTCAATAGCAATTTCCATATCATTTACACGCAAAGCTTGTCTGTAAACAGAATGTGCACTGATTATGTCATCACTATTTGGTGCATCCATCCATGTTTCACATTGTGTAAAAACATCAACAACCGAAAAAATGAAAACAGCTGAGATAATTGTTACTGCACGAAAGTTCGATAATAAATTCATAGTTTTGGTTCTAAATAAGTAGTTAAAAAGTCCTAATCAAAACGTCTTTTTACAAACCAGGTGTTATCGTTAACTGTAAATCCAAGGTTAATGTTAAAAAAGGTTTCTTGTAATCCATCCTCTACACCTCTTCGTCCCAATTGAAAAGAGGTATTTAAATGACTGACCTGTCTTTGGACTATAAAGGGAAAACTGGCTCCAAAACTAAGACCATATTCATAGAGCTGGCGGTCATTAACGCTTCTTGGGTCATTCAAATAGTAAAGTCCGGCTCTATAGGTAACCCGCTCAAAAAAGCTAGTTATGGAGTTGTGATTCGGTGTATAAGCGCCACCGAGTCCAAATCTGAAGGAATTCTTTAATTCTTCCTGTTTTGCTTCATTTTTATATTGACTCCATAAGCCTAAAGAAAAATCTAGTCCCAGTTGCCAATTGTCTTTTACAATATAAGATGCACCAAAACCAAATTCAGGTGGAAGGTTTCCGGAAGATTTTTGACCATCACTTAATAACAAGGTATCTCTGTTCGCAGGCAAAAAGACATGTTCAGAGAAATAAAAGCTATTGGCTTTATTATCAAAACTGGTGCTTGGTTTTACATGTGCTCCTAGGGTGACATACCTTAAAGGCTTTCCTCGATCATCAAAATAAGGATCATTTTCAGATCTCTCTAAAATAATGTCCTGCATAAAACCCAGTTTATAGTAAATACCTGAGATTTTTATTTCATCATCAAAACGATTTCTATAATGTACAAAAGCATCCGGAAAGGTAACTGTCCGATTCTCTTCTAAAGAGCCAAACAGGTAACCAATATTTAGCCCTATACTTGTATTTTTATATCTCACTGCTTGTCCGATAAATATCAAATTTGTTCCACCAGATCCACTGTAGTCTCTAATTACTGAACCTATTTCAGGATCAAAATCTTCTGATCTGATATCAAATCCCACACCAGAGAATGGTAAAATTCCAAAAGCTGAACCAAATCGCCAATCCGAATAAGTTTCTGCCAATAATTCATTGATGGAGTTAATCAAAGGAAAACCAATGATAAGTTGATTTAATCCTCCGCTCCATATTCCGGTAGAATTATCACCATCACTAAAATGATTATATTTTATATTAAAACCTGCATTGAGGGAAGCTGTACGCAAATACGCATAGGAAGCAGGGTTACTAATATTTAGATTGTTGTAGGACCAATGTGAGGAACCAAGACCCCCCATTGCTTGAAGATGCGGTAAATCCATTCCGTGAATTTCACCAAAACCTATTCGGGAGTAGGGCGATACAACAGCGTTTTGCGCACTGATTTCTGTATAGGAAAAACAAAAAACAGCTAATGCAATAAGTAATTTAATTCCAGCCTTTTTTTTCAACATAATTTTTTAAAATTTCATTCAACCCCATCAAAACCAAATTTGGCTCCGCAAATATCTTTATTTTTATGAATTTAACAAATATCCAAGCGTCCCCTCCTGTTACTAAAATCTTAAGTTTTGGAAAGTGAGACTTAACATAACTGATGTATCCCTCAGTTTCGTATAAAAAACCTAGCAAAGCACCTTGTCCAATTGCAGAACTTGTATTTTTTGCAAGTGGTTCAATAGCGTTTGGTATTTCAGATAACAAAGGTAACTTATCTGTAAAAGCATTTACTGCTTTTAATCTCATTTTTATTCCTGGACTAATTGTACCGCCCATGTGTATACCATTTTGGTCAATAAAATCAAAAGTAAGACAAGAACCGGCATCAATTACCAGTAAGTCAGTATTAGTAAATTTAACTGATGCACCTTTAATTGCAGCAACCCTGTCTCTACCCAGTGTATCCGGGGTTTCATATAGGGATAGAAATGGCAAGGGAATGTTACCTAAATTCAAAGCATGAGGTTGATTGTTAATGAAATCTTTAAGAGGATCCCCTATTTTTCCAGATGCTGAATAGACAATATCAGTAATTCCGGCGCTATTCCAAAATTCAGGAGTTTTAGAGGTGTTTAAAAAAACGCCACGACTTATGAGATTGTCATATTCAAACAAGCCCCATTTAGTTTTAGAATTTCCAATGTCTAATGTAAGGAACACTACCTTAATGTTTAAAATGTCTGAATCCAGTTAAGTACATTGACATTTCATGATCATTGCAAAAGTCAATACTGTCCTGATCCTTTATTGATCCACCTGGTTGTACAACAGCAGTAATACCTGACTTATAGGCAATTTCAACACAATCATTAAAAGGAAAAAAAGCATCAGATGCCATTACAGCACCTCTGAGGTCAAACCCATTGTCAATCGCTTTTTGAATGGCGTGATTTAAAGCGTCTACCCTACTCGTCTGACCAGCGCCCATCCCAATTAAAGTTTTATTTTTAACGAGTGAAATAGCATTGCTTTTTAAATGTTTAACAAGCCGATTAGCAAATAGTAAGTCCTCTAGCTGAGCTGAGGAAGCCTTTACTTTAGTCGATAATCTCCAATCATCAGTTGAGTGTTGATGAAGATCTTGATCCTGAGTCAACTGACCATTTAAAACTGTTCGTGTTGTCCTTTTTTGTTGAGGGTACTTATTCAATTTTAAAATGATTCTTTTCTTTTTCCTCAAAAGTAATTCAAGGGCGTCATCATGATAATCAGGAGCAATTAAAACCTCATAGAATATTTTATCAATTTCAGTAGCGGTTTCAAGGTCAAGGATCCTATTAGTTGTAATGATTCCCCCAAATGCAGAAACAGGATCACAAGCTAACGCATTTTGCCAGGCTTGCAATACAGTGGGAGCTTCAGCAAAACCACACATATTGTTATGCTTGATTACTGAAAATGTGGGAGGATTTTCACTCACTTCGGCCATAATACCAAATGCGGCATCAATATCCAGCAAGTTATTATAGCTCAACTCTTTTCCATTTAGTTGCACAAAGCAATTCTCTAAAATTCCATTAAATTCAGCATTCTGATGTGGGTTTTCCCCATACCTGAGTTGTTTTGAACCTCCAAAATATTGAGCAATTTCGCTATCATAATTTACTGTGCATAAAAAAGCTTTTTTGGACAACTCTTTTCTTTGTTCCAAAGTTGTAGAGCAAGATTGTTTCAAAATCAGGTCTAAGAATCCAGCGTATTCGTTAGCAGAGGGAACCACGACTACCTCTGCATAGTTTTTTGCTGCTGCCCTGATGAGAGAAACCCCTCCTATGTCAATCTTTTCAATAATTTCCTCATGGGTTCCTCCATCTGCCACAGTCTCAGAAAAGGGGTACAAGTCAACAATAACAGCATCTATCTGCGGAATACTATATTCCTGTAGTGTTTTTAAATGTGAATCTTCACTCTTTGCCAGGATTCCACCAAAAACACTCGGATGCAAAGTTTTTACTCTACCTTCGAGAATGGATGGAAAGCCTGTAATATCTTCAACTTTAGTAACTTTAATCCCAAGTGATTCAATAAAAGCGGCAGTCCCTCCTGTACTCAAGATTTCCACATCATGGTTATCCAGTTCTTGACAAATTTGTGATATTCCTTTTTTCGAGAAAACAGAAATCAAAACCCTTTTTATTCTTTTATTAGCCATAGGTATATAAAATTTGACGCAAAAGTAATTGCTTTATGTTTTAAAACACAGATTTAAAAGTCTTAATTTTTATTTCCTACTAAACCAAAAAGTAAAATTCTACAGTATAGTGACTTAAAATAAAAGTAACATTTGGTTAGATCAAAAAATTATCGTATCTTTAGGCTGTACTATTACTAAGCGGTAGTTTTGATCATTCAGATACATTTTAGTTCTTTTTTACCCCACTTTCTTAAATTCTGTCTGAGAAAGTTCATTCTCCTATGTGGTTTTTGGTAGGTTGATTTTTTAATGTCCAAGTTCTTAATAAGGATTTTAAGGGACAAAACAAAACGTTAACATTCGCCGTTAATATAATTGTAATATGTATTTCCGCTAAATACTAGTCATTTTTAAACAAATATTTTTTATTAACTACAAATTTATATGACAACAAATTCGTCTGAGTATATTGAAAAGGCAATAGAATTCGTCCAAAGTAAAGGATATAGCGAAATCAAATCAAGTCATGATGACTTTGCAGATCCTACCTCTTTCTCTAGTGGTGAAGAAAAAAGTTTATCACCAGATATTACCGCAATGAAAGGTAATTCAAAGAATTATTTTCAAATTGCTCTTAAGAATGAAGATGAAACATCTACTGTCTCCAAATGGAAACTTTTCGCTACTCTAGCGCAAATGAAAAATGGAAAGTTGTACCTTTTAGCTCCACGTGGCCACAAATCATTTACCGATAAATTGGTTAAGAATTATGGTTTAAATGCCACAGTTGTCAGTATATAAATTTTTAACAAAATCAATTAACATGCGTAGAAAAAATTTTACAATGGGAACCGGAAAATATTATTTCCAGGTTAGATCAGGACATAGTATGATTACAATCAATCGAAAATCTAAACCAGCAGCAATTTCAACATATATGCACTACAAGAAAATTGGAAAAAACTGTGAATGGCTTGGAAAATGGAATGGAAAGAAGTTTATTGAAGATAGTGCACCATCATCATAAAAAAAAAGTGTCATGAGTTTACCATATTCAATTAAAGTAAAAATTATTGAAAAAAATAAGCGAAAGGTCAAGATAAGACTTATGCAAGCCAATAGGATTATGTCCGTACCATCCAAAGCATTTGATCAACGATGTGAGAGAGGGTTATATGATGTTGTTAATCCTGCTGTTCTTGAAAGTAATATCTAAATACTTACACCATAAATAAAATACCCATTACTCCAATAATGGGTATTTTTTATTTTAATTTGACTCAATAAGCAATAAATAGAAAAGTTAAACCTAATAATGAATAAATCAATTAAGCTAAATTATTACGATACAAATCAACAACCTACACCTGAAATTAAACAAAACATCATTGATTTTCTTTTTGTCCACCTTGATCAATATGGTGACAAAAAAGAGGATATTGAAAAATGCCTGAACTATTCCATGACTTTGGGAAATGGGAAAGGAGGATTTATTGTAACTGCAGTTCTCGAAAATGAAATCGTAGGAGCCACCATTATAAATGACACAGGAATGAAAGGCTATATCCCTGAAAACATTCTAGTGTATATTGCGGTAAATGGAGAAAAGAGAGGTATGGGTATTGGAAAAAAATTAATGAATGCTGCTATAGAAAAAGCTGAAGGAGCAATTGCATTACATGTTGAACCGGATAATCCAGCCCGATACCTGTATGAAAAAATAGGATTTACCAGTAAATACCTCGAAATGAGGTACTATCCCTCATAGTCTACCAATCTTAATTTTTTATGACTTGGCATACCTCAAAAATCGAGATTAGCCGTTCCGCCTATTTGAATAATTTGAAATTTATTCAAAGCCAACTTCCTGAAAATGTAAAATTTTCCTCTGTTGTAAAAGGAAATGCATATGGTCATGGTATACAACCTTTTGTCAATATAGCATTAGAAAATAATATCAATCACTTTTCTGTATTCAGTTCTGAGGAAGCATTTCAAGTTTATCAAGTTCTGGGACAAAGGAAAGCGGATATTATGATTATGGGGATGGTAGCTGATGAAGCACTTGAATGGGTAATAAGTAACGAAATTCAGTTTTATATTTTTGACATTGAGCGCTTATTCCAGGCGATAAATATAGCCAAAAAAGTGGGGAAACCCGCTTTAATCCATCTTGAATTGGAAACAGGAATGAACAGAACCGGTCTAACAAACCAAGATTTAAGTGAAGCATTAAATGCCATTAAAAAGAATGATATTTATGTAAAAGTCTTTGGTGCATGCACTCATTTTGCGGGCGCTGAAAGTATATCAAATTATGTCCGAATCGAGCGTCAGAAATTTAGGTATATTGAGATGTGTAGTTTTTTACAGGATGAACTCAGAGATGTTAGATATTTTCATGCATGCTGTTCAGCTGGAATCATGAGGTATCCTGAGATGATCGGAGATTTAGCTAGAATTGGGATTATGCAATATGGATTCTGGCCGAGTTATGAAACTTTTATTGAGTACTCCAGTGATAAGTTAATTAAGACAGACCCCTTGAAGAGAATTATTTCTTGGAAAACGTCTATTATGGACATTAAGAATGTCAAACGCGGAGAGTATATTGGTTACGGCTCAATTTATTTGGCAAGCAAAGACCTTAAAATAGCTTTAGTTCCTGTGGGTTATGGTTATGGTTATAGCAGATCTCTAAGTAACGTAGGAAGAGTTTTAGTGGGGGGTAAAAGAGTAGCCATCACAGGTAGAGTAAATATGAATTTAATTGTGGTGGATATTACAGATGTACCTAACGCTAGAAAAGGAGATGAAGTGGTTTTGATTGGAAAACAAGGAGATCTCGAAATAAGTGTTGCATCCTTTGGTGATGCCAGTAATCAAATTAATTATGAACTGCTTACCAGATTACCGGAAAGTTTACCTAGAATAATCGTTGGTTAAAAATTATCATTATGGCACATATTACACTCAATAGTAAGAAACTGAAAGAAAACTATAAATACCTTGATAAACTATTCAAATCTAAGGGGATAGATTGGGCTATAGTGACAAAAATCCTCTGTGGAAATAGATTATTTTTAAAGGAAGTACTGGATCTGGGTATTAAAGAGGTTTGTGATTCCAGAATAAGTAATCTAAAAAAGATAAAAGAGATTAATCCTGAAGTTCAGACGGTCTACATTAAACCACCAGCTCAGGAAATCATACCGGATATCATAAAGTATGCCGATGTGAGTTTCAACTCAGAAAGCAGAACTATTAAATTACTTAGTGATGAGGCTGTAAAGCAAAATAGAATGCACAAAGTTATCATCATGATAGAGCTCGGTGATTTGCGCGAGGGGATTATGGGAGAACATTTAATTGATTTCTATAATTCAGTTTTTAGGCTACCTAATATAAAAGTGAATGGGATAGGCGCTAATCTGAATTGTCTTCATGGTGTTATGCCTTCTCAGGATAAATTGGTTATGCTTAGTTTGTACAAACAACTTATAGATGCAAAATTCAATAAAACCATCCCGTGGGTTACAGGTGGAACTTCAGTCGTTATTCCAATGATTTTTAATCATACCCTACCTTCAGGAATTAATCATTTTCGTGTAGGAGAAACACTGTATTTCGGTGCAGACCTCGTGAATTCAACAACCTTTAAGGGAATGCATAAGGATGTTTTTAAGCTTTTTACTCAAATAATTGAAATCACGGAAAAGCCTGTTATCCCAATTGGTGAATTAGCTGAGAATCCTTCAGGAGAAGTTTTTGAGGTAGATGAAAAAGATTATGGAAAAACAAGTTTCCGAGCTATTCTTGATATTGGATTGTTGGATATTTCCCCTGATTATCTTATTCCTGAAGACCAAAAAATTAAAATCGTAAATGCAAGTTCTGACATGTTAATCCTCAATTTGGGAAACAACCATCAAGACTACAAAGTAGGAGATTATATTAGTTTTGACTTAAAGTACATGGGAGCATTAGCACTACTGAATTCCTTTTATATTGAAAAGCGATTGGATTAGAAATTGGGCTTTTGAGTCAATCGTTATTTTACATTGCGTAAAAATTCTTTATCTCAATCCCTCCTTTCACCTCTTTAACTTCCAAACCAGTATAACCCATTTCGTCATTGCCGATAGAAATAAACTTTTGCCCGGACCTGTTTTCACCAATCTCCAGGGTAAATACACACATTGAAATCCCCTTTAATGCACCCCCCTCTTTGGGAAAATGCATTGAACCAAGTTCTAAATAACAACCCTCATAGGCTTTGAACTTAGGATACATAGCGCGAACAAGGAGGAAACCTTGCTCAAGATTTAATCCCGGGAAAAAGCCTTTGTAGGCATGGTACTCATAACCAATTTCTTCATATAAAATAAATCCTCCTGCATATTCCCGGTAGGTACGAAAGAAATCAGACTCACCCTTTATTTCTAATTGATCTTCACTAATCACCTTCCAATCCCGATGATCATTACCTGTATGATCTATGTTTTTTTGTGCAATTTCACGCCCTATAGGTTGCAATTGCTCATGAAAGTACTCTGACAAGGTAGCCGGTGGATTGAATCCTGGAGCCTCAATAGGCAATAAAAAACCATTAAATAAATACCCTTGTTTATCCTCGTATTTCACTTCTGTCCACTCCCCGGAAAAGCCACTGCTTTCAAAAGGTATTCCAGTGGTACGGATAAGCTCAACTGCTTGACCATATACAATACGATCCACTACCTCACCGGAAGTTGAAGGTTCTGATCTAAGATTTATACCTGAAAGGGTTGCAACATATAATAGGTTTGCCTGCTCAGAGATATCATCATCTATATTATTCTCTACTGATTCCAATTCATTTCCTGCAGTGATCTTTTCATTTTCACTATTATCAGAAGAACCACATCCAGTAAAAAAGAAAGGTAAAAATGTAATTGCCAAAAAGGCAATAAAAAAGTAAAGGTTCAGATTCTTCATATTCTTTTATCAAAAAAGGCCCGGCAATGGAATTGCCAGACCTTTGGTTTATGATTTAGGTATCTTATTCTAATCCAATTTATAAATATCACCTTCCTCAGTATTGAGTTCACCGATTTCAATTCCTTGGATGTTATTATTTTCCATATTCTCTCCCTGTAATTGATCTGCGTACATTACTCCCAAAACCGGAGCAATAACAAGTCCAACAAGGCAAGTTAACTTAATGAGAATATTCATTGATGGACCGGAAGTGTCTTTGAAAGGATCACCAACAGTATCACCGGTTACAGAAGCTTTATGGGCCTCGGATCCTTTATATACCATTTCACCGTTAATTTCTACACCGGCTTCAAAAGATTTTTTAGCATTGTCCCATGCACCACCTGCATTGTTTTGGAAGATTGCCCACATTACACCGGAGACAGTAACACCTGCCATATAACTACCAAGGGCCTCAGGTCCCATTGTAAAACCAACTAATACAGGAACTACGATAGAAAGTGAACCGGGTAACAACATTTCACGCAATGCTGCTTTAGTGGATATCTCTACACATTTTTCATATTCCGGAGTTGCTGTTCCCTCAAGAATACCGGGGATCTCTCTGAATTGTCTTCTTACTTCTTCTACCATTGCCATGGCGGCTCTACCTACAGCACTAATAGCAAGAGCCGAAAAGACCACTGGAATCATAGCACCTATAAATAGAGCAGCAAGCACTTTGGCATCAAAAATATTTATCCCTTTGATTCCGGTAAATGTGACATAAGCTGCAAAAAGAGCTAATGCAGTCAATGCTGCTGATGCAATTGCAAAACCCTTACCCATAGCAGCAGTTGTGTTACCCACACTATCGAGAATATCAGTTCTTTTTCTAACCTCAGGAGGAAGTTCACTCATTTCGGCGATTCCACCGGCATTATCAGCTATAGGACCAAAGGCATCAATTGCCAACTGCATGGCAGTAGTAGCCATCATTGAGCTAACTGCAATAGCCACGCCATAAAATCCTGCAAAGGCATAAGCTCCCCAAATGGCGAATGCGAATAAAAGTATAGGTAAAAAAGTGGACATCATACCAACGGAAAGACCGGCAATGATATTGGTGGCATGCCCGGTTGATGATTGTCTGACTATTCCAAGTACAGGTTTCTTCCCCATACCGGTATAGTACTCAGTCAGATACGCGATTGACGCACCAACAAAAAGACCAATCAAAACAGCAAAAAACACATCATTTGATGTAGCTGTTGACATATAAAATTCACCCTGACTAAAAACCTGAATATCTAATACATCAGGTAACATCCATTTAATAGCAAAATAGGATGCAACACCGGTAAGGGCGATTGACATCCAATTTCCAAGATTCATTGCAAATTGAACTTTACCCTCTGAGGTTACATCACTTTTTACCCTAACAAACCAAGTTCCTATAATTGAAAACAAAATCCCCAATCCGGCAATAAGGACCGGCAATAAAATTGGACCTAAGCCTCCAAATGCATCTGCTATTTCACCTCCCATATCACGAATGACATAATTTCCAAGTACCATTGCAGCTAAAATAGTAGCTACATAGGATCCAAAAAGGTCAGCTCCCATTCCTGCAACATCACCTACATTATCACCTACGTTATCTGCAATAGTTGCAGGGTTGCGAGGATCGTCTTCAGGAATACCAGCTTCAACTTTTCCAACCAAATCAGCTCCTACATCTGCAGCTTTGGTATAAATACCCCCGCCTACTCTGGCAAACAGCGCTATCGACTCAGCACCCAATGAAAACCCTGCCAATACTTCCAATACTACAGTCATTGCTTTATGGGCATCCATATTGGTTCCATTGATCATTGCACCAGTCCACTCTCCACCCATAAAATAGATAAAGAAAATGGCAAATAATGCACTTAAACCCAAAACTGCCAAACCGGCAACACCTAATCCCATAACAGTACCACCCCTAAAGGCAATCTGCAAGGCTTTTGGAAGACTCTCACGAGCAGCCTGAGCGGTCCTCACATTTGCTTTCGTTGCAATTTTCATCCCGATTACTCCGGCAATGGCGGAAAAACCTGCACCAATAACAAAAGCAATTACTATAAACCAATGTGTAGTATCCACCTGAAAAGACAGTATACCCAGCGCGGCACCTGCGATGACTACAAATATTGCAAGACTAGTATATTCTGCCTTCAAAAATGCCATTGCACCATCGGCAATGTATTTTGCAATTCCAGACATTTTCTCATTACCCGGATCTTGCTTTCCAACCCAGAAAGATAACCAGGCCATATACGCCAGTCCAAGTACTCCAAAAAGTGGTAATAAAAGGTATAATGATTCCATAATGAAGATTTGTTAAATAATCAAAGAATAATTTCAATTAAAGCCCATGTGATAAAAGACCTTAAAAGATCGCAAAGATAATTTTTTTTTAGAGTTTAAAAAGATTTTTAGAAATCGGATGAAAGATTACCACGATTTTATGGCTACTTAAAGATAAAAATGGAATGCATCTAAAAAAAATCTTGTAAAATATTTATTTAATTAGGATTCCTACCTATATTTGCAGTGACAAAATATTTTAAATAAAAAACATTACCAATGAAAAAAAACATTTTTTATCATGCGGGTTGCTCCGTTTGCAAAAGCGCTGAAAATGAAATTCTCCAATTGATTGATAAGGATAGTGTCGAGATTGTCAATTTAGGAGATCAACCGGAAAAGATATTACCTGCAAAAGAAGCTGGTCTGAAATCAGTACCGGCTTTAGTCACTTCTTCAGGTACTATTCTTCATATTAATTATGGAGCTTCAATTGAGGATTTAATTAGTTAACTTTTTTTAAACCTATTAGTTAGGATTCCTAAATTAACAAATCATGAAAAAACTTATTTTTATTACCGTATTCATTGCTTCATTTTTCGATTTATATGCCTGCGAAAATTGTAGTAATTACGACAACAAAGACTTCCAAATTAAAAATGCAAGTGTTACCCATCATCCTTGGATAGCTGCCACAGTTTGGGAGGTAGAAGTAGAGGGTTTAGCAGGTAATACAAAACCGGTACCAGCAGGGCAACTTAATGGAGCTCCGGTTCTAGGATATGTATTCCCAACTAATCTCAGTCCGGAGGTGGTAGGCTTTGGGAAGGCAGAGGGCATTCTCGCATTAGCTTTAACTTCTCATCCCGATTTTGATGACACACCTTTGTGGGACGAAAGTGGAGATGGAAACTATCATAACGATGGAGCAATTTGGCACCCACATTGGGTGGTTCTCAATCAGGATGACAGAGTAGAAGGTGGCTTTTCCGTTAAGGAATTTGATCCTCAGGATGAATCAGTAGTCATGCCTCCGACAAATCCGGGAATGCCAATGTATATGGACTCTCCTGGTTTTCAAATCATTACAGACGGCAACAAAATCAGGGTCGTTGTACCGGATTATAGAATTCGATTCAATACCGATTTAAAGTTTGATGTTGTCACCTGTTTTATGATGGTCAACACCGGTGATGGAGAGGGCGATTCTTCACATGGAAATGGCGATATGCCGATGTTAGGAGTTTATAAGGTATACGGAGTGGCAAGTGGAGACTTATCTTTACCCTATTCTGTAAAAAAGCAAAATTAATTTAATTCCGTTCCTAAGTAACAGGGCGTCTGAAAGCATTTTCAGACGCCTCTTTACTTTTGTGTAAGTTAGATGGCAATATTTTATTATCTTGCAATTGAATAAAAAATAGATGTACTATACTTATGAAAGAATCGGACTTTAACCTGGATTTTCAAAACCTGAATATTGAAAGTAAGATTGTCGTCTCTTTGGAGAGGATTGCACAGGCATTCAGGGTTTTGTTATGGCAGGAAAGTAAGGATTTCTCCCTCAGTCCCATCATGATTCAGATCCTGATTTTTTTACAAAATCACCATTTAAAAAAGCGAAAAGTAAGTTACCTCGCTGATGAATTCAATATGACCAAGGCTACTATAAGTGATTCCGTTAGAGTCCTGGTACAAAAGGAACTGGTTCGTAAAGAATTTGATTCAACCGACAACAGAAGTCAAATACTACACCTAACAGCTAAAGGCATGGAGGTAGCAGCAAAGACTTCTTTATTTTCTCAGGATATTCGTAAGCCCATAGAACAAATGAATGATACGGAGAAAGAGCTTCTTCTATTAAAACTTTTAGATATTATATCATTTCTCAATAAAACAGGGATTATCACCCTACAGAGAATGTGTTTAAGTTGCCGGTATCATCAATATAAAAGCGATTCAAAAAGCCATTTTTGTAATCTCCTGATGGAGAAATTAGAGGTAGCAGATTTACGAATAGACTGCCCGGAACATGAAGAGGTAGCTATATAGTTTTTTAATCCTAAAACTTAAAATTGTGAATGCCAATTTTTTGTCGAAAATCTCTGAATTAAAGCCAATCAATCCTAAAGCCATCGACGGTTTCAGAAGGGATAGACATTTCATGGATTACATACATAAAATAAGCCATGGAAATATGAATATATTATGGGCCGGCAAACCAATGATTCGACATTTTTTAACGCTTTGGTCACTTAGAAATCTAAGATTTCCATTACACCCTTATATTGTTATTATCCTGCTTGTTCTTGCTGGGCTGTTTGCTATTTACGGTATAATTGAAGGCCCCAGACTAATGGATAGAGTATTTTTTTTCATTTCGCTTATATTCTCCATTATACTTTCTCCACTTTCACTTCGAAAAACTAATCATAATACTGCCTATGCTGTAACTGATAATGGCATTTTTTTTAAATTTTACAGAAAAAACAAGACCGATTTTCATTACATCGACTTTAATGATATTCGGTCATTTAGAATTGATAGAGAGAACAAATACAATCCTAAACTCATTATTTATCCTCTTGTCCCTATGGATTTCACAACCAATGATTTTATTACCGGTGAAAAAAATCCATTTCCAACCATTGAAAAACAAAATGAGATTGAGAAACTTGAGGAATTTTTGTCTCAACTGCGGGTAAACAGGAGGTTAAAATTGATCAATGTAAAAAAAAAGAATCGCTTAACTTAGCTTTTTAAAGCTCCATAAACCTAATCTTTTCGCTCATCGGTGTTCGGTTTTTTGGTACATCAATTTTGGCTTTAGGCTTGCCGATATAGAACAAACCAAGACACTTTTCCTCTTTCTCTAGTGGCAATATGGCCGGACGTCCGATAATATCTTCAGGGGTACTCCAGTAGCATCCTAACCCAATACTACAGGCAGCGATCCATATATTTTGAACTGCGCAACTAACAGCTGCTATTTCTTCCCATTCAGGGACGGATTCTTTTTCATCCCTTTTCATGATAATTGCCAGGATATGGGAAGCTTTAAGGGGGTTGGTCAATTTCTTTTTATATTTCATTTCAGAGAATTGTTCTGAAATAGTTCCCTGCCTGTATTCTTCCGCCAAATAGGATCCCAAACGCTTCTTTCCTTCCCCTGTAATCACAATAAATCGCCATGGTTGGGTCAATCTATGAGTAGGAGCAAAATTGGCTAAATCCAGTAAATCAAGAATAACTTTATCTTCAATTATTTCCCCTGAATACATTTCAGGAAAAAGGGATTGACGCGACTTGATGGCTTCAATAATGTTCATTTGCAGGTATTTTAAAGTCACAAAAATAAAAAAAATAATCATGCCTGAATGCTGGCAAGGAATACCAGCAATGAGCTATACACGATGTGTGAATTCAGCATTAATCAGACGGATTGGTTAATAAGAAAGCATTTGGTTATTCATTTCCACCTTAAAATTCACTTTTGCCCTCAATGTCTCAAAAACCTTCATTATAGTTTCAAACCTGGCGTTTTTTACGCTGTTTTCTATTTTTGAAATTTGGGTTTTCTGCACACCCACAAGTTCGTCAAATTATACCTGAGTCAAATTACGCTTTTTTCTTACTTGCTTTATGACTTGTCCAAGTAAGTCAATTCTTAACTCGTGTTCAAAGGCTTCCAGTTTTGGAGTACCTCGGTTTCCTATGTGCTTGTCAATCATTGTGTCAATCGAAACGGCTTTAAATTTGTTTTCCATTATTGTTATTAACTTTCAACTCGGCTTTTCAGGAATTGTTCCCTAATTTTTTCAGCTTTCTTATTTTCTTTGGAAGGGGGTTTTCCGGGTTTTCTTTAAAATACCGTGAGTTGCTATAACCAATGTTTCTTTATCACCTGATTTGTCCCACAATAAGAAAAAGTGGATATGATTTTTCATTGTGCAAAGTCCTGAATTCCCAAATGCAATCGTTTAGTTTTTTGAAGAGTTTTTTGTCACTGAAGAATTGAGATTTTTGATGTTATAGTAGATTTTTTAGCGGGCATTTTCATCCACGTTTTCCAAAAATCAATTGCTTCCGGCAATAACTCAATTTTAAAATTAACTTTCACTCCATATTTTGTGTCAAATTTTAAAAAAATTCCAAAGTAGGAAACATTTTGACGTTATTATTTTTCAAATGATCCATCTTAAGTTGATTCATAAAAGAGCAATATCGATCATATATCCTTGGGAGTAGTAAGAGTATAGTATTAGCGAAAACATGACTTAATATAGATTCAGACCTCCAATACCTCTTAGGTTATACTCACCGTTTAAGTTGGTGGTAGTGTTTCTTCTAAGTCCTTCGATATATACTGTAAAACCAATTAATGGATAACCTCTTTTATTTAACACCAGACCGATAAGCTGATCGTCCCCATTAACGATCTCGTCATTTTGACCGAAGGCAAACATATCAGTTGAACTGATTGTAAAAAGCAAACCTGTAAAAATGTAAATAATTAATCTCGTATCGCATTATTTATTTTAGTTTGGAAAACATAGCAGCATCTGCTATTCTAAAAGGCAACGCAAAGGTAGATCTCACTGCGTGGGAATGCAGTTAGAGACCTCTTAGAATTATTTTAGAAATTCCTAAGAAAAATATTAGAGAATTATTAGAAGAATTGAGGGATAGCTAGGCTGAAGTATATAATCAATACCTCAATCAAAACAGACATTATAACAAGAAAACTTGGAAAAACTTGTTTCTATCTAAAGACCAAAAGTTATCAGAAAAAAAAGAGGGTATTTTACAAATAATAGTTATCCATAACTTATTAAATACTTATGATCAAATTTTTACACATACTAATTCCCTAAAAAGGTACTGAACTATAATATGACAATTACCTACTTCCAAGGAAATTACTTTTTTATAGTTTTTTATAAACAGATTAGAAAAACAAAACCATAGCTATGCCAAAATAAATTAACAAGCCAGTAATGTCAACAGTCGTTGTAATAGCTGGACTTGCCGCAACAGCTGGGTCACCTCCAAATTTTTTCACAATCAAAGGCAGACAGGCACCGACAACCGTTGAGGTGATTACCTGTAAACTAAGTGCAAGAGAAATGCCAAATGCGAGGAAGTATAGATTGTGTTCTGGCGGTAAAACTGTATTCCAAGACAGCCACAATACCTTACCAAAGGCGATCACCCCGAGAACAAGAGCCAGTAAAAATGCAATTCGCGCCTCTTTCCATACAATTTTTAGCCAATCCGTTACTGCAAGTTGATTTAGGGCTAAAGCACGTATCACAACTGTAGCCGCCTGACTACCTGCATTTCCTCCTGTATCTGCAACCATTGGAATATACATTGCCAAAATAATTAGAACCGTTAGTGCCTCTTCAAAGCTGTGGATAATGATCCCCGAGATCAAGCCCAAAACAGCCAATGCAGCCAACCATACCACCCGCTTTTTAAAATGCCCCCCTACTGAAGTTTGATTATAATTAAGAATTTCGTCACCGGGTACTATACCCATAAATTTCTCCATATCCTCGGTGTGTTCTTTTCGGATAACCTCTATAACGTCATCGTGATAAACCACTCCCAGTATTTGCTGCTGGGAATTCAGAACCGGGATAGCCACTAAATCATACTTTTCAACTTTTGCTGCAACGACTTCTCTATCCTCATCCACATAGGAAAAGACGAATTCAGACTCATATAAATCTTTTAATAAGGTGTCCGGATCCGATTGGATAATTTTTTTTAAGCTCAGAAAACCCTTTAGGTGCATATTGTCATCCACTA
>RECS01000079.1 GCA_007693915.1 Saprospirales bacterium | reverse complement strand
AGACCGAAAGTATTGTAAGTCGCCAGAAGAGCCGTATGCTCCTCTCCGTACCTTTTGAACACATAATCCGTTACCTGATCTCTCTCATTCCATGAAAAATCAATATCAAAATCGGGTGGTGATGTCCGGTGGGGATTGATAAATCGCTCAAAGTACAGATCGAGCTCCAGCGGATCTACATCAGTGATGTAAAGGCAATAGGCAGCGATAGAGTTGGCTCCGCTACCCCTGCCCACATGATAAAATCCGGAGGTGCGCGCATAGCGGACGATGTCCCAGGTGATGAGAAAGTAAGTCGAAAACCCCAGACGGTCGATGACCTGTAGTTCTTTTTCCAGGCGTTCTTTTGCGCGTTTATCTGCAGACGAGTAGCGCAGCTTCAAACCCTCTCTGCAGAGCTTGAACAACAGTTCTCTGTCAGCCGCAGGACTGCCGGTAAAGCTGTTGCGGTTGTTTACACTTCCTGTTTGCAGACGAAAATGACAGGATTCCAATACCTTGCGTGTATTTTTCAATAGCTGATCAAAGCGCTTATTCCATTCTTTTTCCTGTTCCGGATCGGGAGGTGTTGCCCGGTGATCGGAGCGCGCTGAATCGGGCAATTTACTGCCGACAATATTCAGATCAATACAGCGCAGCAAGCGGTGCAATTGAAATCCGCGCTTGTCCGGAAAAGTGATTTGCTGCCAGCAGAGGAGTTGATCGGGATGGATGTTGTGCAGGTCTGTCCGGAGGGGTGACGGAGCAAGGGGATTGATGAGCAGGTATTCATTTTCGCTTAGTCCTTCGCGCGGTAATTTGCTGTAGGCTATGATGGTGCCCTCCATAAGAGGAGCTTTGCGGGGAGCAGGCTGATCGTTGAGCGACATTTCAGTAAGTAGTTTGCAGATATGGTAAAAGCCGGTTTCATTGGCAGCGAGAGCAGTAAAGCAGTGATCAGTTCCTCGTCGGAAATCAATACCGACTATGGGATGGATGCCTCTTTTTTCACAGGCGCGTATAAAGGAAAAAATCCCCGAGCTGTTATTGATGTCAGCCAGTATTAAAGTATCTGCTCCTAACTTGGTAGCTTGTTCTGCTAATGCTTCGGGAGAAAGTGTCCCGTACCGCAAACTGAAATGTGAATGACAGCAATAATACATGCCTGATTGGATTTTGATCACACAAAGATAGATAAATGATCTTATAGTGATCAAAAAATGATTGATATTTAATCAATTTTAACGAAGTACTGACAGTAGGCGTTAATTAATCACCATCCACTTGTAATCAAAAGTTCCAGATTGGTGTATTTTAGCTCAAAAAATGAGCTGAGGTATTCGTTAGTCAAAAGGCCCTTGTAGATATAGACGCCATGCCGGAGGCCACTGTCCCGCACAAATAAATTTTGAAGTGAGTGTTGCTGGCCTGCTCTGGTGAGGATAGGGATCAGAATATTACTGATGGCGATAGAGGAGGTGCGGGGAATATTTGAGGCGATGTTGGGTACGCAATAGTGAATAACACCGTGTTTTAGAAAAGTGGGGTGGTCATGAGTGGTGACATGTGATGTTTCAATGCAACCACCCTGGTCGATGCTAACATCAATTATTACAGAGCCGGGTTTCATTTTAGTGACCATTTCTTCAGTAACCACTACGGGAGATCGTCCACTTTTGGAGTGGATGGCTCCGATGACAACATCTGCGTCACGGATTTCTTTTTCCAGATAAACGGGGTTGAGAGCACTGGTAAAAAGCTGTCGTCCAATGCGGTGTTGCATGCGCATTAGTTTGTAAATATTGTTATCAAAAATACGTACTTCAGCACCGAGCCCCACTGCTGATCTTGTAGCAAATTCTCCCACTACACCAGCACCCAGAATAACAACTTTCGCGGGCGGTACTCCTGAAATTCCACCTAATAATACGCCGTTTCCTCCGCCTTTGTAAGTCAGTAATTTTGCCGCGGTATGGATTGCGCTTATACCGGCCATTTCACTCATTATCCTCACGATGGGAAAGGAACCATCTCTGTCCATAAGGTATTCCATGGCAATTGCGATGACCTTTTTCTTTTGCAAGGATTGTATATATTCCCTATTGATAATAGGAATTTGAAGAGGAGAAAAAACAACCTGTCCATGCTGCAGCATTTCAATTTCGTCCTTGGTACAGGGGGCAACTTTTACGAGAAAGTCGGCTTTGAATACTTCTTGCCTTGAGTCGGTTAATTCAGCACCTGCCTCCGCATAATCCCTGTCGCTGAAATTGGCTTTTTCGCCGGCTTTTCTCTCTATGATGATTCTGTGTCCAATGGCAACGAGGGAAGCCACAGCTGAAGGCACCAAAGCCACCCTGTTTTCCTGTAGAATTTCTTCTTTTGGAACACCGATAAATAATTTATTTTCCTTCCTGCCAACCTCCAGAGTTTCCGGTCGGGTTTCAAAGGTGGTAGCTGCCTTGGGAGCTATTTTGGTATCACTGCCGGGATGTGTTGCCATTTGATTCAGTCTTTTTTGCTAAAAATAGTAATTTTTCTCTTACCGGTATCCGTTGCAGAAATTTTCACCCTGTAAATATTGCCTTCTGCAAAAGGGATTGCCAACTCGGGCCATTCAATAAAGGTCCAGTAATTGTGAGTAACATAATCCTCCATACCCGCTTCAAGAAATTCCTCAGTCGATTCAAGTCTGTAAAGATCCAAATGAAAAATTTTGCGATCATTTTGATCTAAATAAATATTCACCAGAGCAAAAGTAGGACTATTGACTGTATCAATAACACCCAAATGCCGGCACAACTTGTTTACCAGTGTTGTTTTGCCGGCTCCCATTTCGCCCTCAAGTAAAACAATTCCAGGTTCTCCTAAAGCTTCAATTACACGAGCAGCAACTCTATCCATTCCGGATAGGTCTTTTACTTCAAATTGATATTGTACCTCTTCTTGATTCTTCATTTTTGCAAAAATAACTTTTTCCATTCAGAGTAGACTCATTTATATATGGGGATCCATTTTAGTGGCATATTCTAATATCTTCGGAAAAAAAATATTTTTTTGTCATGAACAAAATCATCTCTATAATATTTGAGAGATTATATTTTCTAAATCAAATATAGCATCTTTGTTGTTGAGTTAGTTGTTTGTAAATTTTTTTTAAGCTGAAAAAGGGTAAATGGCCAAAAAAGGAAAATCAGATGTGGAAGATCCAAAACAAGCTGAATCAAGGAAAAAGGATCATATAGAGTTGGCATTCAAATCAAGTTTGGAGAAAAGTGAAATGGATGATCGGTTTTATTATGAGCCCATGTTGTCAGGACATCCGCATTCAACTCAAGCGAGCAGTTTTGATTTTGCAGGAAAAAAGATGAAGGTACCCATTTGGGTGTCAAGTATGACAGGTGGAACTGAAATGGCAGCCATCATCAATGAAAATCTTTGCAGAGCCTGTGCTGAGTTTGGAATGGGTTTTGGTTTGGGTTCCTGTCGTTCACTGCTTGAGGGGAATACGAAAAGGTTGTCAGATTTTGATTTCAGAGAAGTGATTGGACAGGAAGCGCCTTTTTACGCTAACCTCGGAATAGCACAGCTTGAGGAAACTATAGGGAAAGGAAATTTTAATCAAATAGAGGATTTAGTCGGTTTGTTAAGAGCAGATGGGCTGATTGTTCATGTAAATCCTTTGCAGGAGGCACTTCAGCCGGAAGGAGATAGGTTTAAAAAATCTCCCTTGGAAACCATTCAGGTATTACTTTCCAAAACTAAACTTCGGTTAATTGTAAAGGAAGTGGGGCAGGGCTTTGGAAGAGAAAGTATGAGAGCATTACTTCAATTGCCTTTACAAGCTATCGAATTCGCTGCTCATGGTGGCACCAATTTTAGTAAACTGGAATTGCTCAGGTCAGATGAATACAGGAAAAACACCTTTGCTCCTTTAAGTAGAGTAGGGCATACTGTTGGAGAGATGGTCGTATCGGCTAACGCACTTAAAAGAGAGCTTGGTGACTCTTGTTTGACTAATGAAATCATCGTTTCAGGTGGGGTTAAGGACTATCTCGATGGCTATTTTTACGTCAATAAATCCCAATTTAAAACTGTTTATGGACAGGCCTCAGGATTTTTAAAATATGCTCGAGGGGACTATGAAAGTCTTAAAAAACATGTCCAATCACAAATTGAAGGTTATAAATTGGCAGAATCTTTTCTCCGTATCAAATAATTACTCATTTTTGTATTTCTAATCTTCGGTTAAATAATTCTTTAAGTCTTATAAAGTCTCTGATGTCAGAAAAACGGACTGTTTCAACAAAATCAAAAACCATAAGCGGTTTCTCGAAAATGAGTAAGGAAGAAAAGTTATCCTGGCTTACAGCTAATTTCTTTGCCCATTCGGAGGAGGCTGCAAAAGTCTATGCCTCCTTTACACTCGGTGACGAACAACTACAAAAGGTTTTTGACGGTTTTTCTGAAAATACCATTTCTAATTATTTCCTTCCCTATGGTATTGCTCCAAATTTTGTTATCAATGAAAAGCCGCATGCCGTACCTATGGTTATTGAGGAGAGTTCCGTTGTAGCTGCTGCTTCAAGTGCTGCTAAATTCTGGATGAGTAGGGGAGGATTTAGCTATGAAGTTCACGATGTTGAAAAATTGGGACAACTGCATTTTTTCTGGAGGGATTCTCCTGAACTGCTAAAGTCTTATTTTGATAGTTTTTTGAAAAAGGAATTAACTGAGCATCTATCTCCATTTACCGCCAATATGAGGAAACGTGGGGGAGGTGTCAGGTCTATTGAATTGCTGGATAAAACAACAGAATTGGACGGTCTCTTTCAATTGCTTTTGAGAGCCGATACTTGTGATTCTATGGGTGCTAACTTTATCAACACCCTTTTAGAGGAATGCCTCAGAAAGCTCAAAGAAGTTTTTTTTACCCATGAGTCCTTGAAAGATGGAGCTCAGCCGGATTTCCTAATGGCTATTTTATCTAATTATACACCCGACTGCCTAGTCACTGCAAGTGTTGGTTGTGAGATAAAAGATTTGAAAGGGGTCTCAGAGAGTTTGACTCCACAGGAATTTGCAAAACGATTTTTTAGAGCGGTTGAGATAGCACGTCTGGATAAATACCGTGCTGTTACACATAATAAAGGGATTTTTAATGGAATAGATGCCGTTGTATTATCTACTGCAAATGATTTTCGAGCCATAGAAGCCTGTGGTCACGCCTATGCAAGTCGGGATGGTTCTTACAGAAGCCTTACCCAATGTAGTATTGAGAATGGGCAGTTTAAGTTTTGGCTTGAAATTCCTCTTGCTTTGGGAACGGTAGGAGGTTTGACAGGTCTTCATCCCCTTGCGGGAAAGTCTTTGGAATTATTGGGTAATCCCTCTGCTAAAGAACTGATGGGTATAGCAGCATGTACCGGACTTGCTCAAAATTTCGCGGCAATTCGCTCGCTGATAACCACCGGGATTCAGTATGGACATATGAAAATGCATCTGGATAATATCCTTAATCATCTCAATGCCTCTGAGTCCGAAGCCAAGATGGCTGCTGCTCACTTTGAAAATAAAGCTATTTCTTTTAACGCTGTAAGAAGTTTTCTGGAAGAGGTTAGGTGTGGGAAAAGTGATTGATTTAAGCGCTTATTTTTTTTAAGAGTATCTATGTACATGACAAAAAATCGGAAGTTAATCGAGGCTTTATTTCACGCAAAGGCGCAAAGTTGAGTTTATCAGATAGGGCGTGGCAAAGAATTTGTTGGTTATTGCAGATTGCTTGATCATTAGCAGCTTACAGATTGGGTTGCGGATTTAAATGTTTTATTTATCTTTACTGGTGCAATTTTGATTGAAATCATTTCAATAAATGAAAAAATGAAAGCATCTATAATTGTCGCTTTGCTTTTAGTTGCCATTCCATTAGTTGCTATTTATGTAGTTATGGACTTAAGAGCGGATACCTTCCCAGTTGGGACTATTTTCCATGCCCTCGTAATGATACTTTGTGTTTCGATCGTTCTTTTTTTTAATCATAGATCGAAGAAAAAGAAGAAATCGAATTACACCAATAAATTTATCGAACCCTAAAGCTTGTAATTATGAAAACAAATACGATAATTGTTCTTCTTTTTGCATTAGTACCCTTTATCACCATATTCCTGATCATCGATCTTAGAGAGGGGACTTTTCCCAGGCAAATAATCTTTTATACCCTTTTGGGTGTTTTTGGTGTTTTAGCGATGCTTTTTTTAAATAAAAGACTGGAGAAAAAGAAGAAAGAAAAAGAACAAGCCAATTTACAGTAATAAGTCTCCGGCGTCCTTAATTTGTTTTCCCTGATAACGATTTTGATGCCGATCGAGGAAATCCGCCATAAGCTTCTTTTTTTCGCTTGTTTCTGAAATTATTTTATCTAATTCAGTATGCTGTCCTTCTGAGATGTACTTTCCTGCCTGCATGCGTTGTCGCATTGCCTCAAAAAGGATAACCGAACAGGCTACGGATACATTTAGCGATTGCATCATTCCCTGCATAGGAATCAGGACATTTCCATCTGACAATTCGATGGCTTTTTCACTCACCCCCTTTTTTTCATTGCCCAGGACGATAGCAGTTTTTTCAAGTAAGTTGAGATCGTAAACAGATTTAGCAGTAGGTCCCAAAGCAGTTGTATATATTGCGAATCCCTTTGTTTTTAAGTGATTAATACAAGTCTGAATATCGTCGAAAGTATAGACATTCAGCCATTTTCTGGAGCCTGCCGTCGTCCTTTTTCCAAGCACAAAATTCCTTCTCCACTTCGGATCCGGATGAGGTACTATATACACTGTTTGAATTCCTATGGCCTCGCAGGATCTTAGAATGGCTCCGATGTTGTGTCCATCAGTCAGGTGTTCCAGTACCACAGTAAGATCGAATTGCCTGTTAGCTGCAGCCCGCTTTAATTTTGAGAGTCTTTTTTCGCTTATTTTCAATCTATTGGCTCTTGATTGTTTAAAGTCTTGAACTTTCCGTCCTCAAAACTGAGTAGAAAAATGCCTCTGTTTCTCAGGTTGGCCGGTATGTTTCCAAAAGCGGCTGGGGGTGCATCGGGTTCCTGGTCAGCAAATTGCCAGAAGAAATGGCCCATTTGCATGTCCGAAAAGGGGAGATAAAAGGGGAAACGGTGACCATAGGCTATTAAATTAGAGCCAACAAAGGCAGCTGTAATATTACCAAGGTACTCGTTTATGCCTCCGATATAGTTCATTTTTTCAAAGAATGCTAGGTGAAACGCTCTGTACTCCTTGTTACCTGCAACCGGGAATTGTGGACTGGTGTTCACTAGGTTGAGTTTCTGATGAAACTCTAAATGTATATCCCTGTCCCATAGGGTTAACCCAATAACCTCATAATGTGGGGTTGTTTTAGTGAGATCAATTGCTCGAAGGATAGGATGAATAAAAGGATGGTTTCTGGTCATAGGGATAAAAAACCATACCTTGCTCTCCTCACTAAAATACTCTTCGAAATCAAATTCCAGTATATCCTCATCTGCTTGGAAATAAATTTCTCCAAAATTTCGATCAGGGAATCTGTTAAAAAAGAGTTCTTTAAACTGATCTACCCGGTTGCGCTCCCTTGGCGAGTAAATTATGAAAAATTCATCCTCCTGCTCCATTCTATTTAAATGATCTAAAACGGTTTCGAAGTGAGCCATTATATCAGGCTGGAAACTGACTAATTGGGCATTGGATTCAGGACTAAACTGACCGGTAAACCATGGATTGACTAGTACTGCGTCTTTTTTTTCTGAAAATGCTGATAGTATTTCCAATTCATTTCTGGTACTGCCCCCTACAATGATGTGTGGGTCGAACTTTACTTTTTGTAATGCTCTTTCTAATTCAGCCGGTTTATTATTACCTCCTGCGACTACTTCTAGTACTATTTGGAAGGGCACCTCAGCCATAGACCTTAAACCGAATTCAAATCCATTCAAAAAACCAATCATTTCCTTATTAATATAATCGCCTAAGCGCATCTCTTCTTCAGGTTCGTCCTCCTCTTCGATCAACTCCTCTATTTCTTCCAAAAGATCTTCAATTTCAAACCCAGCAGGCCAGTCTTGCATGGGTAAAACGAGAAGTATATTATAGCTAGATAAAAACTCAGGTGTGGGCAGTCCCTCAGCAATTCGTTCTCTGTAAGGTGAGTCCTCCGGATAAATGAAGGGCGGCTTATCATCTATGCTTTTCGCCTCCAGATGAACAGTGTCAATAGATGCCTTTTTGTCTTCTTCCAATGGAAGGGGTGGAGGCGTAGGTTTGGTTACTGTTCTAGGTGTACCACAAGCCACCAATAGGATGGCACTGGACAGTACAAAAAGCAGAAATTTATTCCCACTCAATTGTAGAAGGCGGTTTGCTACTGATATCATAAACTACTCTGTTTATTCCGTTAACTCGATTAATGATGAGGGTAGAAACTTCAGCAAGAAAATCGTGCGGTAAGTCGACCCATTGAGCAGTCATCCCATCCACAGAACTAACTGCTCTTAATGCTACTACTTGTTCATAGGTGCGCTCATCACCCATGACACCTACAGAATGCACAGGCAAAAGAATGACTCCAGCTTGCCATATTTTATTGTACAATCCCCACTTTTTTAGCCCTTGAATAAAGATATCATCTGCCTTTTGTAGCATGGCTACTTTTGAGGCGGATACTTCTCCCAGTATTCTGATTCCCAATCCGGGACCGGGGAATGGATGTCTGCCTAAGAGTTTTTGAGGAAGTCCCAGTTCTTCTCCCACTCTCCTGACTTCATCTTTGAAAAGCATGCGCAGGGGTTCGACTATTTTTAGCTTAAGCAGGTCGGGTAATCCACCAACATTGTGGTGAGATTTTATGGTTACCGAAGGTCCGTGAACCGAGACGGATTCTATGACATCCGGGTAAATGGTGCCCTGTCCCAACCAGATTACATTTTTAATTCGCTCAGCTTCTTTTTGAAAGACCTCAATAAAGACCTTTCCAATGGCTTTTCTTTTTTTCTCCGGATCAGTGATGCCTTTCAGCTCTCTTAAAAACCAATCCGCTGCATTTACTCCCGTTACGTTTAATCCATAATCGTTATAAGTTTCCAGTACCTCTTCAAATTCATTTTTTCTCAATAGTCCATTGTCAACAAAGATACAGTGCAGACGATCGCCTATTGCCTGATGTAATAAAGTTGCAGCAACAGAGGAATCTACTCCCCCCGATAATCCCATTACTACATGTTCATCACCCAATTGTTGTTTAAGACTGTTTACGGTTTCCTCTACGAAGGCTTTCGGGGTCCAGTTTGGTGTTAGCCCGCAAATTTTTGATAGAAAGTTTTCAAGGATTTTTGCCCCTTCCAGAGTATGGGTGACTTCAGGGTGGAATTGGAGACCATAAATATCTTTCGGATATTTATCAGAAGAAGACTTGTAAGCAGCAACCGGAATGTCATGTGTTGTGCCGATGATTTCAAAGTCCTCCGGCAATTGTTTAATGCTGTCAGCATGAGACATCCAGATTTGGGATAAATCTGATACATTTGCAAAAAGCACATCGGTATTAGCCTTTCTTAGTACTGCTTTTCCATATTCACGACTGGTAGACCTTTCAACAAGCCCCCCTAATTCATGTGCCAATAACTGGGCACCGTAGCAAATGGATAATATCGGAAACTTACCTACGACCTTATCAAAATTAAATTTCAGTGCATTTTCCTCTCTAACTGAAAAGGGGGAGCCGGATAAAATTACCGCAGCGGCATTTTCCAAAACATGGCTGTCCGCATTAAAAGGGTGTATCTCACAATAGTAATTTAGTTCTCTTACTCTTCTGCCAATGAGTTGAGTATATTGAGAACCGAAATCGAAAATAATTATTTTTTGATCCATAGAGAATGAATTTAATCAAGCAGACCGCGCCCTTTTTTTACAATTTTTCCATTGGCTTTTAACTTACTTAGTAACTTGTCCAAAATTCCGTTAATAAAATCCTTACTCTTAGCTGTGCTATAGTTTTTTGCCACTTCGAGGTACTCATTGATAGTGACTTTCGCAGGAATACTGGGAAAGTATAGCATTTCACAAAGTGCCATTTTAAGCAATATCATATCTAATGTAGCAAGACGTTCAGCGTCCCAGTTTTCCAGGACAGGATTGATTAGGTCAGTGATTTCCTGATCTTTTTCTGTAGTTAATTCCAGTAGGTTTAGCCCAAAATCCTTCCAGGTTTCATCATCCGGATAATGAGCTGATAAAAAGTCTTCTTCTTTTGCAGGCAATTCCTTCAATACTCTTTTTACAGAGCCGACAATAAGTGACTTATCATCTTCAAAGTTGATATAATTATCTTCTAAGAGCGCAGTAAATACATCGCTATTCCTCAAATACCTGAAAAGATCCAGCAAGGCTCTCATGTGGCCTTTGTTATCAGATGTTGAACTGAGGTATGATCTGTATTCTTCAGTTTTTGAAAATTTCCTATAAATTTCCCTTAATACATCGGTATCCACTCTTGTGCTAAATCCTTTTTTTTCAATGGCCTTAGAAAGGGTGGGTGAGGATTCAAGAGAACCAATAAGCTCATTTTCATAGAGTTTTGGGGTAAAAGTATGATCTTCTTCTTTAGGTAATAATTTCTTTTTTCTCTTTTCATCCTCCTCAAGAGAAATCCGACTGATCCTCATTATCAGGTAAAGGGTAAAAAGGAGTAATTCAAAGGATTTATCTACCCCTTTTTTATAGAGCTGAGACAATAATGAAGGGGTAAGTTTTTCATCTGAACTCAGGCTGTATAATAATTGCATCACTTTGATGCGTACGTTTCTTCTACTCAACATTTTGAAGTAAGCTTAACTTTTGAAGGTACAAAGTAATATAATTGGTATGTAATAATGGTAGTATGATCGCGTAAAACTTCATATTTTATAAAAAATTAACGAATGATGGTCTGATTGCGCTCTGGTCCCACTGATACCATTTTAATTGGGGTGTTTAATTCTCTTTCCAGAAAATCCAAATAATTCAATGCTTCTGTCGGTAGTTCATCATAATTTTTGGCATTTTCTATAGGTTGATTCCAAGAATTAAAGGATTGATAATCAACTTTTTTGATTTCGTCAATAAGGTCAAAAGGCAAGCGATTGCTTATATTTCCGTTGGCAAATTGATAAGCTGTTCCTGCATTAAAGGTCTCGAGGATAGTGAGGACATCTAATTTAGTGATTACGAGTTCAGTTACCCCATTGAGCATGATCACGTATTTAAGTTGTGGCAGGTCTATCCATCCGCAGCGTCTCTCTCTTCCTGTAGTAGCGCCATATTCCTTGCCTTCCTTCATGATGGCGTTGCCGGTTTTTCCAAACAATTCTGTAGGGAATGGTCCGCTACCTACTCTTGTACAATAGGCTTTGGTAATGCCAATGACTCTTCGGATGGCTTGCGGTGGTATGCCTAGTCCTGTACATACACCGGCTGTGATGGTATTTGATGAAGTGACAAAGGGATAGGTACCGTAAGTGATGTCAAGCATGGAACCTTGAGCACCTTCAGCTAAGACTTTTTTACCATTGGTGATTAAGTCGTTGATAAAGTATTCGCCATCAATAATCTGTAGTTGTTTAAGCGTTTCGACTGCTTTAAACCACTTGTCTTCTTCTCCTTCGAGATCAAAATCAATTTTAGGATAAATTTCGGCGAGATTCAAGTGCTTCTTTTTAAGGTTTTGATATTTATCACGAAAATCTCCGGTTAGGAGATCACCTATTCTAAGGCCGTTTCTTCCGGTTTTATCCATATAGGTAGGACCAATTCCCCTTAAAGTGGAGCCGATTTTAGCATCACCTTTCTGTGCCTCTGAAGCAGCATCAAGATACCTGTGTGTAGGGAGGATTAAATGTGCCTTTTTTGAAATATATAGATTGGATCTGCAATCCAGACCTGATTTAAGTAGTCCATTGATTTCCCTTTCAAAAGTGATGGGGTCAATCACTACTCCGTTGCCGACTATATTTTTTATTCCTGCGCGGAAAACACCTGATGGAATGGTATGTAATACATGCTTGTCATTTCCTATGATGATGGTATGACCCGCATTTGGTCCCCCTTGAAACCTACAGATTGCATCGTATTGATCCGATAAATGATCAACAATTTTTCCTTTTCCTTCATCCCCCCATTGGAGACCTAGTAATACATCAACAGCCATTTAATTTCTTGCGTTTTAGAAACTGCAAAGGTAAGTCGATTCCACGACAATATTTATTTTTTTAAATATATAATGGCTTTGATTTGCAGAAAAAGGTGACTGGTGGTTGTTAGAGTATAGACCGTTAGTCGAACGCCATATAAAAAAGTTACCACCAAGATACTAGCTGTCCACTTTCATTTTTCACTGCTGCTATTTTTTACCGACTTCTCTTCCCTTTAAAAAACCTTCCTTTGCCACCGCTTCCTTTTCTTTTGTCCTGAAATTTACCTGATTTTCCTCTTCCAAACCTTTTTTTACCAAATTGTTTGTCTTCCCGCTCTAATTTTTTATCTGTATTGAATTCTTCTATGTCCTCTGCATTGTTTTTTGGTGGATTGATCACCATAGAAAGCAGTGCCGCGGAAAGTTGTCTCTGCCCGAGTCCCATTTTAAGATAGTCGTCCAATAATTCATAATGAAGCTCTATATCCTGACCTTCAGATCTTTTTTTCAGTTCTTCAAATAAGGAGCTTTTGCGCATTTTGAAGATATCAGCCTGAGTTGGAGGTGGAATTTTCTCAATTTTGACCTTTGAGTAGGCTTGGATTTTTTTCAGACGTCTGAAGTCGTTGGATCCACATACAAAGCTGAAAGATTGTCCTTTATTTCCTGCTCTTCCTGTCCTACCTATGCGGTGAACATAATATTCCGGGTCGAGGGGGATGTCAAAGTTGTAAACAGCATCTACATTGTTGACATCTATTCCCCTTGCAGCTACATCAGTGGCAACAAGCAGACTAGTGGATCCTGACTTAAATGCATTGAGTACCTGATTTCTTTGACGCTGATTAAGGTCCCCATGAAGCGCATCTGCTTTGATTCCCTTTTCATTCAGCTTAGAGGCCAATTCATCCACCCTCAGTTTTGTGTTGCAAAAAACAATAGACAATTGGTGATCTCTTGCTTGAAGAGTCTGAAACAGGGCTTTGAAGCGATCCTGTCCTTTGATGTCATAGTAAAATTGCTCAACATTTCCCGAGGTTAATTCGCCCCGACTTATTTTTATGAATTCCGGGTTTTTTTGGAATTTTTTGGCAATCTGCAGGATGGGAGTAGGCATAGTCGCTGAGAAAAGTACGGTTTGTCGCTGTTCTTTAGGGATGGTGTCCAGAATAAATTCCATATCCTCCAGAAAGCCCATATTTAACATCTCATCTGCTTCATCCAAAACCACCATTTTTACAGTATTAAAGGATATTGTTCCGCGACGCATGTGATCCATGATTCTCCCTGGAGTACCTACTACTACATTGACTCCTTTTTTTAATGCTTTGATTTGGTTTTGAATGGCTTCACCACCATAAACAGCTAGCATTTTGGCTGACTTACTTGTTTTTGCCAATTGACTCAACTCCGCAGCTACCTGAATGGCTAACTCCCGGGTAGGGCAAACCACAAGTGCTTGAATGTTTTTCTCGGAAGGGTCTATGGATTGAATGATGGGAATACCAAAAGCAGCAGTTTTTCCAGTTCCTGTTTGAGCCTGACCGACAATATCATTGCCATTCAATAAAAGTGGAATAGCTTCTTGTTGGATAGGAGAGGGATTTTCAAATCCCATTTTTGCAATGGCACTTAGTAGGTCTTGAGTCAGACCAAGTTCAGAAAAAGAAATGGATGTCATTTGGAGATTTTTTAATTGAAACTATTGAAAGCTTCAGTAATTCGATAATGCTGTTAATAAAGTTCGGGAAAAATGATTAACAGACAAAATACTATAAATAAGTACTGCCTGTTGGTCAAAATCCCTAAAATTGAATTTTGCCCTGTGAGGTTTTTCTCAATTTCGCTGCAAAGGTAATTTAAATTATTGAGAATTAGATTATCTGCTGATTGGTCTTTTTTTAGCTTCTAATAACCTGGCTTTTGATTGGTTGTAACAAGTAGAATGTTTAAGATAGGGCGCAATAATACTGGATTATCCCAAACTTTAGGTGGTTAAGCTTTTTTGCCCTCTTCTACCGCTTTTCTTTTTCAAAGTTGTTTTTTTTATAATGATACCTAATGAAATGAGGTGGGCTGACTAGAAAGGTAAAAAAGCTATAGGTTTAGTCCGATTCCAACTTTCTACTCTATATAAACCATTCAAACTAAATCAGCCTGAGGATCACCCTTGTTATCACATTGTTTTAGACTACAGCCATGTTGGTCAAATAGAAGTTCCATTCTATCACTGGATTTTTTTCGTATTTTTCTGTCTAATTAGTTGAAATGTGGGCAGGAAATAGGCAAAGCTTCTTCCGGTTTTACAGCTACTGCACACCTAAGATAAACCTAATTTGTCTAATTCAGTAGTAGTTCAATTTTACCAAAAGGAAGCGAATCAGGGCAGTTGCTCATCAATACAACAGTGTCATCAGCTACATAAAGTATCTTTTTTCTACCTATTAAAAAAATAGTTTATATCTTGTGCCTGTTATTGAATAGGATTAAAGTTATTGCAAAAAAATAAGTTGTTTATAAACCTAGGTTTGCATGTTGCGACGCATTAAAATTAAACCCAATTACCTCATCCCATTTACCAGTACGACTATTGTTATGGTGATACTGGGCTTTCTGGCTGCCAGTTTTATTTTTTCGGGAGAATTGGTGAAGTGGCTGAAGGAAAATACAGATATCGCCATAGAACTCAGGCAAAATGTATCTGCAGATGATGTAAAGAAAATCAAGTCTCTTCTTACTGAGGATGAACGCGTCTTGGAAAATAGCATAAAGCACCTTCCCCCTGCAGAAGCGGTATATCTTTTGGGCCTCGATTATGAGCAGACAGCATGGTGGTCTGAGGATGATGTTCCTTTTCAGGATATGGTTATTTTTAACCTGAAAGCAGATTATTTTGAGCCGGCTATATTGAATGAATTGAGTCGCCACTATAAAAAAAATGTCAACTCGATCAGCGAGATTCATTACCAAGATAGACTGGTGCTTGACTTTCATTCAAATCTTGAATACTTTGCTTTTTGGTTCAGTGGCTTTGGATTGCTGTTTTTGTTTCTTTCTGTGGTGTTGATTTATAATACA
This sequence comes from Saprospirales bacterium, assembly GCA_007693915.1. Lineage (GTDB taxonomy): Bacteria > Bacteroidota > Bacteroidia > Chitinophagales > Saprospiraceae > PWJY01. The sequence continues at coordinate 18,840 of RECS01000079.1, read as the reverse complement.
ACCAAGCTGGCATTATATGCGGACAGGATGGAAATTGAGACTATGGAATTGGTGGGTGCTTCAAGAGCCTTTATCCGTAAACCCTATTTGCTTAAGTCCTTTTTTTTAGGCTTGATAAGCGGGCTAATTGCAATATTATTAATCGGCCTTGTGGTATCTCTTCTAACAGATGATGCATTGGGATTGATAACAGAAGATAGAAGGGAACTAGCTTTAATGATGATGGTTGGACTTCCTCTGTCAGGGGGTGTTTTCTGCCTGTTTTGTACCTGGCTTACTCTGAATCAATACTTAAAATATCGTTGATGATAATGGGATATTAAGCAATATATAGTAACTTTGTCATATCAAACTATCACCTCTTCAAACAGATACATGAACCAGCAAAAGAAAAAGATAAAAAAGGTTGTAGCAACTACCTCTCGCAGGAATAGAAGTAGTATGAAATCTACTCCAAAAAAGCTTCCAATGTTGTTTGGAAGGGAGAATTTTAAATGGATGCTTATAGGTCTGGCTTTTATTTTTTTGGGATTGATCTTAATGATGGGAGGTGCGATGCCTTCTCCCGATGTATGGGACGAAAGTCTTATTTATAGCCACAGACGCATTACACTTGCTCCATTCTTGATTTTAGTTGGCCTCTGTATACAGATTTATGCCATCTTTAAAAAATCACCAAAAGCCGCGACAGAGCAATAAAATTCTATGGAAGAAATTATTCAAAGTCTTATTCTTGGCATTGTTCAGGGGTTAACTGAATTTTTACCTGTAAGTAGTAGCGGACATTTAGAAATCAGTAAATACTTATTGGGCGATGAGAGCCTTGCTGAAGAAAGCCTCGCGATGACTGTTGCGCTTCATGTTGCCACCGCATTGAGTACTGTAGTCGTTTTTAGGAGAGAAATTGTTGAACTTTTTCGCGAATTCACATGGGGAAAAAATAACGAATCAAAGAATTATTTTCTGAAAATTATTATCACAATGATTCCGGCAGGTTTGATTGGTTTCTTTTTTGAAGATACCATGGCAGTTTTGTTTGATGGAAAATTACTGTTGGTAGGAGCAATGCTACTGATCACGGCAAGTTTTCTTTTTGTGGCAGATATGATCAAAACCAATAACAGAAAAGTGAGTTTCAAAGACTCTGTAATTATTGGCTTAGCACAAGCTGTGGCTCTATTGCCCGGTATATCAAGATCAGGATCAACAATTTGCGCAGCCTTGATTTTGAACATAAAACGCGAGGAAGCGGCTCGTTTTTCTTTTTTAATTGTGCTTCCCTTGATCTTAGGTAAAGGTTTTTTAGATTCAGTTGAAATGATTAGAGGTGACTATGCACTTCAGGAAAGTCTTGGCGCCCTGACTGTTGGTTTTATAGCAGCCTTTATCACGGGAATTATTGCTTGTAAGTGGATGATTGCTCTGGTAAAAAGTGCCAATTTGAAATGGTTTGGATTTTATTGTTTATTATTGGGCTTTGGCCTGATTAGTTATCATCTGTTTTTCTGATTTCATGCAGCACTTAGACAAAACTTCAGATTTAAAGAGCATTCAGCCGGAGGTGGGATTTACGCTTTCAGTAAAAAAACCAATAGGGTGGACTTCTTTTGACGTAGTGAATAAAATTCGCTATCACCTCAAGTTTTTATGGAAAAAGAAAAAAGTAAAGGTTGGACATGCCGGCACTCTCGACCCTTTGGCTGAAGGTCTTTTGATTTTGGGTGTAGGGAAGGGAACCAAGGTTTTGGAGAACTGGATGGGAGAGGAAAAGGTTTACTCAGGGCACTTTAAATTGGGATGTGTTACCCCCAGTTTTGATGCGGAAACTGAGGAAATGGGACATAAGTCAACGGAGGGAATTGAGTTTGACCAACTGCTTGAAGCCAGTAAAGAGTTTTCAGGATATATTAAACAATACCCTCCTGTTTACTCTGCTGTAAAAAAAGACGGAGTAAAGCTCTATAAAATGGCGCGAAGAGGTGAGAAAGTTGATTTGCCTGAAAGGGTGGTGAATATTGAGTCTTTTGAGATACTTGATTGGAATAATCCCATTGTTGCTTTTCGAGTAAAATGCGGAAAAGGTACTTACATAAGAAGTCTTGCAAGTGATTTCGGAGAAAAATTGGGAACTGGAGCTTATTTAGTATCTTTGAATCGGGAAAGCATTGGAAGTTGTCACATTAACGAGGCCTTTGAAATAGATGAATTGTTATCTGCGTTAAATGAAGTATCAGATTGATTCACCATCAAATCATTATAATTAAATAAAAATATGTCTATTGTTGTTGAAGGATTGAGTAAATATTACGGAGAGCAGGCAGCAGTGGATAAGGTCAGCTTTGAAGTAAGACGGGGCGAAGTGGTTGGTTTTTTGGGTCCAAATGGAGCCGGTAAATCTACCACTATGAAGATTTTAACCTGCTATATCAAACAGGATGAGGGAAAAGCAACAGTTTGCGGTCTGAGTACCGATGACCAAAGCCTTGAAGTGCGAAAAAAAATTGGCTATTTGCCTGAGCACAATGCTCTTTATAAAGAACTGTACGTGAAGGAGTTTTTGGGATTGTGTGCACGTTTTTATGGAATGGGTCGCTCCACTCAAAGGATAAAAGATGTAATAGAGTTGACTGGGCTTGGTAGGGAGCAACACAAAAAAATAGAGCAATTGTCGAGGGGATACCGACAGCGCGTTGGGTTGGCGCAGGCTATTATTCACAACCCGGAAGTATTGATACTTGACGAGCCGACCTCCGGTTTGGATCCCAATCAAATTATAGAAATACGTAACCTTATTAAAGAGTTGGGGAATGAGAAAACGGTAATTTTCTCAAGTCACATTATGCAGGAAGTGGAGGCCATTTGTGACAGGGCACTGATTATTGATAAGGGAAAACTGGTAATGGATAAGGGGATAGAAGAGATTAGAGGAGGGACAACTGATAAAGAGGTCACTGCCCTTAGTTTATTGTTTGATGGAATAATAGATGAAAAAATTCTGAAACGGATTCCAGGTTTAATGGAAGCTCGAAAGGTAAGTAGCGGTAAGTGGTTGGTTAAAGGCAAAAAAGTTGGAAATGTAGATTTTAGACAAGCTGTCTTTAAGTATTGTGCTGCAAATGATTGGGTATTATTGGAAATGAGTACCTTGGCAACGAGTATGGAAGATGTGTTTAGAGAAATGACAGGAAAAAATTGAGATTATGCTAAGTGTTTACATTAAAGAAATCAATGCTTTTTTCAGTTCACTAATTGGCTATTTATCCATAATTGTCTTCCTTTTACTTACCGGATTGTTCATTTTTGTTTTTCCGGATACTAGTTTATTGCACCAACCTTTTGCCACCCTTGATCCACTTTTCTCGATGGCTCCATTGATTTTTATATTTTTGATCCCCGCCATAACAATGAGGTCTTTATCCGAAGAGTGGTCTAATAATACATTTGAACTATTGGCTACCAAACCACTGACGACCATTCAAATATTGGCAGGAAAGTATTTTGCGGCTTTAACTTTAGTAGTTTTTGCGATTTTGCCGACTTTACTGTATTATTACACCATTCACGAATTAGGTTCGCCAAGAGGAAACCTCGATCGAGGAGCGATAATGGGATCCTATATAGGGCTTATTTTTCTCAGTATGGTATTCACAAGTATCGGTATTTTGGCGAGTTCATTGAGTAGGAATCAAATTGTAGCTTTTTTGCTGGCTGCATTCCTTTGCTTTTTTATGTATTATGGTTTTTTCTATTTAAGTAATTTGCCGGTATTTGTTGGCAATTGGGATGTTTTTATACAATCATTGGGTATTGATTACCATTATGCTTCCATAAGTCGTGGGCTGGTGGATACAAGAGATGTAGTTTATTTTCTGAGTTTATCTGTTTTGTTTTTAGCCATTGCTCAGTACGTTATTGATAATAGAAAGTAGAACTTTTGGGAAGAGAAAAATGAAAGAAAAATATAAAAATACAATAAACCTTGGGTTGGTCATAGCTATCTTAATTGTTGTCAATGTGTTGGCATCTCTTCAACACACTTTTATTGACCTTACTGAAGAAAAAAGATTTACACTGACACAACCGACACTCCATATTTTAGATAATGTCAGCGATGTGATTTATGTAAGGGTATTATTGGATGGAGATTTTCCCGCCGGGTTTAAAAGATTGCAAAACTCCACTCGGGATATGCTCAGGCAATTTAGGAATATTAATCCCAATATTGAATTCGAATTTGAGAATCCAAATGAAGGCGAGACTCATGCTGTCAATATGCGACGCGAGGAACTGTCAAAGGATGGAATTCATCCGGTAAATATGCGAATTGTCGAAAGTGGGGAGTCATCTGAGCGGCTGATATACCCTTATGCAATTTTCCATTTGGGATCGCGGTCGATTGCTGTTAACCTTCTCGAGAACGAAGTGCCCGGTATTGATCCACAAATTACTATTAATAATTCCATTTCACTTTTAGAATACAAATTTGCTAATGCCATTAGTAAGTTGAGGCGAGCCATCCGACCTACCATAGCTTATACTGATGGTCAGGGAGAGGCTGAATCAATGTTGCTGGCAGACCTAAACCGAAACCTTAGGGAGTTTTATGAAGTTGGAAGGATTACGCTGGATTCTATCATTCACATTGACCCACAGGAAGTACCACTGATGATTGTTGCCAGACCTACCAAACGATTTAGCGAGCGATCAAAGTTTGTTCTCGATCAGTATATAATGAATGGAGGTAAGGTACTTTGGCTGATCAATAAGCTCAATATCAATATCGACAGTGTTCGAAGGCATGATAATTTTATTCCTTGGGATTATGATTTGAATCTCGATGATTTGTTCTTCAGATATGGATTTAGAGTCAATCCCGATATGGTTCAGGACTTGGAGTGTTCTAGAATTCCTATGGTTGTCGGAAGAGTTGGTGGACAAACCCAGATGGATCTGTTCCCGTGGTTTTATTATCCACTTGTGGCGCCCCGGTCTGACCATCCGATTGTAAAGGCACTTGACAGGGTAAATCTCTTTTTCCCTAGCAGCATAGATACTGTTCGAACCAAGGGGCGAGTAGATAAGACGGTATTGTTAGCGAGCTCTGAATACTCTCGTTTCCAGATGATTCCTGCGCCGGTTAATTTTAATATTTTGCGTTATGACCCGGAGCCGGAACGATTTAATCGCCAACATCTGCCCATGTCACTGCTGCTGGAAGGTGAGTTTTATTCGGCTTATGAAAATCGGGTGACAGAAGAATTGGAGGAAACGCTAAGATCATTAAATATGAGTTTTCAACCTAAAGTTGAAGATGGTGCCATGATAGTGGTTTCTGATGCTGATTTTGCTTTGAATTCTTTTACTACAAGAGGAGAAATTAGACCGGTTGGATTCAATCAATATGAAGGTAGATTATATGCCAATAAAGATTTTTTATTAAATTGTGTGGAGTATCTTCTTGATGATCAGGGTATACTTGAGGCAAGGAGTAGAGATATACAGCTTCGCTTGCTCAATCAGGTGAGGAAACGCGCTGAAAGAAATAAATGGCAGGTCATCAATATTGGTATTCCTGTTGCTTTTGTCCTGGCTTTTGGGTTAGGGTATAATTTTATCAGAAGAAGGAGATATGCATAGCCCAGAGTATATTGACTAATCAAAATCATGACTGAGGAGGGGTATGTTGTTTTTGAATGGTTTACATTTGTATTTGGGTGCTAATTCTATCAAGTAGTGATCGAAGGTCTCAGAAATTGAATAACTTTTAAGTGGATAATATAACTCAAGACTTATTTTTTGCTGAAAATAGGTTTTATACCTTAATTCTCATAAGTCTATTCAGAAATATAAATAACAATTAAAATAAAATTTAAATTGAAAAAAACATTAATATACCTACTGATTTTAGTTTTTCTATTGGGGCTTGTATTTTTTCTCAGCAGAGAGAATTCGGACCAATTGACCTCTTCTCAGCGGTGGGACAGGAATTTTGCCGTTAAGGATACCGATCAGATTGGTACGATTTTTATAGCACCAAGAGATAATGATCCCACCGTACTTACCCGTGATGGTGACCGTTGGTTAGTCAATAATAAATACCTTGCCAATGAGTCTATTATGGAAAGTTTGCTGACTGTGTTGAGGGACGTTGATGTAAAGTATGTCCCCCCGAGAGCGAGCTATTCCAATATCATTCAATCTATTGCAGGTTTAGGGATTAAGGTGGAGATCTACGATCGAAGGGAAAATTTGATGAAAGCCTACTATATCGGGGGTGTGCCTCAGGATGAGCGTGGTAATTTTTATATCATGGAAGATGCTGATCAACCATATGTTGTTCATTTGCCTTATTTTGTTGGGAACCTAAGAGCCCGCTTTACCCTTTCCGAAGAACAGTGGCGCGACAGAGCAATTTTTGCTGAGCGCACATCCGAAATAAAAAGGATAACTGTAAGATATCCTGCACAGGAAGATGAATCTTTTCTTGTAGAAAGGAATGACGAAGGGCGTTTTGACTTGCGTCCTCTAGATGAAAAAATGCCAAAGATTTTAAGGCAACGGCATCCCGGTATGCTGGATAATTTTGTCAGAAACTTCCAGAGAATTGGAGTTGAGTCTTTTGTTAATGATCTAATAGGAAAGGATAGTATTTTAAATACAACACCCTTTGCCATTGTTGAACTTGAGCGGACTGACGGAGAAATTAAATCCTATAATTTTTATCAACGCTTTCCAGCTCCGCTAATTGGTCCTTATGCTGCCCGACAAGCTGAGCTGGAGGACTATATCCTTCGCTTTTTTGTAAGCAATAATCAAACAGGCGACTTTATGTCGGGGCAATATGGTGTGTTGAAGCGCGCCCTTTGGGGCTATTCTTGGTTTTTTCGGGCAACAGACACCTAATTTTTTTATAGCATGAAAAACGCATACCTTTTTCTTATTTTACTCGGTATATTTATAGGCCTTACCGGCTTTATCATGATTAGTGAAAATGTAGAAGAGGATTGGGGATTTTATGCACACAGAAAGCTCAATAGGTTAGCAGTATTTACTCTTCCACCACAGATGATGCCACTTTTTAAAACTGAGATTGAATACCTCTCGGCTCATGCTGTCGATCCGGATCGTAGGCGCTATGCGACACCTCATGAAGGACCTAGGCATTTTATTGACGTAGATGTCTGGGGAGATTTTCCTTTTCCTGATTTACCGAGAGGCTGGCATTCGGCATTGGCTCAATACAGTAGTGTAGCTATTATCAATGATTGTGTAGCTGGAATTGCGGACACTCAAGTCGTTTACTTTCCATTTATTCCATGGGATGAAATTGAGTTGGGTAAAGTGAAAAGCTATGGGGATTACACCGATTTGCTAGAGCTTAATTATAGACCTTTTTTTAACGCGAGGGTTCCAGGAGATTTTTTCTCTCCTCCTTGGATATATCCACTTGAGGAATGGAAAGAGGGATTTCAAGCTTTTGCGAAAGATGAGTTTGATGCCGATTGCTATAGCGTATGGATAGCCGATCATTTGACTCAATATGGTATTCTTCCATATTTCCTCCCCCAAATCATGAGACAACTTACCAATGCCATGCGCAGGGGCGATAAAGCGAGAATTCTGCGTTTTGCAGCGGATATCGGTCACTACATAGGTGATGCGCATGTGCCACTGCATACCACTATCAACTACAATGGACAGCTCACGGGACAGGATGGTATCCACGCCTTTTGGGAGAGCCGTATTCCGGAATTGTTTGCTGAGGACTTTGACCTTATCGTGGGGAAAGCCCAATATATTGAAGATAAAGAAGAGTTTTTCTGGGACATTATCCTAGATACTCATATGAAGGTTGATTCTGTTTTGAGCATTGAGCGTTACCTCAGAGATACTTACCCTCAGGATGCTCAGATGTGTTTTGATGATCGTCTCTTTCAGACCATTAGGCAACCCTGCCGCGAATTTGCCGCCGAATATGAGCGACTGATGAACGGAATGGTAGAGCGTCAGATGCGTAAAACTATTTTTGCCATTGGTTCAGTTTGGTACACCGCTTGGGTCGATGCCGGACAACCCGATTTTCGATCCGGAGAACTTACCTCCGATGAAACACATTTACAGGAAAGCGATTCCTTACGCATTATTTACAGAAGGGGCAGTATTTATGGAAGGGAGCATTTGAATAATTAGTGAAGTTTTGGGGTAGTAATGAATAGAATTTTTCCACTATTTTTTTAGCTTTTTTTAAAACATAGGTCACTATAAACGTTGATATAGGGTACATGAATTGAATATGAAAAACTTAATGCCCTCAAATATTGATGAGGTAATTGAATTTACCAAAATCACTGAAATTCTCTCAGGTCTATGTGCCGGCGAAGGAGGAAAAAATTATTTTGTAAAAGCTCCACTTATTTTTGATTACAATGAGCTGAAAAGTGCTCTGGAATTACTGAAGGAATGGAGTCACTTAAAAGAAGAAGGAAAAGCACCCTCTGTTTCTGCTTATTACGATATAAGCGATTTAGTCAGATATGCGCATATCTCAGATTATGTCTATGAAAGAGAATTAATATTGGCGACAAAGTTGCTATTGGAAATATCTTTGGAAATAGACGATAAGTTAAAAGATCTTGAGGCTGATGAATATCCTTTTTTGATTATATTGAATAAACAACTGAATGTTATACCTGAGCTGCTTGAATTGTTGGAGATGACATTTGATGAGGAGGGCAGTATCCGAAAAAACGCAAGTCCTGAACTCAATTCATTGCACAGATTGTACGGATCCAAGCAACGAGAAGCAGACAGGAAATTTGCGGATCTGCTTAAAGTTTTTCAAAGTCAATCGCTACTCACCGACAATAAGGAATCCTATCGGAATGGCCGCAGAGTATTAAGTGTGCCGGCGGAGTATAAAAGACGAATAAAGGGGATCATTCACGATGAATCTGCCTCAGGAAAAACATGTTTTATAGAACCCGACGAGCTCATATCTGTCAATAACGACCTTTTTGATATACAGCAATCAATTACTAGAGAAGAGCATAAAATATTGAAAAAAGTCTCTGCTGAAATTGCTTTTTACGCTGAAGAATTAAGTGACAACTTTGATTTGATTAGCCAATTTGATAGTCTGCAAGCGCGCTTTAGATGGGCTAAAATGACTGAATCACTAATTCCTGAATTATTGGATAAGCCCGGTATTGAGTTAAAAGCTGCAAGACATCCGTTGCTTCAACTTAAATATACTAAGGAGGGTAGGGAGGTAGTGCCTCTCGATCTGAAATTGGATGAAGAAAATCGAATACTGCTGGTCAGCGGTCCCAATGCCGGGGGAAAATCTGTCTTGCTTAAGTCTGTGGGCATTTTACAGATGATGTTCCAATCTGCCATTCCGATCACAGCAGGGGAGGGGAGTCGATTAGGGATTTTTTCACACTTATGTGCAGATGTCGGAGATCAGCAATCCCTTGAGGATGACCTGAGTACCTACAGTTCTCACCTCACCAATATGAAAAACTTTTTGGCTGCCGCCGGGAGTAATTCACTTGTGCTGATAGATGAATTTGGCGCAGGTACTGATCCTAGGATTGGGGGAGCGATTGCAGAAGGGATTCTCCGAAGACTTCGCTTTGTCAAGTCTTTTGGGGTTATTACTACCCACTATGGTAACCTCAAGATTTATGGTAACAATGCGTCAGGTATCATTAATGGAGCAATGATCTTTGATCGTAAAAACATGAAACCGACTTATCAGTTTGCAGCGGGAAAGCCCGGGAGTTCATTTGGGTTTGAAATTGCTGAAAAGGTGGGGATTCACCCCTCTATTTTAAAATATGCTCAACAAAAAGCAGGAAAAAAAATAGAAGCAGTAGATGGTATGCTTGCTGACCTGCAAAAAGAAAAAAATGAAGTCCAAAAGAGGCTTAAGGAAATAGAAAGTAGAGAAGAAGAAATTAAACAGAAGTCAAAGAACTTCGATTATCTGTACCGAGAACTAGAGATACAACGAAAAAAGCTAAAGCTATCTAAGCAACAGATACAATTGGCCTCAGGCACGCGATTGCAAAAGGAATTGGAGGAAATGATCAAGGAATTGCGAAAGGAACGGGATTTAAAGAAGGCTGAGCAAGTACAAAAGGAGTTTAAGAATCGACTCAAGGTCATTAATGAAGAGAAGAATGAGGTAAAGGAAGAACTACTCAAGAAGGAATTTGATGGAAAAGTGGATTGGGAAAGAGTCCAATATGCAAAACTTAGAGATGGTAGTGAAATTGCAAAAATCCTGAAAGTCAATAAGAAAAAGGCTGAATTACTTTTTGGCAGTGGCTTGAGAATGCAAGTGCATCTTCGCGAGTTAGTTCCTGCCAAAGAGCCTGTGGAGACCCAGAAAGAAGCATCTGTGAAGAAGGATATTTCCTATAGCGGCAGTGGTTTTAACAGCAATTTGGATATCAGAGGACTGAGGTATAAAGAAGCTACCGATCTGTTGAATGGTTATTTTGAAAAAGCGCTTTTGGCCGATCAGGGACGACTAGAAATTATACACGGAAAGGGAGAAGGTGCTTTGCGCAAAGCACTGATTCAATCCGTTAAGGAATTCCCCGCAAAGATCAGAATAGAGGAGCAGCAGGACGAAGAAGGGAATACCGGGATGAGTATTCTGTGGATATCTTAATCCGCCCTAGCATTTTCCAATTCCCTAACCAGTCTTTCCGCACCATAAACATTGCGAAGTGCTTCCAGCATTCCTCTGGAATCCACACTCACTGCCCTTGCACTTCTTTCATCTAGGATGAAGGTACTACTTCCCATGCTCTCTACATTGCCGTCAAATGCCAGTCCGACGACTTCAAGATTGATGTTGACAGTGGGAGAGCCAGAATTACCGCCTATAATATCATTGGTGGATACAAAATTTACCGGGCTGCTTAAATCAAAAGCTTCAGGTGGATTTTTCCAAAGTTTGGGTAAATCAAATTCAGGAAGATCCTTATGGGAGTAATGCCTGTCATACATCCCGTAAAAGGTAGTATATGCCGGAGCTCTAGTGCCATTGTACACATAGCCGGCAGCAACCCCATCAGCTATTCTTAGCGAAAAAGTGGCATCCGGAGGAATAGAAGTGTCATAGACTGCAAACCACCCCCGTCCAAGGACATTTTGAAGATTTCTTTCTTCGCTACCTAAATTCCTGTAAGCTGAATTGGCATCTGCGAGTTTATTTCCAAAAGTCTGAAAGAATTCTACTGCCGGGTCACTAAAATCCAGTTTGTCGTTTTCAATTAAATCAGTGGTTGATTCTGCTGAGGTAAAAGCCGATTTCTCAAGTAAATTTTTTGAAACCTTTGCCGGGTTTTTATCTCCAAGAAGTTGCTTTATGTAGATATTGTCTTCACCCAAAATTTCGGTTAAATATTCCAGATGTGCTTGTATGAGTTCTCTGTCAAGTATGGGATCTTTGTCCCTGATGTTCCCGAGGGCTTCTAGAAGCTCTTCTTTTCTTTCTTCACTTATTCCCTCCTGATTCATGAGATAAGCTACATAGCCCCTTTGAAGAACAGAGGCTGAGCTTCCTGAGTTTGGACTGATTCCTGAGCTGATATAGGAATAGGGCGCCAATCTGGCTTTTTCTTCCTGAATTTCACTTATCCTTTCAATAACCGGGAGGTAAGTGCTTTTAAGCTGCTCATCCTTTTTAAGTGCTTTTATAAAATTGTTTTCATTATCAACCTTCCTTCCCATCAGGTAGGGATCTCTGTGAGCGAGTTTTTGGCCATTGAAAAGTTTTTCTCCGTTTTTCCAGCCAAAAATCATATTTCTTACTCTTTGTGCTTCTTCAGTTGTGGGGTCGTTTTCATAAAACCGTTCAAGACCACGAATAGTAGATGATATGGAAGATGTCCTGAATTCAAGGTTGAACTCTCCTGTGTAACTTAGCTGAGCCACGGTATTGAGTCTTGTTGTTCTTCCCGGGTTTCCTATCATGAAAACGGCATCCCCTTCTTCTACACCTTTTTTAGAAAAAGGGAAGTAGTGCTCTGACTGATAGGGCTCATCGTCCACATATATTCTGAAAAAAGTCATATCCAGTGCATATCGGGGATAGCTGAAATTATCAGTATCACCCCCAAAATAACCCAATTGTAACTCAGGCGCCATTACCATTCTAATGTCTGTAAATCTTCTGAAAATATAAGCGGAATATCTGCCACCATTAAAAAGAGACCGCACTTGTACGATTAGCTCTTTGTTATCTAATTCTTCAGTGATTTTACTTTGGACTCTGCGAATAACCTCCCTTCTTATTTCCGCCTGTTCTTCCATAGGGACAGCATCCACTTCTGCAAGGATTAGATCACTGACATCTCGAATTTCTATTAATTGATCAATGTAATAATCTTCTATTTTTCGCTCGTCTTCAAGTGTTTCAGCATAGAAGCCATCATCGAGAGTACGTTCGCCCTCGAGTCCGATCTGTGTGATTTGATTTCTTGCACAGTGATGATTGGTCATTACAAGACCATTTCCAGATACAAAAGACGCAGAACAACCCGGCAATCTTAATGCTGCTAACCTTGCCCTTTCAAACCAGGTGTCATCCGGGTCAAAATTATAAGTCTCAGCAAAGTAATCAACAGGTGCATATTCAAAGGTCCACATCCGACCATTATCAAAAATAGAAGATTCGACCGCTTCAAATTCCGGGAGAAGGGAGGGCTGAGCTAATTCGTGGGGAACAGATTCAGGTTCAATGAGTTGTTGTCCGGTACTGCAGGAATAAGTAAAAAACAGTATCCAGACAAAGGTTAGGATAAGGCTATAGTTCAGTTTCATTTGCTTCACATTTTGTGTAATCAATAAGAAAAGCGAATTTAAGCAATTTAGTTATAGTTGGACTAGTTTTTAGACAAAAAGTGAAGAACGGATCCATTGACTAATTCTTAATCTTAATGGTTTATCAGAAACCTTTCTAAGTGTTTCCATGAATTAACAGAATATACTCCTTTGGAAATTTACAGAGGGAGAATTAAGAAGGATGAGCTCGTGCTTATGATGATTTCATTAATAAAAAAAGCCGGATAAATTACCCGGCTTTTTTTTAGTCTTTTTCGAATAGCCACTAAGAAAACATTTCTGTTCCGGCAAAGTGGAAAGAAGCTTCTCTTTTAGCATTTTCATTGCTATCTGCGCCATGAACTGCATTTTCTCCTATGCTGCTTGCATACAATGCTCTGATTGTGCCTTCCGCCGCCTCAGCAGGATTAGTAGCTCCAATGAGTTTTCTGAAATCTTCTACAGCATTGTCTTTTTGAAGTACTGCTGCAACGATTGGTCCTGAAGACATGAATTCAACTAATTCACCATAGAAAGGTCGCTCCTTGTGAACTTCATAAAACTCACCCGCTTTTTCCGCTGATAATTTAGTGAACTTCATCGCGACTATTTTGAATCCTGCATTATTGATCATCGCCAGGATGTTTCCGATATTGCCCGCTTTTACAGCATCGGGCTTGATCATGGTAAAAGTAATATTGTTTGCCATTTTTATTGGTTTTTATAAGAAAGTGCAAAAGTAAGAAACCTCTATTTTTTCAATAACATTAGTCAATAAATTATTTGTTAAAGTAATTTATTGTAATTTTGCGCTCTGCATGATAGAAGATATTCAAATACTCCGAAAAGAAATTAAAGATCCCAAAGACATCGTTATTCTCTCGCATAGGAATCCCGATGGCGATGCACTTGGTTCCAGCTTGGCAATGAAAGAATTTCTTTCTGGTAAGGGGCATTTTGTAAAGTGCATTTTTCCCAGTGAATACCCGGAGAATTTTGAATGGATGCCAGGAATAAAAGAGAGTCTAATTTATGATCTCGCGGCTGAAGAAGTAATAAAGACCATTGAGAGAGCGCAATTGATCCTTTGTCTGGACTTTAATGCATTGGATAGAATTGACAAAATGGGGGAAGCGGTCGAGCAAAATAAAAATGCATTTAAGGTCCTGGTTGATCATCACCTTGACCCAGAGCCGTTTGCTGATTTTTACTATTGTGACAATAAAGCGAGTTCCACCTGTGAGTTGATATACAGAATGCTCAATGATTTAGGGGAACAACACGCGGTGAGAGGAAATATTGCTGATTTTCTCTACACCGGTATCATTACTGATACAGGATCCTTTCATCATGCTACCAATTCAGCTCTTTTTAGAATAGTTGCTGACCTTAAGGACAAGGGGCTGGACGACAGTTATTTACAGAACCTGATTTTCAATAGCCAATCTGAAAAACAAATGCGCTTGTTGGGTCATTGCCTTGCGAATAGGATGAATATTAATGAAGAGTTGGGGATTGGACTTATCTATCTTTCCAAAGATGATTATAAGGAATTTGATATTCAGCGCGGAGATACTGAAGGTATAATAAATTACCTTTTGAAGGTAAAAATAGTAAAATTAGCAGCATTTATCACTCAACAACCGAGAATAATTAAGTTATCCCTACGTTCAAAGGGAGAAATTTCTGTTCAGGCCCTTGCGCGAGATCATTTCAGTGGAGGAGGGCACTTTAATGCCTCCGGTGGATACGCACATAGCAGCCTTGCTCATGTGATAAAAAAATTTTGGGAGGTGGCTCCCGTTTATATTAAATAATTAAATAATTTTAAAAATAGATCAATGAAAAATTTACTAGCATTAACTACTCTTGTAATTTTCCTTTTTTCAGCTTGTGGTGAAGATAAAAGAGATTCTGTAACTACTGAATCAGGATACGAAATGGCATGGCATGAGAGAGGAGAAGGGGAGCCTGCAAACGAAGGCGACTTCCTTTTCTTCCACGTAAGCTACATGCTTAATGATTCATTACTTTTTGACTCGAGGTCAAACCCGGATACTCCTTCGCTACAGCTTCCTGCAATGGATGATCCTCAGATTCAGGGAGAACCTTTATTTGAGGCTATTGCAATGATGGTTCCCGGAGACTTAGCTACTGTTTCTCAAAGGGGCGACGCAATGCCAATGGAACAAAAACAGCAATTGCAAATGGCGGATGATGATGTATTGAATTACAATATCGAATTATTTAGAATTGTAAGTCAAGCAGAAATTATGGCTATGCAGGAGGCTTCAAGAGCACGTGAGTCAGAGGTTCAGGCATTCGTTCAAGAGGTTTTAGAAACTTATAGAGCTAATGGATTTGGTGATGAATTGATTGTAACTGAAACAGGTTTGCAATATGTAATTCACGAAAGTGGAAACGGACCTGAGATTAATCCCGGAGATCAAGCAGAAGTTCACTATTACGGTAAAGTAATTGAAAGTGGGACAATGTTTGATAATTCTTTTTCCAGAGGAGAACCATTTGGTCTCACGGTAGGTGTAGGTACGGTGATTGCAGGATGGGATGAGGCATTGAGTCAATTGAATAAAGGTGATGTCGCTTCTATTTTTATTCCATATCCGCTGGCATATGGAGAGGAAGGAAGGCCACCACAGATCCCCCAGAGATCTGATTTGCTTTTCTATGTTGAAATTCAAGACTAGAAAATCAGAAAAAAACACGGAGATGAGTAATTTTGCTCATCTCTTTTTTTTTTAACCCTATAAAACTACAGTGATGACTGCGGATGAATTGAAACAACTTCGTGATCGCCTACTGCTCTTAAGGAGGTATCTTTAAAGTAGATGAGCGAAAACAAAAAATAGAAGATAAAGAAATAACTGCATCTGCTCCTGATTTTTGGAGTGACCCTCAGGCTGCAGAAGAGGTGCTTCGAGAGTTAAAACAGCTGAAGCAATGGGTTATAATATATGCGGAATCAGAGGAAGTAGTGCAGGACGTTGAAGTCCTTTATGAATTTTATAAAGAAGGTGAATCGACCGAAGAGGAAGTCCAGCTTAAGTACGAGCAGGCATTAGAGAAAATTGAAGACCTTGAATTCAGAGCAACGCTGAATAAGCCTGAAGACGAGCTTGGATGCGTGCTGGAAATTAATGCCGGTGCAGGTGGCACTGAGGCTTGCGACTGGGCTGATATGCTTGCGAGAATGTACACCATGTTTGCTGAGAAAAATGGCTTTAAAGTAAGTGTACTAAACAGGGTTGACGGAGATGTAGCCGGAATTAAATCCATTGAGATTGAGATACAAGGAGATTACGCTTTTGGAATGCTAAAAGGAGAAAATGGTGTTCACCGACTAGTGCGGGTAAGCCCCTACAATGCCCAAGGAAAAAGGATGACTTCCTTTGCGTCAGTTTTCGTCCACCCCTTGGTTGATGATCGCATTGAAGTTGATTACAATCCGGCTGATATTGAATGGGATACCTTTAGATCGAGTGGGGCAGGGGGGCAGCACGTTAATAAAACTGAGTCTGCCGTAAGATTACGACATCTACCTTCAGGTATTGTGGTGGAATGTCAGCAAGAGAGAAGTCAACATCTTAACAGAGAGAAGGCCATTCAAATGCTAAAATCCAGACTTTTTCAAAAGGAATTGGAAAGGCAATTAGAAGAAAAAAGTAAGATCGAGGCTGATAAAATGAAGAACGAATGGGGTTCTCAAATCCGCTCCTATGTGCTGGATGATAGAAGGGTAAAGGACCACAGAACCAACCATCAGTCCAATAATACAGATGCAGTCCTCGATGGAGATATTTATCCCTTTTTGAAAACGTGGCTCTTGGCTAATGAGGCAAGTCAAAATTGATTTCCAATGAAAAAAATTGTTTTAGCTACCTTTTTTTTAGTATTTTATTGGAGTAATTTACCCTCTCTTTACAGTCAGAATGGCAAAGAATCAACCACATCTTCAGGGTTTCCTATTGTTTGGATAGAGGAAGGCGAGGGTGAATTACCTGAAGCAGGAGGTCGTGTCTTTTTTAACCTTCAGTATTCCATTGGAGATTCTATGGTTTATGATTCCAAAACTTCCGGTGATGTATCTTTTATGCAATTACCGGAAGCGGATGACCCCCAAATTGCGGGTGAACCTCTTTTTGAGGCGCTTTACCTTATGGTACCTGGTGACGTAGTTATAGTAACACAGAGAAAGAATCAGATGAATCAGTCTTTACCTGGTATGGCTGATGATGATGAACTCAGAACCCGAATTGAATTTGTTAGTTACAAAACTGCTGAGGAATACGAAGCGGAATTACAGATTATTAGAGATAGACTACCTGAAGTAAGGGAGTTTGTAGACTCAGTGTGGTGGAATTATGTTTCAAGCGAATACGCAGATAAGTTGATCAGAACTGATTCAGGTTTGGAATTTATTATCCATAAAAAAGGTAATGGTCCTCCTATAAGCAAAGGTGATAGAATAAGCTTTCACTATTTTGGGAAAAATATTGAATCAGCCGCAAATTTTGACAATTCATTTAATCGTGCAAGAGCAATAAACTTTGTTGTAGGGTCTGGTACTGTCATGCCAGGGTGGGATGAATTGTTTGTGCTATTGAACAAGGGTGATGTCGTAAGTGCTTTTATACCCTGGCAACTGGCTTACGGAGAGCGTGGGCGACCACCCGTTATTCCTGGCAAAGCTAATCTTTTGTATTACTTTGAGATATTTGAATAGAGAAATACTAATGAGAGTTTAGGCTAAGCTATAATTAGTATTTATTTTATAACCTAGTTTCTTAGTCGAAATACTAAATTTTCCTCGATAGGTTGACTTGGAGGTGTCCCGCTTTCAAGACTGATGTAACTTAATTGTAAATTCGTACGCGGTAAAGGGTGGACAATAAATCCATCGAGCATATTATCTATACGTACTCTACCCACCCTACGAAACTGACCCGCACTCTCTGACCACAATTGAAAATAGTTGTCTTCCTCTTCGAGTTCAACTGATGGTAAAATCAAAAAGTCAGTTGAAGATTTACTTTCAGGAACAATCAAAAATGCATTTTTGCCTGCATATTCACCCTTTCCGGTTAAAGTTGACCTTGAGATTGTCTCCATATTAAAGTCTGACAGTGCCCCTTTTAAATCCTGATTTAGATGGTGGGTTTTCTGTATTTCCAGCTGGAGAGAATCTATACTTTTTGCCTGTTCTACAATGGCTTTTTGATAATTATTTTTTTCGTAAATGGTGGATAGAAAAAGAAAAATCATTACTACCATTACTAGAATTAACACACCCAAAATTATCCTAATACCCTTTTCAGTTTTCGTGCGCTTTGGCTTCTGTGTATTTTTCTTTTCTGTGGTTGGTTTATTTTTTTTCCCTTTGGTAAAATTGAATTTAAAATTAGAGAGACTTGCTTCTACCTTCTCTACCTCTTCTTTTAATGCTATGTTGGTTTTGAGGTCAGTTTCTAATATTTCTGTTGTTTCAGGGTCTAAGACTCCCAAAACATAAGCCTCCAAAATTCCTTTTTTTTTGTATTCAGATAGATTCATCTTTTATTTACAAAGATAGAAAGCCATTGTTTAAGATGGGGATCAGATAACTAAAAATTAATATGAGTACCCTATTATGGGATAGCACAGATGCTGAGAAAAGTTTTAATTTGTAAGTACACTGTAGAGATTCTGTTGATGCCCTATCCTCGATTTAGTTTTTGGGTTGAAGGTTAGCACCGCTAGAAATCATGGTGTAACGCAGATTGCTTGGTTCTTTAGTTTAGACAGACTGGCATAAGTTATCTGGACAAGGTTTGCAAATCGTCTAACACAAATAAAATAAAGCAATCAAAAACCCCTGTTTTCAAACTATTCTACCCGTAAACTATTTGCAAGGCATTTAATAAGTCTGTTAGTCTAGAAAAAAGTCCATCCAAATGTTAAATTTTAAGGGCAAATGAAGAAAAATTTGGTCAATTAAAAAAA
>RECS01000109.1 GCA_007693915.1 Saprospirales bacterium | reverse complement strand
GCCCTTCGGCATTGCTATTAGATTTGCATTTGTAAATTTACAGGTCATTTATTTATTAATCGACTGCTCAAGGCAGGAGGTTGAAAGTTGAAAGTTAAAAAGGGGAGTGGAGAGGAGAGTGTTCAGAAAAGCATGTCCACATCACAACTTTAAAGTGCTGATCTCATGAAATTGAAAATCGCAGATACTTTTTTATGGTAAAAAAACTATCCACCACCAAAACCATCACTTCGGTTCCCAATGCAGTACAACTCCTCCATTATTTTTTTTGATATCTGAAGCAAAGCGCTCATCAGCCCGGAGTCCTATGACCCACGTAATTTTTTCGTCTTGAGTCAGCACCAAAACCTTTTCCTTTTGATTTCTACCGAGTTTGAGGTCCGTGAGGTATTTTTTTATTTTTTTCTTCTTACCCTGCATACCTACCGGATGAAAAGAATCGCCTGCTTTCCATTTTCTTATGGAAAAAGTGGTATTGAGGTACTTTTTTTTGATTAAAAAAAAATGAGAATTGTTTTCTGCAAATGGTACTGTAGTTTCATAAACTCTTAGTGAGCCTGAATTTGTTTTTATTTCACCTCCAGAAAGTTTAAAAGTAAGGGGTTGAAAATCGTAACTTTCACTTGTAGTTTTATAATTTAGTTTTTCACCGGGTTCTAAGGTAATTATATATTTTTTATCATTGGAATACCACTGAGTGCCAGGTTGATGTTTTTGCAAAATATCCGAAAGGACCGGATTGTCGATTTTTATCCCAGCTAATAGATGTCTGAGCAAACTTAATGGTGCGACACTTTTTTTTATTTCCTTTAAATCCAGTAAAATACCATCGGAGGTAGACATTTTTACAGACTTTGCTTTTTTTTGCAACCACCAATCTGATATACTCACAAGTTCCCTCATGACCTCAGCGTGATGAGAAATAGAATCTTTACAGGCCGGCCACCTGCTTTCTAACAAAGGGAAAATATTATTACGCAGAAAATTTCTGTCGTATTTGCTCTGCGCATTTGTGCTGTCTTCCCTCCAGCAAATATCTTTTTTATTCGCGTATGCTAAAATTTCTGCACTACTCACTGATAAAAGCGGACGGCGGACAAGGCCTTTTTTTGCGGCAATCCCTCTCATACCCTGAGCCCCTGTCCCCCTTAGTAAATTAAATAAAACAGTTTCCACTAAATCATCTTTATGGTGAGCAGTTACTATATAATCAAATGATTGCTTTGATGCTATCTCTTCAAAGAATCCGTATCTTATGAGTCTTGCTTTTTGCTGAATACCTGAGGTGCCCAATTGACCTGCGGTCATTTTTTTCAAGAAAAAAGGCACTCCCAAGGAATCTGCCAGATTTTTTACCAGAGTCTCATCGGCATCAGCATCCTTCCCTCTCAATTGGTAATTGACATGAGCAATACCAATCTTATAACCGAGGTCTGACATCAAATGTGTCAGAACAATAGAGTCTTTTCCTCCACTTACTGCTAGCAACAATTTGTCTCTTTTAGAAAAAAGAGATTGAGATCGAATATAGTTGCTGACAGTATTTTTCATGCTTAGGTCAAAGTTAACGCATGATGCGTTGTTGGTTCAGCCAATTGTGGAATTTTCTGGCATTTTGATTGTGCTGAGCCAAAGTCCTTGCAAAAACATGTGTACCCGAGTGGTCAGGCGCAGCACAAAAGAAAAAATAGCTGTGGTCTTCGGCATTTAAAACAGCATCAATTGAACTGATAGAGGGGATGCAGATAGGACCCGGGGGCAGACCGGTGTTTTTGTAAGTATTGTAAGGTGAGTCAATTTCTAAATCTCTTGTGAGGACTCTCCTTACTTTTGGATTGCCCATGGCAAAGACCACAGTCGGGTCGGCTTGCAAAGGCCAATTATTCTTAAGGCGATTGATATAAACTCCCGCAATTGCAGGTCTTTCAGGGCGGTAATTGCTTTCTCTTTCAACAATGCTTGCAAGTATTACTACCTCCTTTTCGGTAAGATTCAATTGTTTAGCTTTTGCTCTTCTGTTGTTGCTGTCCCAGAATGAATTGTATTCCCGTTGCATTCTGTTGACAAAGTCTTTAGGGGAGGATGTCCACCACATTTGGTAGGTGTTGGGGATGAGCATAGCTTTTAGTTCTACTGTATTGATACCAAAATTTTCATACAGCAGCTGACTATTGAAGTAATCAGCAAAATCGGTAGAGTCCTTCATTAATTGAAGCCCAATAGGTCCGGCTATTTTATTCAAGTCCGGTGCTTCAGGAATGACAAGGTTGACAGCTGCCTGATTCCCGGATCTTAGTTGTTGAATAAATTGTCTGTTATTAATTCCATCATTAATCAGGTAACGACCTGTTTTGAGATTTTGGTTGCTGAAATTCATTCTATCCGCTACCCAAAATAAAGAAGGGGTGTTTTTTACCCAGCCGCTATCCTCCATTTGATAAATCAGTTCCTCAAATTGGGTATTGGGATAAATCAACAACTCGGTTTGATTTCCATTAAATTGAAAATTTGGATTGTGGATATATCCGTAAAATTTCCAGATATAAAAGAGGGCTATAGATAAACCAACTAAGAACAAAAAAGTCAGGCTAATCCAGATATATTTACTTTTCATGAATTCTTGTCGAAGCTTTTTTAGTAACTTTCTTTTTCATTTGGGAAGTCTCCTGATCTCACATCCGCCACATAATCTCCGACGGCTCCCTTGATGTCATCGTATAATTGAAGATATCTGCGAAGGAATCTTGGGTGAAAGTCGGAGGTGATTCCTACCATGTCGTGGGTTACCAATACCTGTCCGTCCGTGTCCGGTCCTGCACCTATTCCTATTGTTGGAATATCCAAAGATTGACTTACTTTAGCGGCAAGATCGGCAGGTATTTTTTCCAGAACGATACTAAAACAGCCAGCTTCATTGAGCAATCTTGCATCCTCCATTAACTTTTCTGCTTCTTCTTCCTGTTTTGCTCTTACAGTATAGGTTCCAAATTTATAAATTGATTGAGGCATTAATCCCAAGTGTCCCATTACGGGAACTCCGGCAGTGAGTATTCGTTTGACAGATTCAATAACTTCGCTGCCACCTTCGAGTTTTACTCCATGTGCTCCTGATTCTTTCATTATGCGGATAGCTGAGGCCAGCGCAAGTGAAGAATTACCCTGATAGGTTCCAAAGGGAAGGTCTACCACCACAAATGCTCTTTTTACTCCCCTTACAACAGAGGAGGCGTGGTAAATCATTTGATCGAGAGTAATCGGCAGGGTGGTTTCGTGTCCTGCCATTACATTTGACGCTGAGTCACCAACGAGAATTACATCTATTCCTCCATCATCAACTATCCTCGCCATAGAGTAATCGTAAGCGGTTAGCATGGCAATTTTCTCACCGGCTTTTTTCATCTCATAAAGGGTATGCGTGGTTACCCTTTTCACATTCTTAATCACAGACATAACTAAATTTTGCGTAAAGTTATGACTTTGTTTTGGATTCAACCCATTTGTAGTAGGAAGTATTCACAGTAACGGGCCAGCTGATCAAACAGGGGCATTCATAGGGATGCGCTTTTTCAGCATAAAATCTGAGTTCCTCCTCATGCTTTGGTAGGGTTTTTAAAATTGCAACAAACTCGTCATCTGAAACAAAGGTTTCTTTCCATACGTATTTACTGGTAATGGGGTAGATGTTGGTACATGCTGCAAGTCCTTTTTTTACTACTGATTCACTTAGTCTAATCGCCTCTGCTTCATTTGGAAAGGTGATGTAAAAAAGACAAATTTTTTCTGTATTCATACAGTTGTATTTATTCCTGAGATTATAAAAGTGTAACTATTTAAGAGCGTTTAACAAATGACTCAATTCTTAAACAAGAAATGTAGTGAAACCATTACATTTGTGGAACTTTTTTAATAAAAAAATACGAAAAATGCAAAAGATCGCAGTTATTGGTGCAGGTACTATGGGAAATGGAATCGCGCATGTGTTTGGGATGAATGGTTTTGATGTTAAATTGATAGACATTAATCAAACAGCACTCGACAAAGCTATTGCTACTATTGATAAAAACCTTAGTAGAATGGTCACTAAAGAAAGAATATCTGAAGACCAGAAGGCAGCTACTTTAAATGCCATAACAACTTCAACGGATCTGAAAAAAGGTATAGCCGATGCGGACCTTGTAGTAGAAGCTGCAACTGAAAATGTGGACTTAAAACTCAGGATTTTCAAAGATATGGATGAGGCTGCAAAACCCTCTTGTATCCTTGCCACCAATACCTCATCCATTTCTATAACTCAGATCGCTGCAGCAACAGGTAGGCCAGATAAGGTAATCGGAATGCACTTTATGAATCCGGTACCGGTGATGAAGTTGGTGGAAGTTATCCGCGGATATGCTACTTCAGATGAGGTATGCACTGAGGTGTTTGAAATCAGTAAAAAACTCAGTAAAGTTCCTGTGGAAGTAAATGATTATCCGGGTTTTGTTGCCAACCGAATCCTTATGCCCATGATCAATGAAGCCATTATTACTTTGCACGAGGGTGTGGCTGGTGTCGAAGAGATTGATACCGTAATGAAACTAGGTATGGCGCATCCGATGGGTCCATTGCAATTAGCTGACTTTATTGGCCTGGATGTTTGCTTATCTATACTAAGAGTGATGTACGATGGGTTTGGTAATCCAAAGTATTACCCATGTCCACTCCTTGTAAATATGGTCACTTCAGGAAATCTCGGCATCAAATCGGGTAAAGGTTTTTATGATTATTCTGCCGGACCGAAAAATGCGGTGGTAGCATCAAATTTTGCTAAGTAAAATGGTGCTCTATCCATCTCATACGATAAACTGCAGGGGAAAACTGGTTGATTTGTCTTCTCCTAAAATCATGGCTATTGTAAATCTTAGTCCAGATTCCTTTTTTCATTCAGTTGACTTTAATCAATCAGGACAATTACTCTCTTATGTGGAGAATTGTGTTCAAAGTGGAGCTGAATTTATTGATCTTGGAGGCATGTCAACAAGACCCGGTAGCAAGGAAATAAGTATTGAAGAAGAATGGAAAAGACTAGAAAACCCGTTGATACTCGTAAGGAAAACCTTTCCGAATACCATGATCTCTGTGGACACTTACCGGTCCGAAATTGTGGAAAGAGCCTTTAATGAAGGGGTGAATTTGGTTAATGATGTTAGCGGGGGTGCATTTGATCCCAATATGTTCAGAACGGTCGCTAAAACTGGGATTCCTTATATTCTCATGCACAATCGCGCTAAGCCTGATCGCATGCAGGAAGTGACCGATTACGAAGACTTGATTAGTGAGATGTATGATTATTTTATCGAAAAAATTCACCTTTTAGAAACTGAGGGGGTAAAAGATATCATGGTAGATCCCGGATTTGGTTTTGCCAAAACGATAAGCCAGAATTATACCATATTGAAGAATCTGGAGACCTTCAAGGCTCTTGGATATCCACTTTTGGTGGGGGTATCCAGAAAATCCATGTTTTACAAATTATTGGATACCAAACCTGAAAATGTATTGGGAGTAACCACAGCGATGCATTTTAAATCATTGGAAGCTGGGGCTTCCATATTGCGGGTTCACGATGTAAAAGAAGCTGCAAATTGTATCCGTGTTTATGAAGAGTGGAGAAAGGCCTGAGTGGGATTAATTTAAATAAATTTTAATGGTTTGGTCGGAAAAAAGCAGTCTCAACCGAATTATTGCAGTGCTGCCACGTTAGTAATAATGAAACGAAGAAAGCAAACTTGAAAACAGAGGAAAAATTAAAACCGGGGAGACGATCAAGAAAGCTACTGAAGGTAGTTCTTCTTCTGTTGGCTTTGTTTTTTTTCATGCTAGCGTCACTTCGCCTACCTATAGTTCAGGGATTTCTTACTGAGCGAATTGCTAATTCTATTGCAGAAAATATTGGTTATGAGGTTTCAGTCCAAAGGGTAAATTTTAATTTTATCAATAAACTGGAGATAGACGGCTTGTTGATTTTGTATGAGTCCGGTGATACACTTGTTTACGCTGACCGACTAAGAGCAGGGACGTCGAGACCCATTACCAGTCTGTTCAATCGGAGCCTTGAAATCAATACCATTGATTTAGACGGTGCTGTGGTAAAAATTCTCAATACTCCTAAGGATTCCTTTTTATTGCCCAAACCTAATGAACGAGAGTCCATTGATGTTCTCTTCCATATTAGTCTGGATGCCTTGAATTTTCATCGCTCTAGGGTAATGATCGAAGATTCGTATAAGGGCAATAGAGAACAGTTTCTGATCGAAGGATTATTTTTAACTGCCGAATCCATTGACTTGCAAAAAATGGAATTCCAATTGAGTTCACTTGTATTGGACGGGGTAGTAGCATCGTCGGAGAGGTTCGAGTCTTTGTATATGGATGACGAGCCCATGAAAAAGGAAAAAACAGGTGAGAGTGGAAAATATTTCAGGCCGGGCTTTAAGCTCGGTCTCGATTTTCTGGAAGTAAGGAATAGTAGCTTTTCCTCTACTGATTTTCTTAGAAAAGGAGAAAAGGGTGAGCATTACAAAGCTCTACAAATTTTGGATCTGGATATTCAGTTCGATAATGTGGTAATTGACAGCAATAGTATAAGAGCAAACCCTCAATCTTTGAGTTTTACTACCTCTGAAGGCTTTGAACTACTTGAAATGAAAGCGGATGAATTGTTTTTCTCAGATAAAAATCTGGAATTTAGAAATGTTAATCTTTTGAGTGGAGGTAGTTTTATTGATGAGACTATTTCACTGACGTATGGGGATTTACATGCCTTTAGGGATTTTTCCAATGAGGTGATAATTAAGGGGGATTTCCATCGAGCTGAAATTTTGATTAGTGAGTTGTTGTTCCTTGGTGAAGAATTAGGGCAGTCTGCTTTTATCCAAAAGAATAAGGACAAAACTATTCACTTAGCAGGGTCGATAAATGGTACACTTAATGATCTTAATGGAAAGAATATTCAGTTGTCCATTGACGACTATCTAAATTTAAAAGGTAATTTTTTCGCTAGAAACATTACTGTTCCCGGGGAGGAGTTTTTTAGGCTTCAGGTGGAAGATCTCAATACGGATATTTTTGCTCTTAAAGGTATAATTCCGGAATTTGAAATACCTCCTAATTTTGAAAAGTTACAAAAGCTAAATTTCAATGGGCTTTTTGAAGGATATTTAAGAGATTTTGAAGCTGAAGGGATTCTCCGGACAGATATAGGAGCAATAGCTACAAATGTACAACTCTATCTTATGGATGGGATTGAGGGTGCCCGATATTCAGGTACATTGAGTGTGGAGGATTTTAATTTGGGCACTTGGTTGGAGAACGATGAATTTGAAAAAATAAACTTTTTTGCCGAGCTAACCAATGGTAGCGGACTTACTCCAGAGACAGTAAATGCTCAGATTGTAGCTGAAGTTAGTTCCTTTTCATTCAGAGGGTATGAATACGACAGTCTTTTTGTTGATGGATTTATCAACAGAAGAGTTTTTGATGGTTATTTTAGCATTGGTGATGAGCATCTCGACTTTGAGATGGTGGGTATTGTTTTTTACGGAGATGATGAACCTAGAATAAATGCAGATATTAGCCTAAATAAGCTACATACCCGTGAGCTCAATTTAAGTGAAGAAAATTTTCACCTGAGCGCATTAGCCAGCATTGACGCAAGGGGAATTGATTTTGACTATCCCAATGGTAGTCTGGTGGTCAGGGACTTTGTTATTGAGATACCTGATAGTTTGTCCACCAATCTGGATTCACTTTATCTTATAGCTACTGTTGATGAATACCTCAATAAAAGGTTAATAGGGCAGTCTGATATACTTGATTTGATTATTGAGGGGAATTACAGGCTAGGAGATTTAGGTGATTTGATCAAACGATATGCATTGGAGCACTTTGAATACAGCCATAAGTTTTTTCCAGATACAATATTTGTAGAAAGAGAATCCGCAAAGTTTGATTTTGATCTACAGTTAAAAAATACTAAGGGGTTTACTCATCTTTTTTTGCCTCAGTTAGATACCATAATGGACTCCCGGATTTGGGGTGATTTTGATTCTGAGAAGAACAGCTATACACTTGAGTTTTCTTTTCCTGAACTCAAGATTGACAATAATTTTATATCCGGACTTTATGGTTATATCGGTATGGATGAGCAATTTGGTAATGTCTTAATAACTAATAATGCAATGCAGTTGGGGCCACTTTTTATAAGTAATCCGACTACCTTATCTGCTGACCTTTCTCCCTCGCATTTTAATTTCAACCTCAATACTCAGGATTATCAACTATTATTAGATGATCTTTACATTGAAGGTCGCGGGTTCCTTGAGGATGACAAGTGGGCTTTTATTTTTGCCAATACCAATCTAGCTTTTTTAGGGGAGGATTGGGCAGTTAATGATGATAACAAACTCGTTTTAGGAGAAAAGTTTTTCAGGACAAAAAATTTAAAGTTTAGCAGTGAGGATAAATTGATTTTCATTGAATCTATTGCGGATCGCGGTTTGAATGTAGGAGTATTGGGTTTAGACCTTAACTTTCTCAATGAATTAATCAATGATCAAAGATATCTGCTGGACGGTGAACTCAATCTGGATTTATGGACAACTAATATATTTGAATTTGACGCATTGAACGGGCAGGTGAATGTCAATGATTTTAGCTTTCAGGGCATTGATTATGGGAATCTGTACCTTGAGTCTTCTTTAATTACCGGGACAGGTTTATTGGAGATCAATATGCGCAATTCTCATCCCCATAAGGGACTCTTAGCCAATGGCGTGATATCAGTTGATGGGGAGCAACGACTAGCGAACAATCGGTTGATGGATGTTCAGCTTCAATTAAAGGATTTTCCTATGCTGATTTTTGAAAAGATTGTTGAGGATGGAGTATCCGACACGGAAGGTACATTTGATGGCAATCTTAGAGCTACTGCTGAAAGCTGGGATCAGATTGAATTAGAGGGAGATGCGCTTGTACATTATTTAGAAAGTACCATAGAGGTGCTAGGAGTGAGGTATTCTGCTGAAAATCAGAGGGTAGCTTTAAGTACTAATTGGATTGACTTTACCGGGTTGGAACTCAGAGACCCACTGGGTAATACAGCAACTGTTGAGGGTGGATTCAGACATCGTCTTTTTGGAGATATGAGAATGGACCTGACTATTTCCTCCCCAAGAATCATGGCGCTGAATACAAGCAGGCAAGACAACAATCTTTATTATGGTCGACTGATAGGACAGGTTGATGCAGAATTTGAGGGTAGTTTCCAAAGGCCTGACATCAGGATTAATGCTATTAATGGACCGGGCTCCCGCTTATTTATTTTGGTCAACGAAGCAGTTCAAACGAGTGAATTAGACTTCATTGTTTTTGATCATTCCGAAGAGCAAGTGACGAGGGAGTTTTTCTCTGAAGTAACAGGGGTTAATTTTTTACTGGACATGACGGCCAATGAGGATGCTGAAGTACAGATAATTTTCAATGAACAGACAGGGGATATTCTAAGTGGTAGGGGTAACGGCAATCTGCAACTTCGATTGACCAGAAATGGGGATTTTACGATTTTTGGGGATTACGAAATTAGTGAGGGTAATTACCTTTTTGCCAATACCTTTGGTCTGCTTCAGGTCAATAAGCCTTTTGATGTGCTTCGTGGAGGAACTATTCAGTGGACGGGGGATCCTCTTAATGCTATCATTGATATTGAGGCAAACTACAGTGGACTTACAGCAGCTCCATATAACTTTATTGATGACTATCTTCAGACTACCACGGGTGATGAACAATTGATTAATGAGGCCAACCAATCTACACCAGTTGACCTTACGCTTATGTTGACCGGGCTGCTCGTTAGACCCGACATCAATTTTTCAATCGATTTTCCCAATTTAACCGGTAATTTGAGAACGCTTACTGATCGGAAGATCCTTGATCTCGAAGACAATCCGGATGAAATGAACCGACAGGTTTTTGCGCTGATCGTGATTGGTGGGTTTTTGCCCTCTTCTTTTAATATTGGTTTTGGACACTCTGTAGCAGCAATTACTAATACTTTTTCTGAATGGATTTCTAATCAGCTCTCCCTTTATCTTACCGATTTATTGAGTAATGCCTTTGAAGATGTTGGATTCATCTCAGGGATAGAAATGGATGTAGGATATATGGCAGGTGGTGAATTTAAATCTGTAGGGCAACTTTCTACCAGTGAGCTTCGAGTGGGTGTCAGGCCAACCCTTTTCGATGGGCGTGTGCAAATGAATGTTGGTGGAAACTATGTGCGTGAGAGTTTTGTCACTTCTGATCCCTATCTTGCACCCTACGGAGTTGTCGATTATTTCATTACACCTGATAGAAGATGGAGGTTGCGAATGTCTTCAAACCTCGATTATGTCCCTGAGGGTAGAAGAAATCGTCACAGTGTAGGGGTACTTTTTCGTCGGGAGTTTGATTCCATTGAGGAGTTTATGCATACTGTTCAGTTGTTTCAAGGCAGGGATAAAAAAGGGTCTTCGGTTGAGGAGCTTGAGCAGTAGAGTGGTGCTATTTTGCTTTCATGTTTTAATGTTTTTCTTTTTGAACCAATAAAAGACATCAGCAATCTTTAAACATTAAACTTTCCACTTTAAACTTTATCACTTCAAATCTCAATATTCGCACCAATAGTCATAAATTACCGATATTTGCAGCTCTAAAAATTGAATGGATGGAAATTTCGAAGCATTTTGAGCCTGGAGAGGTTGAAAGAAAGTGGTATGATTACTGGAAATCAAATGGTTATTTTAAGTCAGAGGTGGATGATCGTGAGCCTTTTACCATTTTAATTCCTCCTCCTAATGTCACTGGTATATTGCATATGGGTCATATGCTGAATAACACCATACAGGATGTACTGATTCGGAGAGCGAGAAGTCAGGGGAAAAACGCCTGTTGGGTGCCGGGTACTGATCATGCGAGTATTGCTACTGAGGCTAAAGTAGTAAAGTGGCTTAGGGAAGAAAAAGGCTTGACGAAAGGTGAATTGGGTAGGGAAGAGTTTTTGAAATACGCCTGGGAGTGGACAGAAAAGTACGGGGGAATCATTCTAAATCAGCTCGAGCGACTCGGTGCTTCAGCGGATTGGGACAGGACCGTTTTTACTATGGATGAAATCCGTTCTGACCATGTTATTCAGGCTTTTGTAGATTTGTACAATCGTGGAAAATTATACCGTGGACTAAGAATGGTTAATTGGGATCCGGAGGCGCTGACCGTTTTATCCAATGAGGAAGTAATCTACTCACAAGAAAAAGGGCACCTCTATCACGTAAAATATCAGGTAGAGGGAAGTGATGAATTTGTTACCATTGCTACTACAAGGCCGGAAACCATAATGGCTGATACCGGTGTTGCCGTTCATCCCGAGGATGAGAGATACAGTCATCTGAAAGGAAAAAAGCTAATCGTTCCTATAGCGGAACGTTCAGTTCCCGTTGTCTTCGATGATTATGTCGATAGAGAGTTTGGTACGGGCGCGTTAAAAATTACCCCCGCACACGACCCCAATGATTATGAGATTGGACTTAAGCATAAACTTGAGGTTCTTAGTATGCTAGAACCCAATGGTATTGTCAATGAGAATGGTGGTCCATTAAGCGGATTGGACAGATTTGAGGCTCGTAAAAAAATGCGTCAGTTATTAGATGAAGCGGGATTGCTATCCTCGGTCGAAGATTATCAGCACAATGTGGGGCGCTCTGAGCGCACCAATGCAGTCATTGAGCCTATGCTGAGTAAACAATGGTATGTCAATATGAAGGAAATAGTGCAGCCCGCTCTGGACGCAGCGGAAAATAAAGATATCCGCTTTTTTCCTGAAAACATGATCAATACTTACCGCCACTGGATGAATAATATCCGCGACTGGTGTATATCGCGTCAGCTTTGGTGGGGACACCGTATTCCTGCCTGGTATTATGAAGATGAGATTTTTGTAGCTACGACAGCTGAGGAGGCACTTGAATTAGCGAGAAAAAAATTAGGCAGACCGGAATTACAAATATCTGATCTCAGGCAGGAGGAAGATGCTTTGGATACCTGGTTTTCTTCATGGCTTTGGCCAGTTTCTGTTTTTAATGGTTTTCGGTCAGAGAAGGAAATTAATTACTACTATCCGACCTCAGTCCTCGTTACTGGCTGGGATATTATCTTTTTGTGGGTAGCGAGGATGATTATGGCCGGCTATGAGTGGAAAGGGGAGATGCCCTTTAAGGATGTGTATTTTACCGGCATGGTCAGGGATAAGCAAAGGAGAAAGATGAGTAAATCACTAGGTAACTCACCCGATGCGCTGAAACTAATTGATACCTATGGTGCAGATGGCGTAAGGTTTGGTATGTTGAGTTGTTCGCCTGCAGGTGGAGATTTGCTCTTTGATGAATCCCTATGTGAGCAAGGTAGGAACTTTTCCAATAAAATCTGGAATGCCATGCGCTTAGTCAAAGGGTGGGAGAGTGATTCTTCTAAAAAACCAGAACGATCCGATGAAGTAGCACTAGAGTGGATGGAAAGCCTGATTGCAACAGCTCTGGAGGAAAATCAAAATTGCTTCAACCAGTATCGGATTTCTGAGGCTTTGATCAGAACTTATACTTTGATTTGGAATGATTTCTGCTCTTGGTATCTTGAGGTAATTAAACCGGCTCAGGGAGAAAAAATATCCACTGAGGTATTGGATAAAACAATTGTGATTTTTGAGAAGCTGATGATTGTTCTGCATCCATTTATGCCTTTTGTCACTGAGGAGATATGGGCTCTTTTGAGGGATAGAAAAAAAGGTGAAGATTGCTTTTCAGCTCAGCTACCGGAAATGGGCAAAATAAATAAATCAGCTGTAAATCAAATGGATGCCTTGAGGTCGCTGGTGTCGAGAATCCGAGAAATAAGAAATAAATATGGAATTGCTTATAGTGAGCAAATGGAAATAGCTATTGAAGAAAAGAAAACTGAGCGAGCTGTTGTCTTTTCTGAAGGACATTGTAATATCCTGCAAAAATTTGGTAAAGTGGGTGATCTGAACCCAATTGATGATCATCCTGATGGATGGATGTGTTTCCTTTCAGGAAATAATAAGTTCTTTATCAATACAGGTAGTTATATCGACAAAGCAGCTGAATTAGAAAAACTTCTTAAAGACAAAAATCAAGCAGAAGGCTTCCTGATTTCAGTTGAAAAGAAGCTGTCCAATGAACGTTTTGTAAGCAGTGCTCCTGCACCTGTCGTTGAAAAAGAACGCCAAAAGCTAGAAGACGGACAAAAGAGGCTACGGATTATCAATGAAAGCATTCAAGAGTTGGAGCGGATGTAGCCTTTTATCCGTGGTGAAACGGATTTTTCAATAAGAAAGAATACTCTTTTTTTAGTTTCTTTTGGTTGACGCGGTAAAGGTTGGCCGGTCTGTGTGGGACATCCTTTTGTTTTTTGCCGGACTCCTGAATGATATCAAGACTAAGGATTTTTTTTCGGAAATTCCTTTTGTCAAGAGGTATCCCAATAATGGTCTCAAATAGGTGTTGAAGTTCGGGCAGAGAAAAGTCGACTGGCAGTAACTTCATCCAGATGGGACACTCCAATAGTTTTTTTCTCAAAGTGTCCAAGGCGACATTAGTAATATTCAAATGGTCGAATGCCATCTCATTAATTTGACTTAAGGCAATCCACTTAGAATTTACTGCTGGTCTAGTGCCATTTGAGGTATAGTCTTCTTTTTTAACCAAAGCGAAGTAAGTAACTGTTATCACTCGACCAAGTGGGTGTCTGTCGACTTTTCCGAATGATTTTATTTGTTCAAGATACAAATTATCGATGCCGGTTCTTTCCTTTAAAATACGTTTTGCAGCCTGATCTAAATCCTCATACTCATTTACCAAATCGCCAATCAATGAGGGAAGACCCTTATAGGGATCCATATTGCAGCTTATTGTTAACACCTTCAGCTCTTCCATATCATACCCGAAAATCACACAATCTACGGATACAGCTATTTTTGAGTGCTCCTCAATGTCTTTTAGATGGGAGTTTATGTTTTCTCCTGTAATTATATTTTTTTCTTCCAAATCAAGTTTTTAAGAATGATTTAAAGTTTAGTTTTCCTAGTATGGCACGGTTTTAGTTTATATATTTGATGTAAAGTTACAAAATAATTA
The DNA here is from genome assembly GCA_007693915.1 of Saprospirales bacterium. GTDB lineage: Bacteria > Bacteroidota > Bacteroidia > Chitinophagales > Saprospiraceae > PWJY01. The sequence continues at coordinate 82,017 of RECS01000109.1, read as the reverse complement.
GATTGTGTACTGGAGACACTAAGTGTTCGCGTATATTTGCTTATGTAAAGTTAAAAAAAATGAGTGACATAAAAAGAATTGCTCTCTTAACCTCCGGTGGTGATGCGCCGGGAATGAATGCTGCTGTTCGTGCAGTAGTTAGATCATGTGTATATTATAATGCGCAGGCTGTAGGGGTTTATGAGGGTTATAATGGTTTGGTAAATGGAAATTTCAGAGATTTATCAGTCAGGTCCGTTAACAATATTCTTGGGAATGGTGGTACCTTTTTGAGGTCTTCGCGTTGCCCTGAATTCAGGACAGTTGAAGGGAGAAAACAAGCATATGATAATATGCGCCAAAATAAAATCGATGGACTCATCGCTATTGGTGGAGATGGTACTTTTGCTGGAGCCCATGTTTTTGGCAAAGAATTTGGCATTCAGATTGCTGGAATACCTGCCACCATCGATAATGATATTGCTGGTACTGATTATTCAATTGGATATGATAGTGCTTCCAATATTGTGGTGAGTTGTATCGATAAAATTCGAGATACCGCCTTGTCTCATAATCGGTTGTTTTTTGTTGAAGTAATGGGAAGAGATACCGGCTTTATTGCACTGAGATCAGGTATAGCATCCGGTGCAGTTTGTATTATGATGCCGGAAAGACCGGTTTCGGTAGAAGAACTTGTAGCTATTTTAAGAAAGGGTTTCCGCAACAAAAAAAGCAGCAGTATAGTTGTAGTAGCTGAGGGTAATGCTAACGGTGGAGCCATTGAAATAGCTAAAGCGGTGCAGGAAAAATACACTGATTACGAAACTAAGGTAACCATTCTCGGACACTTGCAAAGAGGTGGTGATCCCAGTTGTTTTGATCGTGTCATTGCAAGTGAAATGGGGGTAGCTGCAGTAGAAGGATTGTTGAGTGGTAATACCGGATTTATGACTTCTTATCGATGTGGAAAAATAGTGCAGGAACCCATTGAAACCTCCTACACTCAAAAGAAGAAGATCAATGAGCACCTCGTAAAAATTGCACAAATTCTATCCATTTAAAATAAATTAAATTATGACAAAGATTAAAGTTGCCATTAATGGCTTTGGTCGCATTGGCCGTATATCTCTTAGAGAGATTTTAAAAAGTGATACCCTTGAGTGTGTCGCTATTAATGATTTAACTGACAATACCACTTTAGCTCATCTTTTTAAGTATGATTCTGCTCATGGGAGGCTGCCTTATTCGGTCACAGCAGAGGGTGATGAAATGGTGATTGATGGTAAGCACAGGTTAAAGTGTTATAGTGAAAAAGATCCTGCAAACTTACCTTGGAAAAAATTGGGGGTTGATGTGGTTTTAGAAAGTACCGGAGTTTTTCGTACTAAAGAGGCCATGAGCAAACACCTTCAGGCCGGTGCAAAAAAGGTAGTTTTATCTGCACCTGCTAAGGGTGATGGTGTTCCTACAGTAGTATTGGGTGTGAATCATCATATTTTGAAAGCTGAGGATAATATCATTTCAAATGCAAGTTGCACTACCAATTGTCTGGCTCCTTTAGCAATGGTTTTGGATGAGAATTTTGGTATTGAACAAGGTGTAATGAATACGATTCACGCATATACTGCTGATCAAAGGCTAATGGATGCACCTCACAGTGATCTTCGCAGAGCGCGTGCAGCTGCTGTGTCTATTATTCCTACTTCCACAGGAGCAGCAAGTGCTGCAGCAATAGTTCTTCCGCAATTAAAAGGAAAGTTAACCGGAGCTGCAATGCGAGTTCCCACTATTTCCGGTTCGGCCACAGATTTTGTTTTCATGTTGAAAAAAGATCCTTCAGTAGAAGAGATAAACGCTGCTGTAAAAAAGGCCGCTGAGAACGAGTTAAAGGGTATCATTGAATATACAGAGGATCCCATCGTTTCCGTTGATATCATTTCTAATACTCATTCAAGTATTTTTGATGCGTTGTCAACCATGAAAATAGGCAAATTATACAAAACATTGGCATGGTATGACAATGAATATGCTTATTCTTGTCGTACGGTGGAGCTGATGGAGTATTTAGTTAAACTGAAGTAGTATTCAGGGCTATTTTCACAAAAAATCGAAGATGATAAGAGGAGTAAGTAGAATATTGAGACTTAGGTCATGCCAATAAAAAAGTACCTCTCTGTCATTTTTCAACTTGGGAGAGACAACTCAAGACTTTTGGTTTTGATGTTTTTTTTTGGTTTGCTTCCTCTTGTAGTCAGTTCATTGGTTGTTCTTGGCTTGCAATCTAATCCTTGGATTTTTGGTATAGACATCCGGCTACTGTATATTTTTGCTACCTTTGGAGCAGTTTTTCTCATTGGTGCTGCATTTAGTCCAAGTACACTTATCGCTATTTTGTGTGGTTATTATCTTGGATGGATGGGGCTAATTCCTATCTTTGTTTCCTATCCATTAGCTGCTTTGCTAGGACTATACTTGGGAAAACTAGTCAATAGAGTTTTCAAAACAGTGCCCTTTGAGGAGGTAGATTCCCTGAAACCATATCTTGGAAATATTGAAAAAAATCAGACTTTGATGGTCGCGTCGCTAAGGCTGTCTCCGGTTTTGCCTTTTGCAATGATAAATATTTTCTTGGCAAAATTTTCGCTTAATCTCTGGAAATACACATATGCCAGTATGCTCGGGATGTTACCAAGGACAATGCTTTTTTTCTGGGGAGGTAAAAATGCCCGTGAAGTTTGGAATTTTGTGAATAATCCTGAGTTTGATGGCTTTTTGAACCTTTTACCTTTTATTCTGGTGATTGTAGCATTATTGGGTTTGATTATTGTATTGAAAAAAGTAGTAAGTGTGGATTAATTGAGATGAATTACTGTTGCTGCTTCTCCACCCAATCTTTAAATACTTCCATACCTTTTGTAGCGGTGGATGACAAAACAGTAAGTCGATCCCCAAAGTATGACTTTAGCTCTGTGGAGGGTTGAGGATCGATATACCATATCTTTGCGTGTGGTGGTGCCATCAGCACTAATCCTGCCGCCGGATAAACCTGGAGTGAAGTCCCAATAACTACTACTACATCAGCCGTTCGAACAATTTCCGTTGCAATATCCATCATGGGAACCAATTCCCCGAACCAGACGATATGGGGTCTTAATTGACCGCCTTTTGGACATTTTTCCCCTATTAGGATTTCTCCCTCTTTATCAATAATGTAATTTTCGTCAATACACGATCTGACTTTTGTCAACTCACCATGCAAATGGATGATATTTTTACTGCCCGCCCGTTCATGTAGATCGTCCACATTTTGTGTTATAACGCTTACGTCAAAATTCTTTTCTAATTCTGAAAGCACGAGATGTGCGTTATTGGGTACTACCGTTTTTAATTGTTGGCGTCTTAAGTTATAGAATTTTAGCACTAATTCAGGCTTATTTGCCCAGCCTTCAGGAGACGCTACTTCCATTATATCATGACCTTCCCATAAGCCTCCCGCACCTCTAAAAGTGCTCAATCCGCTTTCTGCACTGATTCCGGCTCCAGTAATGGCTACTATTTTCATTTATTTATTTTTAAAGTTGTTAAGGAGTTACTTCAATCGGTGGCTCCAGCATTTCGCTATCAATTTTCTCAAGCGCTCTGTCCGTTTTTATTTTTTGAAATGCTTTGCCAAGATTTTTGATTACATCTGTTGCTACAAGGCTTTCGACGGATTCATTAATTAAAGCGAGGTCAGCAGCAAGTCCATGAAGGTGAACACCAATTACTGAAGCCTCAAAAGGGGAATAAGACCTTGCTAGTAAACCGGTAATAATTCCTGTCAATACATCACCTGAGCCCGCTTTTGCAAGCCCCGGGTTTCCTGTTGAATTGAAAAAAACTATTCCATCTGGAGTAGAAATTCTGGTAAAAGCCCCTTTGAAAACGATGTAAACACTATGTTCAACAGATTTTTTTCTTTGAAGTTCGAGCTCCTCGAAGTCGTTGGAGGATTCACCAAAAAGTCTTCTAAATTCTCCGGGGTGAGGTGTAAGTATAGCGTTTTCAGGAACTGAGTGCAGTAAATTATTGGAGGCTATAATATTTAATGCGTCTGCATCAATTAAGATGGGTATCTTTGTAGTTTTAAATAGTTTTTCAATTATCCTTGCTGTTGAAAACTTTGTACCAATTCCCGGACCTACACCTATTGCTGTGGTTTTTTCAGGTGGAAAAATGTCACTTTCTAAGTATTCCTGACCAGCATTGATTTTGCATATGGCCTCAGGAACTGATTTTTGAACAATATCAAGACAAGATTCCGGTAGATGGGTGTAAAGCAGGCCACAACCTGCCCTTAGACATGATTTTGACGCCAGGACAGCAGCTCCACAAAATCCCTTTTGTCCGGCAATAATAAAAGCGGCACCATGAGTTCCCTTATGGCTGAATCTGTTCGTTTTTTTCAAAAGCGATTGTATGAAGTTTGTAGTTAGCCAATAATTTGTCAATTTTTTTTCTATTTCTTCACATATCCTGAGTCCAATGCTTCTGAAATCCCAGTTTATTATTTTTGCTTCATTTTCAGGCATAAGAAATGCCAATTTTGGGAATTCAAATGAAAGTACTTCGTCAGCAGCAAAAGATAGTCCTGTAGTTGGTTTATCAGAAAACAAACCAGAGGGGATGTCAATGCTGATCCGGGTGGCATTAATTGAATTAAGCTGAAGTATGAGTTTTTGTAATTCTCCCTCAAGCGGTCTGTCTAATCCTGAACCCAGAAGTGCATCAATAATTATAGAACCCTCTGGAATAAGGGGAATATTTTTAGCTTTATTTAGAGCTAAAATCTCAACTGCTCTTGTCGATTTTAAGCGGTTATAATTTATTTTACAATCTTTAGAGCATTTTTCAGGACTACCCCAAAGTATTACTCTTACTTTATACCCTTTTTCTATTAATAATCTAGATACTGCTAAACCATCTCCACCGTTATTTCCCTGTCCACAGAAGGCGAAAATCACCTGCTCTCTGATATGAAATTTTTTTTCAAACCATGAGGAAAAGGTCACAGAAGCCTCCTCCATTAAATTAATCGAGGGAATCTTCTTTAATTTTATGGTGGCTAAATCAATGGACTTTATTTGTTTGGCATAGGGTATAGGTAATGCTTTCATAGTTTATTTTTTTTTTACTATCTTGCGAAAATATTAAAAATAATTGAGATTAAGCTTTTAGACAGAGCATTGAATAAGATAGGTTAAAAAAGTTTATTTTTTCTAAGCGCCTTTAATATTTTAATTATTTATAATGTGTAACTTTGTATTTAATAGTTAAAATGGTTATGAAATTTTAAAAATAATCAGGTTTTTTGGCACGAATTTGCTAGATTAAGGTTTTATTAATGTTTGGCCATTAGAAATTAACAAGCAATTAATATATACTCAGATTGCTAAACGATAAAAAAGTCAAATATTGAATTATTGTCCATTGAGCATAAAATTTTATAGATGAAGATACTTTACGCTATTACTGTCCTTTTGTTTTTCATCAGTATTCCATTGCGGGGTCAGGACATTCACTACAGTCAATTTTTTAACAGTCCTTTGAATTATAATCCTGCATTAACTGGTATTTTCAATGGTGATCAACGAATAAGTGCCAATTACAAACATCAGTGGTACTCTGTTCCTGTGCCCTACTTGACATTTACGGGTGCTTACGATCAGAAGTTTTTTAACCCTAGGTCCGATCATTTCTTTAGTGCTGGAGCATTGATGAATTATGACAAAGCAGGAGATTCGAGGATGACGCTGTGGCAATTGGGCTTGTCGGGTTCTTATACTTATGCACTCAATCCCAGAAATCTGATTACCTTAGGGGCTCAGGCTTCTGTAGCCCATCGTTCCTTTAATTTTGGGGATCACTTACAATGGGACAATCAATTTGATGGGATTATGTTTGATCCAATGCGCCCGTCAGGAGAAACTTTTGATGATGGCAGGCAGGGGTTTGCATATGGAAGCTTTGGAGGTGGGATTCACTATCGATGGCAAGAGTCAGCCAGAACTCATTTTAATGTGGGTGGAGGAATATACCACTTGAATACTCCTGAACATGTTTTTTACGAAGATGATGCTATAGATTGGCCAATGCGATATACCGCTCATTTTAACACGAGTATTCAATTGAATGAATTAATGGACATACAGTTTCATGGAGTGGCTAAGTTTCAAGGGCCGGCACATCAGATTGTACCGGCCGTATTGCTTAGCTTTTACGTAAACAGACAGAGGGGGCAGGAAGTGCGTCTTGACGTAGGATCAATGGCAAGGATTAATCAGGATGAGGCTGATGCTATAGTACCTATGATTGGTTTAGATGTTAGGAATTGGTATGTAGGTTTTAGCTATGATATCAATGTTTCTGAGTTCAGAATGGCGACAGACCGTTTTGGTGGACCTGAAATTTCTTTTCAATACATAATTACTCATGTTAAGCCTTTAGGAGCTTTCAAGAGCTGTCCTGTATTTTAAAAAAAATTAACCCATGAAAATGAAAAATTCATACTACATATTTTTACTTATTGTTTTCTTTTTTCAAACGCTTTCAATGGAAGGTCAAACGTTACGAGCTTTCTTGAATGCAGCTGAAGAAGCATTTGAAAAAGATGATCACTTCTCTGCACTTTTTTATTACAGAGAAGTACTTGATTTTGATTCTACAAATGTGGAAGCATTGTATCGTGCAGCTGAATCAGCTCGAAATTTTAATGCATTTAGACTGGCTAAAGATTATTATCGAAAAGTGTATAATAAAGAAACTGATGCTGAATATCCACTATCCGGATTTTATCTGGCAAAAATGCTCCAAAGGCTAGGTGAATATGAAGAGGCAGCCGAAAAATTTGGTGTCTATTTAAGCGAGTATGGTGATGAAGAGGAGAATCCCGTTTATACTAAAAGAGCTGAGCGATTTAGGGAAGCCGCTTTATGGGCAAAAGAGGTAGTTGAGAACCCTTGGGATGAATATCAGATTGAACACAGAGACGAGTGGAGTTCCATATACACAGATTTTGGTGCGATTGAACGAGGCGATAGTATGTTTTTCTCAAGTATGCGCTTTGAGAATCCAGATGACGACCACTTTCCACCACGACAGATTACTCACATTATGGTAGGTGTGGAGGATTATGTATATCCTTTACCGGACTCTATAAATCACCCTGATAAACATACGGCACACACTGCTTTTAATGCCGATGGAAGCAGGGTTTATTATACTGTTTGTGAGTATGTAACCATAAGCGGAATAAGATGCGAGCTCTTCTATCGAGATATTGAGGAGGATAAATGGTCTGAAGAAGTCAAATTACCGGACACGATAAATGCGAGCGGTTATACTTCAACTCATCCCAATATTGGACTTTGCCCGGTTAGAGGAGTGGAGGTTCTATACTTCGTCTCTGATCGTTCAGGAGGAAAAGGTGGATTGGATATTTGGGCGGTTGATATTTTGGAGGATGGTGAATTTGGTAATCCATATAATGTTGAGGGGATTAATACTGCTGAGGATGATGTTACACCCTTTTACCATTTACCCACCAATACTCTGTACTTTAGTAGTTTAGGTTATAAGAGTCTTGGGGGATTTGATATTTTTAAGGCTTATGCGCTTGAGTCAGGATGGGGAGATGTCAGTCATATGGGATACCCCTTGAACAGTAGTTATGACGATTTGTACTATACGCTTTCTGAAGATGGAAAAAAAGCTATTTTCTCCTCGAATCGAGAAGGATCAAACTTTATCGATGACGGATTGGAAGCTTGTTGTTTTGATATTTATGAGGTTAATATACTCCCGTTTGTACAGCTGATTACACAAACCTTTGATATTAATACCGGTGATTCTTTGCGGGGTGTAACAGTCCAACTAATAGACCGCGCTGATCCAAAAAGAGTAGTTGAAGAGCAGTTTATTCCAAATGAGGTCGAATATGCTTTTCCAATAGAGAGAGACAAGGAATATCTTGTTGTAGCAAAAAAAGAAGGTTATATACCTGATACCACTGAACTGAGTACATTTGATTTGCCTCCCGGTGAGGATATTCTCAGACAAATTTATTTATTCCCGGATATGGTGGATCTTGAGGTTCAGGTATTTGATGCATGGACGGAACAGCCTCTAATAGGTGCTACGGTTGGAGTTGTCAACCCTGATGATCCGCGATTGACGCGACAGGAAGCTACCAATCAGGATTCCCATGTTTTTAACTTTGATATTCAGAAAGGGAACTCTTATAGAATATTGGCAAATCGAAAAGGTTATATTTCGGGTGTCGAAACCATTGAGAAATCAGATTTAGAGGGAGTGGATAAATTGATTAAGAAAATTTATCTTGAAAGGGGAGGCTTGTCCGACTACCTTCCATTGGTCTTGTACTTTGATAATGATAGACCTAATCCGAGGAGCAGAAGTCAGGAAACAAACGTAAGATATACTGAAACCTTTCCCCCTTATATAGAGCGAAAGCCCCGTTTTATTGAGGTTTTTACGGAACCCTTGGAGGGTGAAGAAGCAAGGATGGCTGAAGCTGAATTAACCAGATTTTTTGAGACAGAGGTTAGGAAAGGAGTTGAGGATTTAAGTAATTTCTTTGAGTTGTTGCTGGTTCATCTAGAGGCAGGAGATACAGTAAATATTGATCTCAAAGGTTATACCTCTCCAAGGGCGAGACCAGAGTACAATTTGATTTTGGGAATGCGACGTGTCAATAGTGTGAAAAATGATATTCTGAGCTTCGAAAATGGAGTCTTCAGAGAATATATTGATAAGAATCAATTGAGAGTTGAGCTGGAGTCTTTTGGTGAGACAACTGCACCGTCCGACGTTATAGCTGATTTGGATGACGAAAGAAACTCAATTTATAGCTTGGGTGCCTCTAAGGAGAGGCGTGTTGAAATCATTCAGGTAAGGGTCAGACAAGACGGGAACCAATAGTCAAATTAATCTTCATCAATTATTAATGAAAGTGAACATGAATATGCTAAAATATATAAAAAATCCTACAGTACTAGCCTTGTTTATGTCTGCCATGTTTCTGTTGTCAGGAATGGAAACTTATGCCAGTCATATTGTCGGAGGTGAGTTGACGTACCGTTATGTTGGTAATAATAATTTTGAGTTTACTTTGACCTTTTATTTTGATTGTGAAAACGCTTTTGAAGACACTGATTTTGATGATCCGGCTTTTATTTGGGTTCTAGATCAAGATCTTAATACAATTAATGCTCCTTTTGGCGGAGGGAGTAGTATTTTCGGGGTTTTTGCTATGAGGAATCCGGTTATAGATTCTATTATTGAGCCTATACCAACCGGTTGTATCCCGGAAGAATTTCAAAATTCAGTATGTGTTCAAAGGGGAGTTTACACTACTGTTGTTCCATTAAGACCTAGTCAGGTGCCAAGGGGTGGATTTAATTTTTTATACCAAAGATGCTGTAGAAATATTACGCTTACGAACGTTGAAGATCCAATAAATACAGGAATGTCACTATTGGTAAGAATGACTGAGGAGGCTTACAATGAGCGCAATTCTGCCCCACAGCTAAATGATTGGCCCTCTCTTTATTATTGTAATAACGAACCTATTGTGATTGATCAGGGCGGTTTTGATGTAGATGGTGATTCGATTGCATATAGTTTATGTACGCCTTATCAAGGATTGACTTTTGAAAGTCCGATTTCAACACCGCCAAAACAAAATCACACTTTTGTCCTTGACACTATTTCTTGGTCTAATCCGCAAAACAACTTGTTTAATGTAAATGATAAATTAGGGAATCCCAATGACCCCTTAGTTATTGACCCTGAAACCGGAGTGATTACAGGTAGCCCACTAATTTTAGGGCAATTTGCCGTTGGCGTATGTGTAGAGGAGTACCGGGATGATGTATTGATTGGGTTTAAACGGAGAGACTTTCAGCTCAATGTAGTCAACTGTATAGGTGACGCTATCGCTGATTTTGAGGCACCTGATATAGTTTGTGATAGTTTAGAGGTTAAATTTATCAATAAAAGTATTGACTCAGATACCTATCAGTGGTTTGTGGATGATGGGGATGGTCCTGAACTGTTTTCAGAGGAGGAAGACCCAACTTATGTTTTTCCGGATACCGGAATTTATTTTATTACTCTTGTAGCATCTCAGGATACTTTTTGCTACGATACATTGACAAAAGAAATATCTATTCAGATTAATGGTTTGGTTCCTGATTTTGAGATTGCATTAGAGGATTGTCGTAAGGAAGTAGTATTGGCACCCATTGATTTATCTCAGGATACGGTTGCCGAAATTGAGAGTTGGTATTGGGTGGTTACAATCGGGGATTCCGTTTATACTTCCAATGAACAGAATCCTGTATGGATATTTGATCATGGGGGCATCGCTGATATTTGTCTTTATCTCATTTCAACTAATGGTTGTACGGATTCTCTCTGTAAACGGGATTTTGAAATTACTATTCTTGATTTTGAGTTTGTAGGGGATACTGTTGAAGTATGCCCATTTGAACCCACTGAGATTGTATTGAGTAGCGATCCTTCTTTGACCTATACATGGTCGCCAAAGAATGGACTTGATTTGACAGATCGGCATAATCCTATTGTTTCAATTGATTCTTCACAATGGTATTATGTGACTGTTACTGACGGAGTTTGTACCCTTAAAGATTCTATTTTTGTAAAAATAAAAGATCTAAGCGATGTAAGTCTCATTGATCTTGCGGATCGCTGCGATCTACTTCGTATTGTTGTCGCTGAAAATGTGGTTCCGGGTTCATCTAATTGGTACCACGATGGCAATTACTCTGATCTCATACTCTCTGGTGAAGATACCTTGCGGATTGAGGTTCCTTTTTCAAAAAGAGTGTATTGGGAAGGACTGGATACTGTTTCAAATTGTTTGCTAAGGGACAGTATTGATTTGGTTAGTTTGATGGTAAATCTAGATTTTACTGATTCCTATAAGGCATGTCAAGGGGATAGTATTTTTATATCCTTAACGAACCTTGATCCATCTGATACGCTTACTTTTCAATGGGAAGTAAATCCTATCATAAAGACTGAGTTGTTTTTACCTGATATAATTGTACACAGTGACAGTGTGCTTTCTACCTGGTTGTACTTTAATGTCAAAAATCAACATTTCTGTACCATGCGAGATTCCATATTTGTTGAATTTTTTGAACAGGAAGAAGTCTCTTTTGAGGCAGACAATAAATGCGGGGAACTGGAAGTACGGTTTACTTATACTTCTGATTGGGTTGGGGAAGTTATTTGGGATTTTGGAGATGGGACAACTCTTGAGAATGAATTAACCCCGGTACATACTTACGAAAATGAGGGAGTTTACACGGTTACCTTAATGTCAACGGGCTTTTGTCCGGATACTTTTGAAATTGAGTTGGTGATAAATGAGTTCGATATTTTTCTGGAAACTCCAATTTTAGGTTGTTTTGGTGGGCCGGTTACACTTAATCCCGGTGGCGATACGACTTTAGTATATGAGTGGAGTCCGCAGGAGTTTTTTGAGGATCCAACTGCTGCTACACAGACTATTCTGGTTGAAGAAAGTACAGAAATTACGGTAATTATCTTTGATCCCAATGCAGATACAAGTTGTGTGTTATTTGATACTATTGATATTTTTGTTCCGCCAATCTTTGAAATTACTTCCATTCCTGACACTTTGAGTTTATGTGAGCTAAAGGAGCATGAGCTTACGGTCATTATTGCTCCTGACAGCATACCCGTTACTATTGAATGGTTTGATGATAGTGGTAACTTGATTGGTACGGACTCTACCATTACTGTGATTCCCGGAGAAAGTGAATTTTATGAAGTTGTAGTTACGGATACCTTTGATTGTGTTAGGTCAAAAAGGATTCCGGTTATATTTGATTTGATTGAATTAGAATTTGACTTTTCGTCGGGAGCTTTTATTTGTATTGCAGATACCAGCGAAATCTATATTCGTGGTCTAGACCCGGATAGAGACTATATTATTGAATGGCAAGACAATGAGGCTATTGTAGAAGGACACAGGTCTGATACACTTGTAGTATTTGTAGAAAATACGACTACTTTTGTAGTTGCTGTTACCAATGATGAGGGGTGTACTGTTGTCGATTCTGTTACTGTTACTCCCAGAGATTTAAACTTATTGATTGAATGTGTAGCTGTACCGCCTGAAGTAAAGCCCGGTGAAACGACTATGTTAGATGTACTTGGTGGAGAAGATGATTGGACCTATATCTGGTCTGATACCTCAGGGACTCTAAGTGATCCATTTATCCGGGATCCCATAGCCACACCTATCAGGCCAACTTCCTACACCGTTACGGTTATAGATGAATATGGCTGTGAAGCTGAATGTACTATAGTCGTTGGCACTACTGATTTGCCATGTGAAGAGCCCTATGTTTTTATCCCTAATGCTTTTACCCCTAATGGCGATGGGGAAAATGATGTATTATATGTCCGAGGACTTGATATAGATGTGATGCGTCTGGTAATTTATAACCGATGGGGTGAGGAAGTGTTTCAATCTGTTAGTCTAAATGATGGTTGGGATGGCACCTACAAGGGAAAGGAGTTGCCGGCAGATGTTTATGCATACCACCTTTATGTGCTTTGTATAGGGGGAGATGATTTGATTTTAAGGGGGAATATAACTTTATTGAGATAAAAAATTGAAATACAAAATGTTTTATTCCATCAGGTGGTTGTTGCTCAGTTTATTGCTGATCATCCTTTGTCAGGAAATTAACGCAACGCATATAATTGGTGGAGAAATTAATTACAGATGTCTAGGAGATTCTACTTATGAGATTTCATTGGTAGTTTACAGGGATTGTTTTTATGGTGTTCCATATTTTGACAATCCGGCATCTATAGGTTTTTTTGATAGTGATAATGAACTAATAAGAGAGATTGGTGACAACGGACAGTTATTTATGTTTGTAAGGAATGATGATACCCTATCTCCGATACTAGACGATAAATGTTATGTTATTCCACCAGATGTTTGTGTTCATACTACGACTTACCGAGATACTATAACACTGCCTTTTAGGGAGGGCGGTTATTTCCTTTCCTATCAGCGTTGTTGCCGGAATGAAACCATTGTCAATATAGTGGACCCGGATAATGCCGGAGCATCTTTTACTGCCAGAATTAGTGAGAATGCACTTTTGGAATGCAATAATAGTGCTGTGTTTAATGAGTGGCCACCCATTTATATTTGTGCAAACACACCCATAAATTTTGATCACTCAGCTAGTGATATTGATGGCGATTCGTTGGTATATAAACTTTGTGAACCGCTAACGGGAGTTATTCCTTCTGCCCCAAGACCTCAACCACCAAATAATCCTCCATATGATCCTGTAGTATGGAATGAACCTCTATTTAGCTTTGATAATAAATTGGGGGGCACTGATCCATTAACAATTGATCCACAAACAGGTTTGATAACCGGAACTCCAACTATAATAGGTCAATTTGTAGTTGGCGTATGTGTTGAAGAATATAGGGATGGGGTACTGATCAGTACCACCAATCGTGATTTTCAATATAATGTAGGAATTTGTCAGGCCAGTACTGCTGCTTTTTTTACTGCTGAATTTTACTGCGATCAATTGGAGGTAAGGTTTGAAAACCTAAGTGAAAGAAGTTTGGGTTCAAAATGGTATTTTGGCGGAATAGATAACCCGATTGATTCCTCAACTGCATTTGAACCGACATTTACTTTTCCTGATTTTGGAACTTATGATGTTACCTTAGTCTCAATTGGTAACTTTTCGGATTGTAATGATACTATTACGCAATCTGTAACTATATTAGATTTGCAGTTGGAAGTAGATGTGGATATTGAAAGGGGAGAGTGCAGTGACACATTGGACCTTAAATTTATAGCCAATGTTCTCTCTGATAGCCTGAGCGATTTTTCCTATTTATGGGAGCTGAATTGGAGTAATCAAAATATTTTTTCTACTGATACATTTGTTGCATTCTCTGTTTCTAATACTAGGCAAATTGACGTTTACTTAAGGGTGATTGGAGAAGAATTTAACTGCTGGAAAGAGGTGAGTTTTACCTATGAGAGCGATTTGATCTTAGAGGATAGTTTGGTTAGAAATGTAATCGCCTGCACCAGAGATACCATTGGGTTGTTTCCAGGATTTTATCCTGGAAATTCTTATTTATGGAGTCCTGCAGATTTACTTTTAGATCCACCTGATTCCCCAAATCCCAGGTTTTTTGCAGATACTATAGCTTCTTTTACTGCTGAAGTTTTTAATGAGAATTGCACGGGAGTTGTCTTCGTGAATGTCGGCATCTACGATGAAGAAGAATTTAAATTAGCACCCGATACCATTTGTGGTTCCCGAACTGTTCAATTCACTGAAAATCCGTTTGCTGGTTTTGCTGATATTACTCTATGGAGATTTTTTGAGGATAGTGTAATTATTTCTTCAAGTCTTCAACCCTTTCCTACTTATACTTGGCCCTCATTTGGAGAGAAAGAAGTATTGCTTAGACCTATCCGTGCTTATGGATTGAATTGTCCTGACTCCATTAGACAATCTATTTATCTATTTGATTTGGATGTTGTTCTGGAGCCTTCCTTTGAAAGAATCGAATGTAAAGACAGTCTGGAGGTTCAACTTAATGCCGGAGTAGTTGGTGAGATAATTGGCAGTCATGAATTCATTTGGATTATAAATGGAACTGATACTTTGGAAAACAGAGATTCTATCGTAAATTTAATTGTTACAGAAAATCAATTGGTTGAAGTTGAAGTTGTTTTTAGGAATGATTTCGGATGTAGTTCCTCTGCGTCATTAAGTTTTCAAAGTAATTTGCTTCCTCAATTGAGAGGATATGAAGAGTTATCTGTTTGTTTGGGAGATAGTATTCAATTGAATCCACCCGTAATTTCTGGTGTTCCTTTTAGCTGGGATAAAACTGATTTTTTTCTATCTCCTTCCAATAGCGCTGATCCTTGGGTAAAACCTGATACTTCTATTATCTATCGCTTAGAGAGCCGGTTTGAGGATTGTACATATTCCTATTATTTTGATATTGAAGTGGTGGAGTACACAGCTCAATTAGATTCATTCTTTATTTGTGATTCAGTTTTAACTCAAGTTATAGAGCTTCCTTTTCCGGACAGTCTAATTTTAGGTTGGTTTGTCGGAGAGATAAATAGTCCTATTTTGTCTGGTGAACAAAATTCTTTTTCAGTGGAGTTTCCCGATTTTGGTAGTTATCCATTTACTCTAATAGTAAGAGATAGTATTTCTGAATGTATTGATACCATTTTTTCTAATATTTCTATTTTTGACATTACAGCCTGGGAAGCAGAAATAGTTGTGGTTAAAAGTGAGTGTATTGGCGATTCAATAAACCTTATTCTAATAGCAGAGATTTTAGGAGAATTTTCTGATGATGGAGAAATTGATATTTTGTGGATTATTAATGTAGATACAATAACGACCAATATTTCAGATAGTCTTTTCCTGAGTTTTGCTGAAACTCCTATTGTTGATATTGTAATTTTAATTGAAGATGGTAATGAGTGTAGTCAGTTTTTTAGCAGAATTATAGAATTTGAATTTGTTGAAATTATTGATTTGATTGATACATTAATTATATGTAAGGGGGACAGTGTTAATCTTTTACCTTCTTTTAATTCTGGCTGGGACTATGTTTGGTCACCGGCTGAGGGCTTATTGGAAGTAATTACTACCTCAAATCCTTTAGCTAGTCCTCAAAACAGTACGCTTTATACAGCTGAAATTAATTCTGAAACTTGCATTGGTTCGAAATCAGTTTTTGTTGAGGTACTTGATTTACCCATTGTTTTAGATGTTTCTGCATCACCAAATGAAATTATTTTTGGTGATGAGAGCTTTTTAAATGCTATTGTTGAAGGCGATATAGTGAGTGTAAGTTGGGATCCAGACGAAACTCTGGATGATCCTAATATATTAAACCCTATTGCCAGACCTACTGAAACTACCACTTATACTGTAATAATTGAGACAGAGGATGGTTGTTTGGCGACAGGACAGATAACTATTACAGTTTTAGATTTACCCTGTGAGGATGCCTTTATTTTTATCCCCAATGCATTTACACCCAATGATGACGGTGTGAATGATATCTTCCGGGTACGATCCGTAAATATAGATCGCATGTCTTTTGTTGTTTATAACCGATGGGGGCAGGAAGTTTTTAGGACAGAGGACGTATCGAAAGGCTGGGACGGCACATTTAAGGGTAAGGAAATGCCACCCGACGTATATGCCTGGCACCTTGAAGCTGACTGTATAGGCGGAGAGCGATTTATTCAAAAAGGTAATGTAAATCTTATTCGGTAAATTAAGATGTTAAATATTAGGATTTTGTTAGGAAATTCTCAGTTTTTTATTTAAATTTGAATTTAAAATTTGTCTGAACGAATTGTTTTCTGTTTGTTTTAGAAAATTCAATCCAAAAAATGGTAATCAAATTTAAAAACTGATGAAATCTTTTTCATTTAACTACTATAACTTCTCCCGAATCGCTAGTTTATTTGTAGTTTTCTATGTTTTTTTTATCCCTTCGGACTTGATTGGTTCTCATGGTGCAGGTGGAGAAATAACATATAGATGTCTTGGTGACAATCGATATGAATTTACATTGACCTATTATAAAGATTGTGGTCCTTCAGCCGCAACAAACCTTCCTTTTAATGTGTCTATTATAGTTTATGATTCGGATTATGATCCTGTTCTTGATATAGGAGTCAATGCAGGGATAACTTTACAAAGAATTAGTAATGATACTTTACATATAGGTCTTGATGATGAGTGTCTTCACTCGGCTGTACCTTATTGTATTCATCGGATTGTTTACAGAAGGGAAGTTGAGCTTCCGTTTATTGAAGGTGGGTACCACTTTTCTTATGGGTTTTGCTGCAGAAATAGGAGTGTTAATATCCTCGGGTCTAATATGGTGTTTTATGCGTATATGCCTGAAGATTTTCTGCTGGAGTGTAATGATGGCATTATGTTTAAAGATTATCCTTCCTTGTACCACTGTGTAAATGAAAGGTTTGAGTTTGACCATGCAGTGGCGAATCCTATTGGTGATTCTATTAGCTATCAGATATGCACCCCATTTGGTAGTGAACAACCTCCATTTCCTGAAACCCTATGGGCAGACTCATATGGAGTGAATAATACTACAGGTGGAAATGACCCTATCTTGATTGATCCAAGTACGGGTATTCTGACTGGAACTCCCATCATTAATGGAACTTTTACTTTTAGTGTTTGCGTAGAAGAATTTATTGAAGGGGTGTTAATCAGAACAGCTAAACGCGATATACAATTTAAGGTTGGACCATGTGTGGAGTTTGAAGCTGATTTTTTTATACCCGATTTAGTCTGTGGAGCTGGTGAACTTGGAGTAGAAAATTTGACGAGAGATGCGATTGAGTTTGAATGGATGTTAAGTAAAAATGACAGTATATTTAGTTTCTCACAAAAGAGAAATCCCATATTTGAAATTGACTCCATAGGTTACTATGAAATAACCCTTATTGCTAAGGGGGATTCAGATGTTGAATGTTTAGATACACTAACAGTAGATTTTGAGGTGATTGAATTTAACTATGATCTTGATCTAACAATAGATCGGGATCAATGCGAGTTTCCTCTGGAATTGAAAATAAAATATGATATTTCTCCTAAAGACAGCTTTGATCTGTTATATTTTATGGAGGTGAATGTACCTGGAATGCTTTCGCCTATTTATTCTGATACCGATTCACTTTGGTTAACTTTAAATAATGCCACTACAGTTTCAATTGAATTCAGAGCTATTGATAACAATACAGGCTGTTGGATATTTAATTTTACTGATTATCAATTAGCACCTGAAATTGATGATGGGTTTAGTGATACACTTTTTGTTTGTGGCCTAGAGTTTGTTGAATTGAACGAATTTTATTCACCCTTTAATGAATATGTCTGGGATCCACCTGATGGTATGCTTGACTCAATTACAACACCAAACCCGAGGGTTAGACCCTTGGAACCAACAACATATACAGCACAGGTAAAAAATGAATTTTGTGAGGGTACGATTTCTTATAATGTCACTTTAATTCCTCCTGAGATTCCATTTTTACCTGATACTATTTGCGGTACAAGGACTATAGAGTTAAGCTATAATCCGTTAACAGACTTTGCTCAGAATTTTTCCTGGAGGTTTTATATGCAAAATACTTTGGTCGGTTCCAGAATAGGCGACAATCCTACTTTTACATTTCCTGCTTATGGTGAAGCTGAAATTGAGCTAATTCCATTTAGGCCTATTTTTCCCGATTGTGCTGATACTTTCCGACAAACTATTTATTTATACGAACCTATGGTGGACTTGAATGTCAATTATGAAAAAGGGGTTTGTAGTGATAGTGTTGAAGTAATTATTTCGGCTGAAATTGATGGTTTCCTTGGAGGTGGATTAACTTACGTTCTTGTAATTAATAATGTAGATAGTGTCTTTAGTAATCAGTCTGAATTTTCAGTTTGGTTGGAATGGGAAGAAAGTTTTGATGCAAAGCTGATTGTCATTTCAGATCATGGATGTCAGGTGGAGGAAGATTTTATAATAGAGGTTGAATTTTTCCCTGATCTGACGGGAAGTGAATCTTTTAAAATTTGTCGATTCGATACCCTGCAATTAATTAATCCTTTAGAAACTGACTTTGATTTCTACTGGGGGAATTCCGATTTTTTTATCAGTGACGAAAACGATCCCAACCCTTGGGTCGTGCCCGACACTAGTACGGTTTATGAATTGTTTATCCTTCATGATAATTGTGAATACCTTTATAGCTTTAAGGTTGAGGTAGAAGAGCCTGAAACCTATGAACTCCCCGATTTTGTGATTTGTGATTCTGTTTTAACCCATCGACTGAATTTACCTGAAATTGAAGACTTTGAAACGATAAGATGGGTAATAGGGGACTTATCAGATCCTGAGTATATTAGTCACAGTGAGAATCCTCTTATAGAGTTTGAAGATTTTGGGAGTAAAGAGTTGAGCATTATTGTTTCAGATAGTTCAAATTGCGGTCGATTGTATGAAGGTGTAATTAATTTGTCTGATGTCTCCAGTTGGACTGTTTTTATTGAAATACTCGAAACCAATTGTGTGGGTAATGAGGTTGAAATAGTTTTGAATGGAGAAGTTGAAGGGCAAGTATTGGATGATGTTGATACCGAGGTTTATTGGGTTCTAAATGAAACAGACACCTTTGATTTTGATACAGAACAGTTTGAATTGTCATTTATAGGATTGGACGCTGTTCATGTTGAGCTTTTTGTTAAAGATGAGTTCGGTTGTAGTCAGGTAGATTTTGAGACCTTTAATTTCGAATTTATCAATACTGATTTTTTATTAGATAGCCTTACAATGTGTTTGGGTGATACTATCTACTTGCTTTCTGGTGCTAATACAGAATTTACTTACAGCTGGAGTCCGGCATTTGGCTTTATAAGTCAGTTGACTGAGCCCAATCCATTGATAAGTCCAGAACAGAGTATCCAATATACTGCAAATATCAATTCTGATAACTGCAGTGCTGAACACAATGTATTTGTAGAAATACTGACAGGTCCTGAAATTATGTCAATATCCGCTGATCCGGAAATACTTTTTGAACCCGGTGAAAGTTTTTTGAATATTGATATTGTTGGCGATTATACCAATATAGAATGGAGGCCCGGTGAATTATTAGATAATTCATTTGTTAGTAATCCGGTTGGGTTTATCGAAGAGACAACCACTTTTTCAGTATTAGTATCTGATGCCTTTGGCTGTATAGACAGTATTGAGATTACTGTTTTTGTTGAAAAAAGACCATGTGCTCCACCATTTGTATTTCTACCCAATGCCTTTTCTCCGAATGGTGATGGGATGAATGATGTTTTGTATGTTAGAGGAGAGGATATAATCAATATGGAATTAAGAATTTACAATCGCTATGGTCAAGAAGTATTTTACAGCAATGATAAAAGTAGGGGATGGGATGGTGTATTTGGGGGTGAGGATATGCCAGCAGGAGTATATGCCTATTTTTTAAAGGTAGAATGCAGGGATGGAATGATTAATGAATTGAAAGGAAATATCAATTTATTGCGATAATTTAGCTGTGTTTGAAGTAGTATAAATTAATTTTTTTATGGATAATTCTAGTTTCTTCAGGTTGTTGGTTTTAGTAGCTCTTCTAATCTTTCCTTCCTGGATGTATTCTTATTGTGCTTTAGGGGGTGAATTGAGATATAGTTGTTTGGGCAATAATAATTTTGAAATAGAATTAATTGTTTATACAGATTGCTATGATACGGGTAATCCCTGCCCATTTACCACTCCTTCCTCTCGTACGGTTCGCTTTTTTACTTCGAGTAATCTTCCCGCTTCAAATATTGGAGATAATGGTGAAATTGTTTTGGAAAAAGTAGAGGAATACCCATTGAGTGATACCACCCATCAAGATCGGGAGTGTGGCTTTATTCCAAAAACGGTTTGTGTCAATGCGATTGTATATACCGGTACTGTTAATCTTCCCTTTCGTTTTGGTGGTTATTATCTTGCAGCTGAGTGGCCACAAAGGAAAGTAATGGTAACTAATATGCGTCAGACCACACCAAATGGTCCCATATTCACTTCCAGGATATCTCAAAATGCTTTAACTCAGTGCCATAGTGGTAGTAAATTTCGGGACTGGTATCAGCTTTACTTTTGTCTGGATGAAGAAATTAGTTATGATCATTCTGTTATTAGTACAGATGCCGATTCTCTTATTTATGAATTTTATCAACCATTTATTAACACTTGGCCGGATCCCCCCTTTAATACTTTAAGATTTGAAAATGGTTACGGACTTAATAATTTATTGGGCAATAACAATGATCGATTGAGAATTGATAAGCATTCCGGCATTATCTCCGGTGCCCCCTCGCAGGCGGGTACTTATTTAATTGGTGTAGCAGTGAGGGAGTATTCTAATAACCAGTTAATTGGAACTACTTATAGAGAAATTTTCTTTTTTACCGGGGATTGTGGGGGCGCAAATGCTGATTTTGAGATCAAAGACTTTTACTGCATCAATAAAAGGGTAATGTTTTCAAATTTTAATGAAAATTTCATTACAAGTGAGTGGATATTCGGAGATTTTGATAATCCTATTGGTAGTACAACTGCTGATAATGGAAGGTTTACCTATCCCGAATTTGGAGAATTTGATGTAACTCGAATTGCTTACGGGCCCTTTGATGCGTGTAATGATACGGTGACTCAAACTATTCTTATCAAAGATGAAGAGGTTGGTTTGTTTGTGGAAGTAGAAAGAGGTAATTGCGATTCCGATACGCTAGATGTAATAGTTACTGCCAAAAGTACCTTCCTCCCATTGGATGATTTGGATATTGAATTGATTGTAAGAAGGGGAAATACTTCTGAAACGACTTCTTCTACGGTCCATGAATTTTCAATTTCAGGTTTTCCACTTTTCACAATTCTTTTAAGTGTGGTTAATCCGGATATTTGTGCTGCACAATATTTTGAATTACAGCCTACTGGATTTATTTTTAATGATGGATTTACCAAGGATTATTTTATATGTGATGGAGAAGTCACTTTGGATGAACATTGCGATCTGCGGAATGAATTAATTGACTTGGTGTGGTATCCGGCACCATTAGATATTATTGAACAGGATTTTCCTTTCGATTGTATTATTCCAGTAGTGGCACCTGATACAAGCACTCTCTATGTAGGAACTCTTACTTTGGAGGATTGTATAGGTCATTTCTATTATAATGTAGGTGTTTACAAAGAGGGGGATAAGTTTTTACAGGATACTTTTTGCGGAAGAAAAATTCAGATTGAGGAAAATCCATTTTCCGGCTTTGCCAATGGATACACTTGGAGATTTCTGCAAGATGATATTCTTGTTGGGTCTCGTATAGCAGAATTTCCAGAAATGGTTTTTCCTTCTTATGGAGATGCAATAGTAGAATTAATCCCCTTTCAGTTAGATGGAATAAACTGCCCGGATACGATCAGACAGGAAATATTTTTGTTTGAACCTTCTGTAGAGTGGGAGATTGATTTGATTACATTAAATTGTATAGATAGCTTAACCATCGTTATCTCGGGCAACCAAACAGGGGGCGTTTTAGGAGAAGAGGAGTATATTTTCATTAAAGAAGGTCAAGACACTATTGTAAGCCAAAACGCGGAATTCGAGTTTACTATAGGTTTATCTGACCGAATCGAATTTACTTTAATTGTCAAAACTGATAAGGGATGTTTTATTGAAGAAAGTTTTAATCTGGAGACGCCTTACAATCCGAATTTAACCGGATCGGAATCATTTTCTATTTGTTTTGGAGATACATTGGTGCTAGAATATCCGCCTTTAGATGGATTAGAATTTAACTGGATCGATACCTTTGGGTTTTTAAGTGGAGCTAATGAACTCCCGGCTTTGGTGATGCCTGATAGTAGTTACTTGTATGAAATATCGACATCTTTTAATGGATGTGATTATTCTTATACCTTTGAAGTTGAGGTAAACTATTCTAATGAGGTAGATCTAAGTAGTTTATGGATTTGTGATAATTTGTTTGTCCAGGAATTAGATTTTAAAGAAATTTTGGGTTCGAATATTACACAGTGGAACATATATGATAGTGAAGGTGAGTTATTTAAAAGTGGTAAGGAGAATCAAAATGTTGTTGTTTTCCCTGAATTGAGTACCTATTCTTTAGAGTTGTTTTCTGATATTGAAGGGCAGTGTGGTACTGTAGGTAGAGGAGTGATTCACTTTTTAGACACCTCAACTGTTGAACTTGAAATTTTTGTTAAAGAGGAGGAGTGTGTGGAAGATAAAGTATTCCTTACTTTGGAGCGATCTTTTGCACTAGCTGGTTTTCCAGAAGATTTGTTTGAATTGAATTGGACGGTAATTACGTCAAACGACAGTATATTTTTCTCCGATGATACATTGCGATTGCGGTCAGAAGGAATAAAAGAGTTTAGCGTCTTTCTTAAAGCGAGAAGTAGCGAGGAATGTGTATTCTATCAAGCACTGGATTTTAATTTTGAACTTATTGACTTATCAGGTGCAATTGATAGCTTTCAAATCTGTCGTGGTGACAGTATTCAACTTCTTACTAATATTTCAGGTGTTTGGGATTATGTATGGACTCCGGCTTATGGTTTTTTAAGTCCACTAACTGATTCGAATCCTTTAGTAAGTCCTGATCAAAGTATTCAATATATAGCAGATATCCAATCAAAAAATTGTAGTGCTGAACAAATGGTATTTGTTGAAGTATTCGCAGGTCCGAATATTGAATCCATTTGGGCTGATCCAATGGAGTTATTCGAACCTGGGGAAATATTATTGAACTCTTCGATTCTGGGTGATTACATTGATATTACTTGGCGTCCTAAGGAGCTGTTAGATAATCCTTTTGTTAGTAATCCTATTGGATTTATTGAAGAGACTGTGACTTTTACAGTAGTAGTTTCTGACAGTTCGGGTTGCACAGACAGTTCTACTGTTACGGTTATTGTAGAAAAAAGACCCTGTGCTCCACCATTTGTATTTCTACCCAATGCTTTTTCTCCGAATGGTGATGGGATGAATGATGTTTTGTATGTTAGGGGAGAGGAAATAGTCAATATCGAATTGAGAATTTACAATCGCTATGGTCAACAAATTTTTTACAGCGATGATCAGAGTAGGGGATGGAAAGGTGATTTTCGGGGTGAGGATATGCCACCCGGCGTTTACAGCTACCATTTAGTTGTGGAGTGTACTGATGGAAAAGAAAATGAGCTGAGAGGAAATGTCAACTTAGTAAGATAAAAAAAAGGCATTGAACGAATGCTCAATGCCTTTTTTTTATTTCAGATAGTTCATTTTATCTTTATACCAAGTATTTATTTTACTTGAGCTACAAGCTTGCTAAAATCTTCGGGATGATTCATCGCCAAATCAGCTAAAACTTTTCTATTTAATTGAACGTCTTTTTCTTTCAATCCGTGAATAAAAGAACTGTAATTCATTCCCTCTTGTCTAACTGCAGCATTTATCCTTGCTATCCATAGGTTTCTAAATGTACGCTTTTTGTTTTTCCTATCTCTGTAAGCGTATTGTAAAGCTTTTTCAACAGCATTTTTGGCTACAGTATATACGTTTTTACGAGCACCAAAGTAACCTTTGGCCTGTTTTAATATTTTTTTTCTTCTCCTTCTGGATGCAACAGAGTTTACTGACCGTGGCATGGTTTATTATTTTATGGTTAGTTAATTTTTATCCTCCTATGGCTAAAAGTCTTTTTACTCTTTTTAGCTCCGATTTGTGTACAAGAACACTATCGCGTAGTCTTAATTTACGCTTTTTTGTCTTTTTTCTTCCAAGGTGACCGGTATTGGCTTGGAATCTTTTTACCTTTCCTGAACCAGTAACTTTAAACCTTTTCTTAGCAGATGAATGCGTTTTTAACTTAGGCATAATAATTGTATTTTTTCAATGCGGCTGCAAAGATAAATAAATAAATGGATATGAGGATAAATTAAAAAAAAATAAATTAATTTTTCTTAGGAGCGATAATGACGATCATTCTCTTTCCTTCCATTTTCGGTAAACTTTCAGCAGTACCATATTCGTCTAAATCCTTAATAAAACGAAGTAGAAGAAGTTCTCCTCTATCCTTAAAGACTATAGTTCTTCCTTTGAAATGAACAAAGACCTTTACTTTAGCTCCGTCTTCTAGAAATCCTTTAGCGTGTTTTAGCTTGAAATTAAAATCGTGATCGTCTGTATTGGGGCCGAAACGAATTTCTTTAATAACTGTTTTGGCTGACTTTGACTTTATCTCTTTTTGTTTCTTTTTCTGAAGGTAAAGGTGTTTCTTATAGTCAGTGATTTTGCAAACTGGCGGACTTGCTTTTTCAGAAATCATAACTAAGTCTAACCCCATCTCTTCTGCCCATTGTCTGGCGGCTTTGGTGGGATAAACTCCTGCTAAAATTGTGGTTCCGATAACTTCACTGATATCTTCCAAATTATCTCCTACTAATCTTATTTCGGGTACCCTTATCCGATGATTAATAGGAGCGTCGTCTTCTTTTTTTCTTCTTGGGGTAAATCTTCTTCTAGCCAAATTTTTAATTTTATTAACAAATGTATATCTTTTTTCTGAGATAATAAAATCTGATGATTTATTCTATATCTGAGCTGACTTTTTCATTAATTGCAATGGTGGTTAGTTGACTCTTTTTATCCAAATTAACTATGAAAGAGGTACCATCCTTAGGATTGTTATTCAGAATAAACTCAGCAAGCGGGTCTTCAATGTACTTCTGAATAGCCCTGTGCAGTGGTCTTGCGCCGTATTGCGGATCAAAACCTTTTTTAGCAATAAACTCTTTTGCATCTTCAGAAAGAGATAATTTGTAATCGAGGGTATTCAATCTCTTAAATAAGTCTTGTAAAGTAATATCAATGATTTCAATTATTTCTTCCTGTCCCAAACTGTTAAAGATTACCACATCATCAATTCTGTTCAGGAACTCAGGTGAGAAGGTTTTCTTTAGTGCATTAGTAATTACCGACTTACTGTGGTCTTCTGACCCTTCGATGCGTGCTTTTGTCGCGAAGCCGACACCTTGACCAAAATCTTTTAAATCTCGCACCCCGATGTTGGAAGTCATTAAAATGAGTGTGTTTTTAAAATCTACTTTCCTTCCAAGACCATCGGTTAGAACGCCATCATCCAAAACCTGCAACAAGATATTGTAGATATCCGGATGAGCCTTTTCAATCTCATCTAGTAGTATTACTGAATAGGGCTTACGTCTCACTTTTTCTGTCAATTGACCTCCTTCTTCATAACCCACATATCCTGGAGGTGCACCTATCAATCGGCTAATAGAGAATTTCTCCATATACTCACTCATGTCCAAACGGATGAGCGCATCTTCTGAATCAAATATATATTTTGCTAAAGCTTTCGCAAGCTCAGTTTTTCCAACTCCTGTTGGACCTAAAAATATAAATGTCCCAATGGGCTTCTTAGGGTCTTTTAAACCAACGCGATTTCTTTGAATGGCTTTAGTCACTTTGGTGATGGCTTCATCCTGACCGATGATAACCTTTTGTAGGTCTTTTTTCATGCCGACCAGTTTTTTGCTTTCACTTTGGGCTACTCTCTTCACCGGAATTCCGGTAATCATAGCAACGATTTCGGCAATATGGTCTTCATTAACAGGATATCGGTGAGATTTAGATTCTTCCTCCCACTCATCTTTAGCAATATCCAATTGGCGCAATAATTTAGTTTCCTGATCCCTTAAATCAGCTGCTTTCTCATATTGCTGTCCTTTTACAGCTTTGTTTTTAAGCTCGCGGACTTCTTCTATTTTTTGTTCCAGCTCCTCAATGTGTTTAGGCACATGTATATTTTTTAAATGCACCCTTGCACCGACCTCGTCCATTACGTCTATTGCCTTATCAGGTAAAAACCTGTCAGTTATGTATCTTTCGCTCAGTTTTACGCAGGCTTGGATAGCTTCATCAGAGTAAATTACATTATGAAATTCCTCGTATTTGGGTTTGAGATTCTTTAATATTGTGATGGCTTCGTCCGGAGATGGTGGATTGATCAGAACTTTCTGGAACCTTCTGTCCAATGCCCCATCCTTTTCAATGTACTGCCTGTATTCATCCAAAGTAGATGCACCAATACACTGTAGCTCACCGCGTGCCAAAGCAGGCTTAAAAATATTTGAGGCATCAAGTGAACCTGTGGCGCCACCTGCTCCAACTATGGTATGTATTTCATCAATGAATAAAATGACATCACGAGATTTTTCCAGTTCATTCATGATGGCTTTCATGCGCTCTTCAAATTGACCTCGATATTTGGTGCCTGCTACAAGAGCCGGAAGGTCTAGCATGACAATTCTTTTATTAAAAAGTGTCCTCGAAACCTTTTTGTCCTTGATGGCCAAAGCCAATCCTTCAGCAATTGCTGTTTTACCAACTCCAGGCTCCCCAATCAAGATCGGATTGTTCTTTTTTCTCCTTGATAAAATTTGAGAGACGCGCTCAATTTCCTTTTCCCTTCCTGTTATGGGGTCAAGGCTACCTTCTTCAGCCAACTTAGACATATCTCTACCGAAATTGTCTAAAACAGGTGTTCGGGATTTGGACTGGGGTTTTCTGGTATATCTGCCGGTACCGCCTTGCTCCTCCATTGGCATATCTGGACCGGTTGAACTTTGAGAATACAAGCCCGAGTCCAGAAATTTTTGTTCGTGAGAAGCATATTCCAATTCGGACCTGAAACTTTCGTAATCAATTTCAAAATCCTCAAGCGCTCTAGATGCAGGATTATCTCTGTGTTTCAATACAGACAACAACAGGTGTTCGGGGCTGATTTCTTCGTGACCAAATTCTTTAGCTTCAAGAAAGGTTACTTTTAAAACCCGTTCAGCATGTTTGTTTAAAGGCAAATTACCAACGTTAACGCGG
Source organism: Saprospirales bacterium (assembly GCA_007693915.1). Classification (GTDB taxonomy): domain Bacteria; phylum Bacteroidota; class Bacteroidia; order Chitinophagales; family Saprospiraceae; genus PWJY01. The sequence goes on along the minus strand of RECS01000109.1, from coordinate 54,386 downwards.
GTTTGTTCTTCATTTGGGGTGCCCGCAAGTTGTTCAATTTTTTCTTTGAGTTCATCAAAATCGATGTTCATAGATTTAAGAACTGTAACTGCAAGATTTTGGTCATCCCTGATCAAACCCAATAAAAGGTGTTCTGTGCCAATATATGGAGAGCCCAGTCTGAGCGCTTCCTCCCGACTTTGACTGATGATCTTTTTTACTTTATTTGAAAACTTTCTGTTCATTTCTTTAATTCTAGTGCTTTTGTATGATATTCAGTGATAAAATCATTCCAAACGATAAATTAGTGTTAAAATGGCAGTTTGATTAAATGCTTTTAATCATGTTATCGATCTTATCTGTTTTTAGCGATTTTTTCGAATTTTTATCTGCCATAATGACATAACATAAAACAGTCTGAAAATGAAGTTGTTTTGAATCATGTGCATTGCCTTCTATTTTATGATTATTATTGCAAAAAAATGAAAAAAACCTGTAATGTCAAAGACTAAGTTGATTTTAAATCTTTTTTTAACTAAAAGCGAGGGCACATATCCAATTCATTGGTGTATTCTCCCATGATAGAAAGGCTGATTTCAAAAATTCCTTGTCGTTTATTATAATTTTGAAGATCATCAAGCGATAGATCATAACTTAGTCCTATACTTATTCCCTCAATCTCAAATCCAATTAAAAATGACAAATCCCTAAATTTATATGCGTCTAGATTGTTATTTACCCTTCCGAATACACCAAAATGTAAAAAGCTATTGTAAGAGTCGTTTAGTAAGAACCTACTTCCCGTCCCAAAAAAGAATTGCTGATGGGGACCTTGAATTGAAGTAAGTAATCGCGGAGATAACCAAACGTAATCAGAAACAGGTGTTTCTACACTGAGATGACCTATGAAATTCCGGTGAATTCGATTTTCGGTATCCCCAAAATAATCCGGTTCAGATGAATCCTTATAAAATGAAATATTTGGACTTAGTAAATGTAAAATAGCTCCGCCTGCATTAAATCTGAACCCTCTCCGATTGTTCAGGCTGTAACTTGCACCCACAGAAATATCTGCGTAGGAAAAGTTATTTTGAGGAAGGTATTCGGCAGTATTAAAATCAAAGGCATTGGTGCCGTTAAATTGATCCTGAAAACGGATATTTTCATAATTAATATTCTGTTGGTTCATTCCAATAGAAAATCCGGCTGATAGAAACTGTTTGTTTTCACCACTCAAGTTTTTGTGAAAAGCACCAACAAGTGAAATCATGGTTTTACTAAAATCAAAGGTATTGACTTTGTCGCTCATAAAATTGGCTCCCAGAGAGAAAGCATCCCTGTTGTTTCTGTCTCTACCGACCTCCAATCTCGCATCTCCCGAAAGGGTATAGGTCCGGAACGGATTATCCAATACTGTATTCCATTGGTTTCTGTGCTGAAGGGATATGCGATACAATGCGTCGTATGAACCTGCAAGCGACGGATTAAATAATGAGGGTGAAGAATATGCCTGTGTGTACAGAACATCCTGAGCCGACAGCGCTTTTTCGGAACTAGCAAAAAGCGAAAAAATAATAATTGTAACTACAAGTTTTTTTAGAAGATTCAATCTGCCGATGAGTTTTAGATAGTTAACTTATTCTTATGCGAATCTAAAATTTGATTTCCAGATATTAACGTAAATTCTCTGTCTATAATGTAGGTGTTAATCTAAAAAGTTGTTTTCTCTCATCCATTGATCATTGAAAACCTTTTTTACATACCGCGTCCCATGATCATGTAATATGATGACAACTACGTCGTCTTTTTTGAGTTGATCTTTTAATTGCACCAATCCTGCTACAGCAGAACCGCAGGAATAGCCGCCAAAAATTCCTTCTTCACTAGCTAGTCTTCTGGTCATTACTGCACCATCTTTATCTGTTACTTTTTCAAAATGATCAATAATTTCAAAGTCTACATTGGCGGGAATGATGTCTTCACCTATACCTTCAGTTATGTATGAGTAAATTTCCTCAGGGTCAATTTCGCGGGTTTCATGGTATTTTTTCAATGCCGAACCGTAGGTGTCAATTCCCCATATTTTAATATTGGGATTTTGTTCCTTGAGGTATCTTCCTGTTCCTGAAATGGTGCCTCCTGTCCCCACTCCTACTACTAGGTGAGTGATCCTCCCATCAGTCTGTCTCCAAATTTCAGGTCCTGTAGTTTCATAATGCGCTTGTCTGTTGGATAGGTTGTCGTATTGATTGAACCAATAGCTATTGGGCGTTTCTTCGCTTATTTTTCTCGCTACAGAGTAGTAAGATTGCGGGTCATCGGCTTCAACATTGGTCGGGCATACAATTACCTCGGCACCAAAAGCCCTTAGCAAGTCAATTTTTTCCTGAGACTGTTTGTCAGAAGTAGTGAAGATACACTTATAACCTTTAACAGTGGCTGCTATAGCAAGCCCCATACCAGTGTTGCCGGAGGTGCATTCAATAATGGTTCCACCTGGTTTTATACGCCCGTCTTTTTCAGCATCCTCTAACATTTTTAATGCCATTCTGTCTTTTATTGAGTGACCGGGGTTAAAGCTTTCAACCTTAGCCATTACCAAAGCCGGTATATCACTTACAAGGCTGTTTAATTTCACCAGTGGAGTGTTGCCAATAGTTTCTAATATGCTTTTGAAGTATTCCATTTATTCTTTTTTCTAATCAGCTTGCAAATATCTAACTTTTACAAAAAATCTTTGATCAATAACACCTAAATGTCGTGCAAGTGCATCAGAAACTATCAAAATAACGTCAGAACTATATAGACTTACTGGAATTCTGCCCGAAACTTTTCCATAGGCTTTTCTCCCAAACATGGGGTTCTCAATTTCTATGATGCTGTTGATAGGGGCATCCCTGTGAAGAACATAAAACCCGGTAGTTGATTTCCAATCCTGATTCCACACTGCTACCCCTCTTTGCTCCTCATAGTTCATTTCAATTATAGTGGCTGTCTTCGGTGGATTCTTGAGGTTAACTTCCTCATGAGTAATAGTTCCGGGAACTTGAGTAGATGGTTCTGCTTGAGTCAGGTTATTTTGGCTTGATGGTTGGGTGTCTCGAGAATCTGATTCTCTTGAAATTGGCAAAGAAGGAGTTGTGTCAAAGTATCCTACTACCAATATTTGCCCGGGGCTGAGGTCAGCAGAACTCAGATTATTTATTTTTTTCAAGTCCGAGATAGATAAACCACTAGCCCTTCTTATTGCAAATAGGGTTGTGCCTGGCTCTACCTCATAGAGTAAAATATGACTGTTCTCATCGGCATTCGATGAAATACGCTCTGGATCAAATTTAATAATTATTTGATCTCCCGGTGATAAGCCAGCTCTGACTGTTGCTTGATTGGTGCTAATTAATTGATCTACATTAACTCCATAAGTCCTTGAGATACCGAAGAAGGTTTCCCCTTGCTGGACACCATGATGGTAAAGGATGTTCCCGTCAATTTCCAGGGAAACCTGAATTTCTTTTTGCGCTAACAAAGAGAAAGGGGTAAGAATAAACACCAAATAAAAGATTCGTATTAACTTCGTCATTTCTTTGCAAGATGATTTGAGTGCAAATATATTAAATATAATCGTAATATATAGTTTATGTGGAAAAAAAATTATCCTGTCGTTGCCATAATCCCTGCCCGCTACGAATCTATGAGGTTGCCCGGTAAGCCCTTAATTAATATTGGCACTAAATGTCTTTTGCAACGGGTTTATGAAAACGTCCGAAACAGTAACTTTTTTGATCGGGTGATTATTGCTACGGATCATAGATCTATTCATATTTTGGCTGAGTCGCTGGGGGCAGAAGTTTTTATGACTTCCCCTGATCATGTTAGCGGTACAGATCGTTGTGCAGAGGTAGCAAGGCAGTTAGAAGGAAGTGAATTGCTGGTAAATGTGCAGGGAGATGAAATCATTACTAACTGGGAGGGGATGGAGGAGTTAATTAATATGATGCAGGAAGGTTTTTTTGAGGTGGGAACCCTTGCAAGTCCTATAGTTAATAGGGAGGAGTTGTTTTCTCCTAATGCTGTAAAAGTTGTTTTTGACAGATTAGGTAAAGCCCTTTATTTCAGCAGGTCTGTAATTCCTTTTGTTCGTGATATACCTCAAGAAGATTGGATCAATCAAGCGGCATTTTACCGGCATATTGGAGTTTATGCCTATAGTAATTCAGTGTTGCAGGATATTTCTTCACTTGACCGCGGTTGCCTTGAAAAATCAGAAAATCTTGAGCAACTCAGATGGATGGAGTATGGATATGATATTGGAATAGTTGAAAGTGCCCTTTGGGAAAGTGTTGGGATTGATACAGAAAGTGATCTATTGACGGCAAGAAGCCTCTTTTTAGATTAAAAATTAAAGTTGTTCAGGGTCAAAAGAGAAGGGCATTAGGAGAGATGCGCTTTCGAATTCAAATATTGAAGTATCCGGATTGCCGATCAATAATCTAATTGGACTTTTTTGCCGGTGTTCAAATTCAAGCATAACCTGAATGCAAAATCCACATGGAAACACAGGTTGAATTAATTTTTTATTGGGATTATTAGCACAGACGGCAAGCACTTCAATCGGACTATCGGGATATTGAGCTCCTGAAGAAAAAAGAGCTACGCGTTCAGCACAAAGCCCGGCAGGATAAGATGCATTTTCCTGATTTACCCCTTTGATTAATTGACCATTTTTCAAACGCAAAACAGCTCCTACATGAAATGATGAATAGGGCGCATAAGCCATTTGAGTATATTGAAAAGCAGTTGTAATTAATTTCTGGTCACCTATACCGAGATTTTTGATAGAGGGGTAGTGCTTATAGTTGATTTTTCTATTTTTAAAAAAGTTTGATTTACACATCTCCCGTCGGATTAAATTAACAGGTGAAAATGGATACTGCAAAAATCAGACCGAAATTAGTTTTTTGAATTTCTGCGAACCAATTCTGTAAACATAAGTTCAGCAGATGCCGGATTGGTGGCCAAAGGGATGTTGTGGACATCACAAATTCTCATCAACATTTGGACATCAGGTTCGTGTGGATGTTTGTCAAGAGGATCCCTAAAAAAAATAATCAGATCTATTTTTTTTTCTGCTGCCATTGCTGCAATCTGCGCATCACCACCAATTGGCCCTGACAGTAGTTTGATTACCTCCAATCCAGCTTTTTCTACCAACCCGCCTGTAGTTCTCGTAGCTACTAATTCAATTTTATCTAGAATCTCCTTGTAATTTAAAAGGAAAGAAACCATGTCTGCTTTTTTGCCGTCATGTGCTATTATGGCTATTGTCATTTTCTTTTAGTTTTGGATATAAATTTTTTCTTTGAGATTGATGGATGAGTTTGAGTTAACCAATTCTCCTACATATAATCCAAAAGGCAAGTAACTGAGGTCGATTTCCAGATAAGTGGTAAACAGTGATGATTGTATTATTTCTTTTCCGGACAAATCAAATAGAGCAAATCGGAAAGGCCCAAGATTATTGGCTATATGTTGTGGAAAGCTAATGGTCAAATGTCCTGATGTAGGATTTGGAAAAATAACAAACTCCTGATCTAATTCAAGGGGAGGAGCCTCTGCAATGTTGGTGCCTAATGGCCTGAGCTGAATGTCGTAAACAGTGGTTATCCCGGTGAGCAAATCAGCTTGACTCAGGTAGTCTTCATAATCCGGGTGGGTAACTCTGATTTCATAGGTTCCTGCAAACGCTGTCCCTGTTTTATATATACCATCGGGTGTGCTGAAAGCTTCATTGAGAACGTCTGCCTCAATAAAAATTTTTGCATTGTGAACAGCTAAACCGGTCTCTAATGATGATATCCTCCCCTCAAGATAGGACGCTCTTGTATGTTGCGGATAAAAGACAAAGAATCCATTCTGCCGATCAGTAGAGAGCAACAAACCACTTGGTAAAAAGGGGTATGCTCCCCAATGTCCATTAAAGTCTCCATGCGGTCCAAGGAAAGTATCATATTGACCAACCTTTACCATATTGTCCGGTTTGTGAGCGTCAACTATGATTACTCCATCCGTGTACCAGGAAACATATAGAAATCCCTCATGATAATGGACATTATGTGGGATGACACCCTGTCCCTTATTGGTTATTGGGCGAAATGAACTAATGTACTTTATGTCTGAAGGATCACTTACGTCATAAGCATCTACATATGATTCCGGGCGCTCATCCGTCGTGAAAAGATATTTGCCGTCATCAGAAAGCCAACAATTGTGGGTGAAGGTTGAAGTTGTATTTTGAGTAGCAAGTAAAACAGGTGAAGTTCTGTCTGATACATCATGAATAGAAAAAAAACCGTCTATTATATCAGCAGAATACATCATATCGTTTCTCACGAAATTGTCATGGGAGTAAATCGGGGCAGCTGCACCAACAAACGAAGGGAATTCAGGATCTTCATTGAGGTCAAAAATAAGAACACCCCCATTGTTTTGAGGTCTGCAACCTGAAAGATAGGCGTAGCCTTTTTCATCTATCCAAATGTTATGACACCTTCCTAATGGATCTTGTAGTGCGTTATTAATGGTAATTTCAGGTCTGTGGAAATGATAATTAAAACTGTCTGGAGCCATACTCATATCGATGATCAAAAATCCATCTGTTCCCCGATCGGCCACAACATAGACATAGTTGTCCCAGATCTTCATGTCGCGCCAGATACTCTCAGCCCCGGGGACAAAAAGGACTTCTGTGGGGTTGGCAGGGTCCTCCAGCGAAATTACAGCTGTTCCGGTAAAAAGTCCAATGATGGCGTATTCTGTTCCATCCTCAGCCACATATCCCCATACATCACTTAATAAAACGTCATAGTCAAGACTACCAATGAGTTCCACATTGAAATTTTCCTGTGCCTGAATTGTAAAACAAAATGCAAGTAATAAGGGGAGAAAAATTTTAGTCATATCGCCATTGTGTATAAAATGAAATAAAAAGAAAACGCAAATTGCTAAATAATTAATTCCAATTGCCCGTTTTTCAATTGAAATAGTTCATCGCACAGATGTCGAAGTAATTGCTCTTCATGCGAAATCACCCATATATTTAGAGATCTGCTTAAAAGGTATTTTTTTACTTCTTCGATAATCTTAATTTTCCAATGGATATCCAGTCCGGTCACAAACTCATCCATTATTAAACCATCGGGTTCGGAAATTAAAACTCTGATAATAGCAAATCGTTGCAACTGCCCACCACTCAATTGATTTGGCTTCCGCCTTGTCATGCTTTCCTCCAATCCGAATTGCCTGATTAGTTCAGTAATTTGTCCGGGCTTTTTGTATTTGATACTTGCCACCTCTTGCAATTGAACAGAAATTGTTCGGATAGGGTTGAAGGAGCTGTAAGGATCCTGAAAAATCATCTGTATTTTGGGGTAATCTTTTTCCCGGATTCCTTTTTTGAATTCTTTATCATTAAAAAAGAGACTCCCGTTTTTAGGTGAAACCAATCCACTAAGTAGCCTTGCAAGTGTGGTCTTCCCACTGCCTGATTTCCCCAAAATCCCTACGCGACAATTCTTTCGGAAAGAAATGTTTAATCTATTGAAAATCGTATTTTCGGGTTCCCCCCTAAGTAAATTCTGACTTTTATAGCTGTAGCCTAAATCGTTGATTTTTATCTCACTCCCTTCTTCATCAGGAGATTTTTTGCTTCGTTCAGTTTTTTTCGACACTTTGGAATAATGGTCAAAAGCGCTGAAAAAAGATTGCGTATAATTGTCATTGATGGCAGATGTTTCAGCTGATCCGCGGTAAACTATTTTTCCGTCCTTAAGACAAATGAGTTCGTCTGCAAATTTCCTAACTGAGTCGAGTTCGTGTGAACTGATGATTAAAGTGATGTTTCTCGATCTGCAACTTTCAATTAGCAGTTCCAAAACTTTTTTTCTTGTAGAAGCATCCAAAGCTGATGTGGGTTCATCGGCGAGTATTAATTCAGGTTGATTTTGAAGTGCCATTGCAATTGCCATCCTTTGCAGTTGGCCTCCTGAAAGCTGAAAGGGATAGGATTGCATCATTCGATCAGGTTCCTCCAATTGAAGATTTTGCATTAACTGCATTACTTCCTCTTGAACTTGTGTTGTATTTAAACTTAATTTGCCAACCGATACTCGCTTTTCTAAAAGCTGTTTGCCCAGTTTCATAGTAGGATTCAGTGCTGCATAGGGTTGTTGCATGATGTATCCCAGGTGCTGTTTTCTGAAATTTGATAATGCGCTTTCAGCTAAATCAAGCATTGAGTAGTTATCGGCAGCACCATTATGTTTTAACGAAATGTTGACCCCACCACTATAGGCTAAGCCTTGTTTCTGCCAACCAGCCAAAGCGGATAGTGTCAAAGATTTACCCGAACCGCTTTTCCCAATCAAAAATAAGATCTTTCCTTTTTCGATACTCAAGTCGGAAATATCAAGTAGGGGAGTACTGTCGCTCCCCTCAGACCTGATAATAAGATTCCGGATTTTGATCATTTGCTTTATCTATGCTGTAAAGGTAAATAATCCTTTAGGGGATTAAAAAATCGACTTGGTTGAGATTTAATTAAGATGAGGATTGAATACCAAGATTCTCATTTTAATTTAATCACCTTTAATACCTTCATGTCCACTTTATTGAGTAGGTTGACCATTATCAATTATCCATTCCTTTCCCGTTCGAAATACTGTCCCGTAAAAAACGGCTGCAACCTCATTTTTTTCATTTATAATCTCAATCAAATACCTGCCAAATTTACCGGAAAGCTGAAGCTCTTTTGCAACGGCTTTGATGGTCTCACCTTCCTTTAAAGGTTTGATGTGGCTCATGGTACTTTCTATTGTAACGGATTGTATGCCGTATGTGTTCGAAGAAAAAGCCAATGCCGAATCCGCCAAAGAATAAGCTATGCCGCCATGGGCAATTTTAAACCCATTGGTCATTACTTCAGTTATAGTCATTTGCAACTCAACCGAACCTTTTTTAATGGAAAGTATTTCAATGCCCATCCATTGACTGAAGGCATCGCGATCCATCATCATTTTCCTGACAATTTTTTCTTCCTTAGTCATAAAAGGTGGTATTGTCGTAAGACATTTTTCTCAATAAAGCGGAACATCTGTATCTATCTTCGCGATACAAATCATACAAATCATCCAATGCATTTACACAGTCATCAATTCCCATTTCGTCCGCCCATTTCAATAAGCCCTTGGGATAGTTAACCCCGTATTTCATGGCCGTATCTATATCGTCCCTGGAGGCCACCCCGTACATGAGTGCATCGGCTGCCTCATTGATGAGCATAAATAAAACCCGCTCAAATATGTATTTCAACAACTCCAGATCGGTATTGGGCTCGGGTTTGACTGCTCCTTCATTATAATTGTAATATCCTTTTCCGGTTTTTCTGCCCAGATAGCCTGCCATAGCCAATCGCTGTTGGGTAAAAGACGGTTTGTATCTGGGATCGTAGAAAAATGCCTTGAACACCGTCTCCGTAACGGTATAGTTGACATCGTTTCCGATAAAATCCATGAGGGTGAAGGGTCCCATTCTAAAACCACCAACTGTGGTCATAGCATGATCTATGGTAGCAGCATCAGCAATGCCTTCGTCCAGAATGCGCAGCGCTTCACTGTAAAAAGGGCGAGCTATTCGATTCACTATAAATCCGGGGGTGTCCTTTGCCATTACGGGCAGGTGCCCCATGTCGCTTATCCATTTTACTGCTTTTTTCGAAACGGACTCCTCAGTTTGTAGGGTCGGGATAATTTCTACCAATTTCATTAAAAAAACCGGATTAAAAAAATGTATGCCAACAATGCGTTCCGGTTTTTTACAAGCTGCAGCAATAGCTGAAACACTTAGTGAGGAGGTGTTGGTCGCCAAAATACAATCCGCACTTACTATGCTTTCCAGTTCTCGAAAAACAGATTGTTTGACTTCCAGATTTTCAACTATAGCTTCAACAATTATTTCTGCATTGGCAAAAGTACTCATTTTTTCAATAAACAGAATGTTTCCAAAAATCCCTTTCGCATCTGCATCTGAAATTTTGCCTTTTTCAGCCATACGGTTCAGGATTTTCAGCAGACTGTCCCTTGAGCGGTTCAGTGCATCCTGATTGGCATCATAGAGCAGTACTTTGTGATTGGAAAAAGCTGCTAATTGCGCTATTCCTGTACCCATTGCTCCTGCTCCTATTATTCCTATTTTCATAAGTTGTGTTTTATTTTCCTGTAAATTCAGGTTTTCTTTTTTCTAAAAAAGCGGCTACACCTTCTTTGAAGTCGTCTGTACTGCCCGCCTCTGATTGTAGTCTCCACTCGTGAACCAGTTGTTCTTGAAGACTATTGTTCATGCCTAGATTTAGGGCTCTTTTGGTAAGACCCAGTCCTCTTGTAGGCATATTGGCCAGCTTTGCTGTTAGCTTTTTGGCTTCGGCAATAAAGTTTTCATCCGGTACTGCTTTGTAGATCATTCCCATTTTTTCCGCATCAATCGCACTCACTTTTTCAGCTGTCATCATCAGCGCTTTTGCCCGTGCATAACCAACTAATCTGGGTAGAATCCATGTGCCCCCTGAATCGGGTATTAGCCCTATCATACTGAAGGCCTGAATAAACGATGCACTTTCAGTCGCAATGACGATATCGCAGGCGAGGGCTACATTCGCCCCAGCTCCGGCAGCTACACCATTAACAGCACAAACTATCGGCTTTTCTATTTTGGTTAATCGGGTGATGAGCGGATTGTAATGTTCAGTGATGATTTTATCAAGCTCCACCTTTAGTGCAGGATCAACGGCTTCATTGAGGTCCTGACCGGCACAGAAGGCTTTGCCCTCAGCAGTTAGAAGGATAGCCCTGACTTCAGGATTACTTTCGCATTCATCCAAAGCCTTTTGCAATTCCAATGCCATTGGGCGTATAAAACTATTGAACTTTTCCGGCCTGTTTAATTTCAGGATGCAGTAATTCCCATTTGTTTCGACAGAAATGTATTTCATATGTTTTTTTCTTTAAGAGCGTAAAATTAAGGACTATCATATCACTTTCATAATTCGGGATAGAGTTTTGCAGTTTTATTGTTGAGACCTTTGATCTTGATTGTATTGTGTTGCTAAGCACTACCTTGTTTTCTGTATATTTGTAAAAAAAAGAAAAATGGTAAAATTCAGGATGAATCACGGAAGTCACAAAAGGGGTGATTCCGGTCGAAAATCTTCCAGTTTGCGATATGTAGTGATTTTGATTGCCTTGCTGCTGCTATTTGTCTGGTTACTCACAGTCAATATGGAGCCTTGGCTGGCGGTGCTTTTGGGGTCACCCGAAAAAAGTGAAATAATCTGCAGTGCTGAGACTGGAGAGCTGAAAATGATAGATGATTTGATTCTTGCCCCTGCTAAGGATGGCAGTGGAGTAGTGTGGATGGCTCATGGCAGTGCAGCCATTACCAATTTTGGTCATAGACCTCCGTTTGAAAATGGGAATCCATTTAGGATGCCTCTTGGCTTAACGGAGTTTTGGTCGGATGATGATATGGTGCTTCAATTCAGCAATATGGATGTATCGGCATTCAGGATATTCGAGGAGGTCTATAATCAAATATTTGTCTGGCATGAGGAGTACGGGGATATGCATGTCGTTTCGGGCATGATCAGCTGCATTGATTCGATAAGGGATTATCCACCCGGTGAAAATATTTTTGTTGCCATAATGAATTTGGATTCTGAAAGCCCATATTCACTTACTTTTTTGTGGGCAAATGATGGAGATCAAAGGCCGTTGAATGAATTGGTGTTTTCTTTGGCTGAGCTGAATTCCATTTCAGGCTTGAATATTTTTGAGGATTTGATCACCCGAAAAGGAGTAGAGAAACCGCGTGAATTGCCCGGCATACTCTCGCTTGGATATAACACCACTTACTTTGAGACTAGAGTGAATTTTCAAAGGTTGGAGATGGGGGATTGATTTACTTTCAAAATATTTTCAGATCGAATATAAATGTGCTTATTTAAGATTTCTGTGTAATTGACAAAAATTAGAAAAGTCTTAAAGTTTTTTTCTCGCAAAGTCGCAAGGGCGCAAAGGATTCGCAAAGAAATGGTTATTAGTTAAAATTGTTTTGAAAATTAAAACCTTCCTTTTTTTTCTAAAGCCCTCAATCTGCGCAATTGACTTGGTGATACCCTCACGCCTTGTGCACCTTGACGTGAACCTAGTTTTTTCCTCAATTTTTAAGTTGTAATTATAAATTGTATGAAATACTGAGATGAGGCATGTTAATTCTTTAGAGTTTATCTGTTTTTTGCAAAATTAATAAGTTCTGTAGAATAATTTAAAGGAATTCAGTGGGCAGATTCAAGTCAATCCTTTTTTAAATTAAGTGCTTAATTTACAGTTTGTAATACTTAATTGTAGCTGCCTTTTTTCTATTTTGTTCTGTATGTAATTAGACTTTGAGTCAATTGCTAAGTTGAGATTAATAATTCAATGATTAAACTATTATTTTATTATAAACCCCAGTCCTATACCTCCACTTAACTCTACCCCTACTTTATTATCACTATTCCAATAAACAACAGGCCCTATTTCCAGTTTGAAGGAAAGTGACTTGCCATATTTTCTTTGCATGCCCCATTGCGGACCTAATGATGCAATAAAGTCACTATTCTTAGAGTCTGTTGAAATTATATCGGGTCCAAGTGCCATAAATTTCAATGAGACATAGTTCCCACTGTTTTTCTTAACTATCCGTCCATTATTTAATCTCTTCAGTCTATTATAATACCATCTGTGGCTTATTGATGCCATTGGCTTAAATTGCCATTCAATTGACGATGGATACCCAAGTATTATTTCACCGTAATAATTAAGACCCACTTTTAGTACATAAAGGGCATTTTCATTCCGTACAAAGTGCCATTCTGCGCTTGGGTTAACTATGTTGAGACGGAAAGAGTTTTCAAGGGGAGGAAGGATAGAATCTTTGGAGTTTTGACTTATACAAGAACCTGAAAATAAAGTTGCTGCAGTGAGAATGATTGCGAAAATTATTTGTTGTAGGTTTTTCATCAAAAAAGCAAATTACAGGTTTTGTTCGCAGGATAAAGATAAGTCATTTTCGATAATACTTATTTCTTTAAGAAATTATGAACTTGAGTTGTACTTTCTGAACTGACTTCAATGATATAGATCCCAGTGTTTAATGAACTGGTTTCAATTCTATGGTGTGGTTCATCTAAGGTTCCTGAAATTATATTCCTCCCATCTACTGAAAAAATTGAGTATTTTACCTGTCCTAAACTACTGTCTTTCCAAAAAACATTCAAGTAATCAGAAGCAGGATTAGGCGATATGGAAAAATGATTGTTGATGGTGTGGTTGTTTGTGTTTGTTGGAGTCGGTATAAAACGATAAAGAGTACCCTCCACAGGATCATCTAATAAACCATCCAGGTTTTCCGGGGGGATATATGATTGGTAGTATTCTACTATAAAGGGGGCTTCAACATTACCTGAAAGTAAACCTGAAACCACAGGTATATTACCACTCCCTGATGATCCTAAGCCTAAGCTTAACGATATTCGGGGTCCCGAACCGATTCGATCAAAAATTAGGTCAAACAACTCTCTGTTGTTTTGCTCGCCGAAGTGAATCTTTAGCTCTCCTGTATCCTCAAAAATACTAATTTGAAAACTTGTGTTTACAGTTGCACCTATTGTTCCAACAAGATTCTCAAAACCCACTTTAAAAAACTCTAAAATAAAAACCCTTTGACCTATTTCTCCCTGAATATCGTATCTGACAATGGACTCTTTATTTGAATCATAATTTTTAATATCTTTAAGTAGCATATTATAAGGAATTAGCACATCACCGATGTCACCTTCAGAATTGAGGAATAATAGCTGAATTCCAATGTCCGGGATGGAAAAAACTGCAAGCATTACCGGTCCGGATTCAAATTGAGGGATAGAAAATGGAAAGTCTATTTCAATAAAAAAATTTGTCCAGTTCCACCCAGGTTGGCTGACTACTGTGCCGTTGTCCAATGGTTGATATTTCACATTTTTCTCCGATTCGATTGTGTATGGGAAAGTGACCTGAGCATTGTAAAAACTATAATGCATAGTTAGGAAATGTGATAAAATAAAAGTAATCACGATCGTTCTTAATTGAAACAAATATACATTCATTAAAAGCATTAATTTTCCATTAGTAAATGTATTCTAGATCCTTGATAATCATTACACGCGTGACGACCGTAACCATAAAAGAGCATATCTACTTTTTTAGGGTGTATTGCTGGTTTAAAGCCAGATGGAATATATTTGTCCTTCCAACTAATTACAGCTGTTGAGAAATGAAAACTACTTCTTAATCTATTTGCATTTTGTTTGGTTTTTTCATTTTGCACATAATAAAATATAATATCGTCTTTATTGGAGTTTGGTAAAAAAATAGATACATCTTCTGACCCAAATTCCTTGTTTAATTTATTTTTTAAAAAATTAAATGCTTGTTTCGCAATTAATTTAATTGCTGAATTTAACTGATCACTAGATACAAAATCCTCATAGAGAAGATCATCCGCAAAAAATCGATCAGGCAAATAAATCTCGATAGTTGGCGAAATATTAGGTACTGGCCAATCCTTAAAAAGATCTCTCATCAAGGGATCGTTGACATGAACGACATCACCAGTTTGGAGATTATATGTTATTCCATCATATCTAAGTTGATGTTTAAATTCAAAGTTATTTGGTGAAGGAAAATTAGGATGACTGAAAACAATCTGACCAACTTCAATCCCTTTGTAGAGCTGACTTACTTCAGCATTGTTTTTTGACCACCAAGTAATACCTAAGAAATTTTTTTTACTTTGAGTTTTTACTTTATAGCCTACAGAACTAATTAGTTTAAAATCCATTGCCCATGCTTTGTTTTTAATCCTTCTATTCCTAGTAGACCAATACTGGAAACAAACTAAATTAGGTCCAAAAATTTTGCCGAAGTTTCCGTATGAAATGCAATTTGGAAGAGCTTCTGGATAATCCTTATTGTCTCCGCAATTAGCAAAGACTTGTGGTGGATCAATTACTATTGGTGGAGGACATGGATAAGGCGCACATAATTCAGCAACTGGAGGATCATCATGGTTTGGTATGAACCAACTTACAAGTCCATTAGAAATTAATTGTGTTTCACCATCTGATCCTGGTTGATGTGTGCTATAGTGGTTATTACTTGATTCAAATCGGATAGTAGTAGAATCAGATACTTCTCCATGAAATAGACCATTATAGGTATACTTGTATAGGCGATTTTCTACTATAACCTCGTGTCTAAAGTTTAATAATGATGCAAATGATAAATCAGCAATAAGTCTATCATCTTCAAGGTCAATGACATCTTCACCTCCTTCTCCTTCTCCTTCATAAGGGTTCGTTACAAAAGAGGAGTCTAGTGTTAAAACCGATGGGTTATTATTAATAATTTCATCGGTTAGAATTTTAGGTTTAAAACCATTTTCGAAATGATAGTTAATAAAATCATCATAGTTGATTTCATTATTTTTGATGGAGTTATAACTATACTCTAGACTTTCTAGATTTGGAAAATTTAAAATTCCATTTGTTATAGAAATCATACCTGATCTGTCACTGGAGAACTCTGAAAGGTCTGTTTTTAGTTCGGAATATTCAAACTTTTTTTTCACAAGAATTAATTGAAAAAAGAATCAAAGTAAGAAATGTTAGTTTTAACCATTTACTTGTAGATTGCTTGTAGATTGCTTGTAGATTGCATAGTTTTTATTTTAATTTGGACAATGTTAATACATAAATTGTTTGACCTGGGAAAAAACTGTGAATTTAACATATCTTTAAGAGTCTGTATGCTTGACAAAAATCTTAATAACAAAACAGAAATCCCTTAATCTAATGGTTCAGAAGATCTCTTAGTATTTACCCGAACCCTGCCTTCAATAGCAATATTAGAAGCCTTGCTTGTTGTATTTATTTGGTTACTTTCGGTGGATTTAGATTCTCTTCTTGAGTTGTTGTTGGGTGTTTCCAAGAAAACTGAGATGTTAGGTTTTGCCGAAAAAGTGATTTGAAAATGATAGATGATTTGATTCTTGCACCGACTAAGGATGGCAGTGGAGTAGTGTGGATGGCTCATGGCAGTGCCGCCATTACCAATTTTGGTCATAGACCTCCATACGGAGAGGGTAAACCGTTTAAAATGCCTATTGGATTGACGGAGTTTTGGGGGGAAGAGGATGCTATTCATCAGTTTAATGATATGCATATAGGTGCTTTTAGAGTGATGGAAGAGGCTTATAATCAAATTTACAACTGGCATTTGGAATACGGTGATGTACATGTAGTTTCAGGTTTGCTCAGCTGCACAGATTCAGTAGCTAATTACCCACCCGGTGAAATGGTTTTTGTAGCGTTGATGGATGTCAACGCAGCGAATCCTTATTCTGTTTGTTTTTTATGGCCCAATAGAATGGATCAAAGACCTTTGACCGAAATGGTTTTTTCGCTGTCTGAATTGAATGCCATCTCAGTATTGAATATCTTTCAGGATTTGATTAGACGGCAAGAGATAGAAAGTCCCAGTGAGCTGACAAGTATCCTTTCTTTAGGGTATAATACGGACCACTTCCAAAACAGATTGAATGTTCAATCATTGGAGGGAGGGGATTAGTTTTATTGGGATTGCCTTTTACATGGACCCTTATTTGATAGACGCTTTAAAGAAATAATAAACCTCACAAGCAGCTTGGATAATTAGTTAAAGGTAGTTTGTTGATATCTTGTACATACTATAGGAATATATTTTGCACTTGCCATAATCGGATTAGAAAAACACTTATAATCAACATCCTATTCAATTGCAGCTAACAAAGTTTCATTTCCAAATAAGCCTTTTCATAAAACCCACCTTATGCATACAACCAGAATGGAGAATAGAATTGCATGGACCCTTTTTCAAGAAACAATATTTCACACATTCACCAAAAATTGTTCTTCTAAGTAAAATATAAGCTGTAGAAAATCTCTGCAACCTGCTTACTCACAATCCAACAGATGCACTTTGATTGCCGGAAAATTTGTTAGCTCCTGGTCCTCCTTACTTGCCAGGTGAGGGTTGAGTTCTAACCACTTTTTTTTTATTTGTGGATGAGTTTGATACCATTCTCCTTCATCTCTTTTTCGCCACATTTTAAAATCCGGATTTTTCTCAGTCCGAATTAATCTTAAAATTGGAAGAGTCGTGTGCCTTTTACCTCTGCTTCCTGAAGGATGACGACCGGTAGTCCTGTAGGTATTATTTTCCATAGGTAACCATTCCACTGCAACAAAAATCCCGGAATCCGGACTTCTCAAATTATAATCCTTTAGATCGATCAGTGTTGGACGTTTATTCCTCAGGCCCGGAACGCTTACAATCAGGTTTTCAAGCAATAAATCATTACCGGGCATTCCGCTACTGTCCAATTCAAAAATCCTCAATCGAAAAGTAGTTCTTCGAATTCCGGGATTTATGGCATGTACCTCTACAGCTGTTATTTCCTGTCCATAGCGTGTAGGGAATGACATTCCTACCTGATAATTAAATCCATGTGTCGGACTTAAGCGCATTAAATTATGCTCAATTGATTCCAAATCCAAACCCATGGTAATTTCTGATTTAGGACAGGGATGGATTTCTATTTCCTTTAGATCATAGATCAGTTTTTTTAGTTTTATAGTAATAAAACTGGAATCAACTTTTGTATTTACTCTTTCTCGCATATAACCTAATGCAAATACTTCCAGTTCGGGTATGACTTTGTCTGATTCGATAAAGAAGAAACCCCTTTCATCTGTGTAAGCGCCTATTCCTAAATCAGCATTATAAACCAAAGTAAGGTAAAGTGGTTGACCATTCTGGTCGGCCACTTTACCCTGAATTAGTGTGGTCTGTGCAGTTAAATCCAGTACGAAGAATCCGAAAATAATTAACAACCAAATTTTCACCGCCATTTAATAGGTTTTTACTTTGTTCAGTTTTCTTAAGGACATTCGACCGCAGCCATTATTTGAAACGTCGGACCAAATCCGATCCAAAAACGATATTTTCGACAACCTTCAAATAAAATATAACAATTACCATCAGTACCTACAGGATCAGATACATAATCACAATCTACACCCCAGAATGGTCGTCCAAATAATTCCTGCAAATCACCTGCCTCTATATTGACAATGTTTTCTATATCCTCCTGGGAGTAGGAAAGCAATAGCAAATCTTCATAGTAGGCAGTATGATTGATTGCATTTTCCAATTGGGTAACATTTATCAAACCCGAGTTATCCAATACAGTAAATGCGGCTGAACTGGAAAGGGTATCAAGAGATTCTAGCAACAATTCTAAATCACCATTTGAGGCATCATTTGCATTATTGAACATATCAGCAAGATGGTTTAAATGAAACCTGAACAAAGAATCAACTGCAGATGATGACCTGATTTCTGAGATTTGCAACTGCATTTCGTCAATTTGGGTATTCATATGAATAGATTCTTTTTCACAAGATACAAATAAAAGGGAAAAAATTGATAGGATTAGGGCACTATAGAAAAATTTATTAATTGTTTTCATTGGTATAAGTTTTTAAAAATGATTATTGAATAGTCTAAAAAATAATAGGGTGTTTCTGGTAAGTTTGAATTAAGAATTTAAAATTGTACTTTACACAAATTGAAGCAAAAATTTTCATTACCAAATAAGCATTTTCCTAAATCAAACCTTATGCATACAATCAGAATGGAGAGTAGAATTGCATGGGTCCTGTTTCGAGAAACAATATTTCACACATTCACCAAAAATTGTTCTACTATGTAAAATATTAGTTGTAGAAAATCTCTGCAACCTGCTTACTCACAATCCAAAAGGTGCACCCTGATGACTGGTAAATATACTTCATCCGAATCCTTTGAATTCATAATGGGAGGGCTGGATTCACCCCACTCCCTTTCATCTATTTTACTCCACATTTTGAAATCTGGATTTTTCCTCGTTCTTATTAATCCCAAACGTGGAATGGCCCAATGACTTTCAACTTTCTGTCCAATAGCATTACGCCCAGTAGTTCTCTGAGCATTGTTTTCACTGGGCAACCACTCCATAGCTACTAAAATTCCGGTATCAGGACTACGCAAATTATAATCATTTAGGTCGATTCGTGTTGCACGTTTTTGCCTCCATCCCGGAACGCTTACAATTACGTTCTGCAACAACAAATCTGTATTGGGTTTACCGAGGCTGTCAATTGAATAAATTCTCAATCGGAATTTAGCTCTTTGAAGTTTGGGGTTTATCACTAGTACCTCCACAGCGGTAATTTCTTGTCCATAGTGTGTAGGAAATGACGTACCGGCTTGATAACTAATATTGAAGGGTCCACCAAATTCTACAATTTTCTCATTTCTTGGATCTATACCCATGGTGAATTCAACTTTTGGACAAGGAAAGACCCTTATTTCTTCCAACTCGTACGCTAGTTTAGCCAATTCTATTTTTAAAAAGCTGTTTTGACTTTCAATCACTACATTTTTGCGAAGAAACCCTAATGCGAATACTTCCAGTTCCGAAGGTTGTTTGTCTGTATTGATTTTAAAATGACCGTTTTCCTCTGTGTATGCCCCTATTCCTAAATCAGCATTATAAACCAAAACAAGGTAAAGTGGTTGGCCGTCATGGTCAACCACTTTACCCTGGATTAGAGTGTTTTGGGAAGGTAAATCCAGTATGTAGAATCCGAAAATTAATAAAATGCAAATCTTCACCGCCATTTAATAGGTTCTTTATTTATTCAGTTTCCTTAGGGACAGTCAACCTCAGTTACATATTGATAGGTAGAGCCAAATCCAATCCAAAAACGATATTTTCGACAACCAACATGTAGAATATAACACTTATCATCCGGCATGCCAACAGGTTCTTCTGATACATAATCACAATCTTCTCCCCAGAATGGTCGTCCAAATAATTCCTGCAAATCACCTGCCTCTATATTGACAATGTTTTCTATATCCTCCTGGGAGTAGGAAAGCAATAGCAAATCTTCATAGTAGGCAGTATGATTGATTGCATTTTCCAATTGGGTAACATTTATCAAACCCGAGTTATCCAATACAGTAAATGCGGCTGAACTGGAAAGGGTATCAAGAGATTCTAGCAACAATTCTAAATCACCATTTGAGGCATCATTTGCATTATTGAACATATCAGCAAGATGGTTTAAATGAAACCTGAACAAAGAATCAACTGCAGATGATGACCTGATTTCTGAGATTTGCAACTGCATTTCGTCAATTTGGGTATTCATATGAATAGATTCTTTTTCACAAGATACAAATAAAAGGGAAAAAATTGATAGGATTAGGGCACTATAGAAAAATTTATTAATTGTTTTCATTGGTATAAGTTTTTAAAAATGATTATAGAGTAGTCAAAAAAAATGACGAGGGTGCTTCTGAATAAGGGATTTTAAATAATACCTAAAACAAATAGAAGCTAATACTTTCACTTTCAACTAATACCGTTCATAAAACCCAGCTCGTCCATACAAAAGAAAGGGACAGAAGATATTGGGCTGTTCTGTGCCGTAGAAAGTTTCTGTTTTGTTTTTGTATGGCGATTTGGAAATCATTTTATGAATTAGGGATAATAATTAAAAATAAATTCGAGTTTTTAAATCCTTACAATATTACTGTGTTTTTAAATTCCGAGACAAGTTTTAGAAGGGTATTTTTTGCATATATATGTGATATATATATATATATATATATAGAAAATCAATGAGTTATAAAGATGTCCGTAAAAGACTGGTATCTTTTTAACTGAGAAAGTTGAAAGTGGATGTGTAGTAAATCTGTATGTACATCCCTTAATAGGGTTTACCGTTTTGTAACATTAATTTTTTATGTTGTTCTTCGGGTAATTTCGATCTGGAGGGAGGTTTTGCTACCAAGCCGAGGGAGGAATAATATGAACCATTAACACATTTTTCAACTTTCAACTCTTCAACCTTCAACTACTTGCCCTGCTCCGTGCAGAGCGCAGCCGATGTGAGCGGCGCCGAAGGGCGATCCCCTAGCGGCATCGAAGGACGTTGTCCTGAGCATTCTAAGATAAAACCAAGTAAAATAACCACATTTTTTAAAAAATTTTAGCAAGTACTTCCCAGTGTGTTTACACACAAATTTTTTTCATATTAACGGTCGAAAAAGGTTTCTATCACCAAAAACTCATAACTTGTGGGGTTTGATCAAGATTCTGGTCTTTGCCAGCCCGGCAAACCTGCAGGGTTTTCAAAACCCTACAGGTTAAGCATGCCCACTTGGCCATCTAATACTAATTTAACCAAGGAAATTTTAACACTTACACAACACTAAATACCTATAAGGTCTCCAAGCACCTTGTAGGTTGTTGAGCAAATCTAATAGCGGCGTCGAAGGACGTTGTCCTGAGCGGCGTCGAAGGATCAACCTTCAACCACATTCAACCATATTCAACCTTCAACCAAGAAGTGGAATACTTCCTGTAATTTTAAATGATTGTGCTGTTTAATAAAAACATAGCCGGGATTTCATCGTTTATGATTCTGTTTGAGTATTTGTTTAAACCAACAATATATATATGAGGCTAATAATAACATTATTGTGTTTTCTTTTGGGTCCCTTTCTTTTTGCACAAGAGGGCTACAAGATTGAATTTCAGCTCGAGAATTATGAGGGGGATACTTTGTTTTTGGCATACTATCATGGAAACAGGCAATTTATGGCAGATACTGCTGTGTCAACTACAGGGAATTTTATTTTTGAGGGTGATGAGGCATTAGACCCGGGCATGTATATAGGGGTGAGGAGTCCTGAGAGAACCTTTTTTCAATTGCTGGTCGATAATGATGAAATGCACTTTTCTGCAAAAGCTAATGAAGAGGATTTTGTAAATACTGTTCGATTTTCAGGCTCTCCTCAAAACAGTGCCTTTTACGAATACTTGTCTTTTTTGGATCAACAAAGGAAAAAAACAGCGGAGCTCAATGAGGAACGGGAGTCAGCTTCAGAGAGAAGAGTAAGACGAATAGAAAAAGAGCTTGAGGATATCAATAGTGAGGTATTGGCGAAGCAATCGGAAATTATCGAAACTTTTGATGGTGGTTTGGTAGGAGCTATTTTGAAGGGAAATAAAGAACCATTTGTTCCTGAATTCGAGGGTACTGAGGAAGAGGTTAGAAGAGAGCGGTTTAAGTATTACAAAAAGCATTTTTTTGACAACGTTGACCTAACTGATGAGCGACTTTTCAGGTCTCCAGTGATGTTCTCAAAGGTCAATCAATATATTGAACAGTTAACATCAAGACATCCGGACTCAATTAAAGTTAGTCTGGATTATATTCTGGGTCAAATGGAAGAAAGTCCAGCTGTTTTTAGATTTTATTTAGCTCATTATCTGAATGAATATGCCAGGAGTAAAATAATTGGAATGGATGCGGTCTATGTTCACCTGGTCGATGAATACTATCGGGAAGGCAGAGCTTGGTGGGTAGGTGAAGAGCAGCTACAGCGCATTATAGAGAATGCAGATGCAATACGTCCTACACTGATTGGTAAAACAGCACCTGATATTACCGTTCAAAAGCGTGATGGTCAAAGGGTTAGATTGCATGATCTTGATTATGAGTATACGGTCTTGTACTTTTGGAGACCTGATTGTGGGCATTGCAGACGATATACGCCGCAGATAATTGATTTTATCAGAGAATGGTCTGACAAAGGGGTTGGAGTGGTGACTATTTGTACTAAATTCACCGACGAGGTGGATACATGCTGGGAGTATATGGATAAAACGGAGGGGACAGACTTAATGTTAAATTTGGTTGACCCTTTTCACAGATCGAGATTCAGTGTGTTGTATAATGTTAGAACTACACCGCTGATTTTTGTTTTAGATGAGGATAAAAAAATTCTTTCAAAGCGTCTTTCTGCTCAGCAACTCTCTGAAGTCTTACCGCTGTTTATGGATAATAAAGAGGGGCCTGTGAATATGGAGCAAGCTGAAACCGGTGAGTAAGCTTTTTCCTAGCTGATATATTTTGGCTGCTTATCTTTGCAAGAACTTTAGCTATATTTAGTGAAAATTTTAGATAAATACATAGTCAGCCAGTTTATAGCACCTTTCCTGGCAGCCTTTTTCATTGCTTTGGTGGTGTTGGTTATGCAGTTTTTTTGGCTGTATATCGACGATATCATGGGCAAAGGGGTTGGTTTTTTTATGATCATTGAAATGGTTATGTACCTCTCCATTACCATTATTCCAATGGCCTTACCCATTGCTATCTTACTTTCCTCAGTAATGTTGTTTGGAAACCTCGGAGAGCGTTATGAATTGGCAACTATAAAGTCAAGTGGTGTCTCGCTAATGCGCATAATGCTTCCACTGATATTTTTTGGAATCGGTCTTGCGGGTTTTTCTTTTTATTGTTCTAATAATTTGATTCCGGTTGCTAATCTCAAGTTCTTCTCACGTCTTTATGATATAAGGCAGCATCAGCCATCCAATGCTCTTGAGCCCGGTGTTTTTAATCATGAATTTACTGGTTATACACTAAGGGTGAGTGAAGTTATGCCGGATGGTAGAGGGATAAAGGATGTTTTGATTTACGATAATTCAGAAATCAGATCGGGTATTTTGAAAATGATGCGGGCTGATTCCGGCGAGATGTTTTTATCAGGCGATGGTTTGAGCCTGATTATGAAACTGTATAATGGAACACAATATCAGGATCTCCCCGCTGATGGTAGGTCATTTAAGCCCTTCCTCACTACAAGTTTTAGCGAGTATCAGATAGCTTTTGATCTTTCTGCTTTTGAATTTCAGAGAACGGATGAGGAGCGATTCAAAACACACAGGAGGATGCTAACGGTAGGCCAGCTCAATGAGACTATTGACTCTATGCAAGTGGTGATGACCGGTGCTAAGGCAAAGGTGCTTCATCCTTTTTTACCCAGATCAAAAATACCGGAATCCGCAAAAGATGAGGATGAGGAAGACGAAAACCAAATCGAACCGCAGATCAATCAGGAAATGAGAATCCTAGATACCACCACTGAAGGTGCACGAAGGAATATTGAGGGGCGGAATATTGCCCAGCGATACAGGACGATGGAACTCAAACCTGTGGATTCGGTCAACACCTTTGCTGAGCGTTTTCCTATTGAGCAGAGAAAAAGGATGTACACTCAGGCAGTGGGCTTTATTCAAACGCATAATCTGCAGCTAAACGCCGCTACACAGTCGGTATCCTCTACTTCCAGAGAAATGAGAAGGCACATTTATGAAAAGCACAGGAAGTTTGCCTTTGCTGCGGTGGTGATTATTTTTCTTTTTATTGGAGCTCCTATGGGTGCAATCATCAGAAAAGGTGGATTTGGTTATCCACTTTTGGTGGCTATCCTGTTTTTTACCTTGTATATTGTTCTGTTTACAGTATTTAAAGAAATGAACGACGCAGGTACCATTAATTCGGCGCTTTCAGCATGGTTGGGAGAAATCATTCTGTTTCCTATAGGTCTGTTTCTTACCATTCAGGCGATGAGGGATAAAAAGATATTAGACGTAAGTGGTTGGTTTGTAAAATTTAGAAAAAAAGCTTAATCGGTTTCAATCTCTTTGATTATATCCGCGAGCCGGGTCTCCATATTTTTTATTTTGGTAGAACAAAACCGAATGAGTACTTCAGCTCTTTTCATGAGTACCTCCAATTGGTCAATATCACTTAAATCGCCTTGAAGTTTTTGTAATATGCCTCTCAATTCCTCAATGGCTTCCTGATAACTTAAATCTTTCTCATCTGTCATGATTGGTATGTTTTTGTGACGGTGCTTTCTGCCCTTCCTTTGAATAATCTGACCTCCACTTTGTCCCCCTCCCTAATATCATTTGAATCGCTTACAATTTTACCGTCTTTTGAAAAAATGGCAAACCCCCTTTTCAATACATTTTCGGGATTGCTGATTTGAAACTCTCTGGTCAATTGCCTTAAAGTTTCTGCTGTTTTTTGTAGCTGAAAACGACTTTGTATTAGAAGTTCACCCTTAACTATCGCCAATTGGTGTTTCTTTTCACGGATAAAATTTAGGGCTGAGTGCGTGAGCTCCGTTCGAGTCCGTTCAAGTTGCCTTTTGTGTTCCTGTAATTGATTAACTGCAGCTTCTGCAATTTTTAATTTTGCAATTTCAATTCTGCTGATAAACTCATCATTTTTGTTGATGATGTATTGAGCCGCTGCCGTTGGAGTTTTTTGACTGATGGCAGCCACTACATCCAATGCCGAAATATCAATCTCGTGCCCAATACCGGTCAGGACAGGAATGGGGTAGTGGGCTATTTTTTTAGCTAATATATAATTATCAAAATCCATCAAATCGAGCTTTGCCCCACCGCCTCTTATGATCACTATAAGATCATATGGCTCCGATCCGGTTTCAATTTTTTCCAGATTCTGAATTAAGTCATTTTCCACGGTAGAACCCTGCATGGAATTTTTGTACAGATCGAGTTGGATGTGCATTCGATCTGAGACATGCTCTATTTGTGTAATAAAATCTATATAGCCCGCAGCAGTTGGTGATGAGATAATAGCAATTCTCTGTACCACCAACGGAATTTGCAAACTCTTCTGCGGTTCATTGAGTTTTTCCTTTAAAATTCGGGCGAATAATTGCTGCTTTTTAGTAAAGTATTTTCCTATGGTAAAATCGGGATCAATATCAACGACCTGAATACTCAATCCATATTGTGAGTGAAAATTAACTTTAACTTCAAGCAAGACCTCCTGACCTTCTTTAATAATTAAGTCAATGTCCTCCTTCATTCGCTTACTGAGTTGAATGTAGGTGCCGGACCACAGATTGGCTTGCACTCTTGCCAGTACACTATCTGTTTCCACTTCTTTTTGAACCAAATCCAGATATCTATGCCCCCTTGATGTTTTAAGGGATGCAATCTCAGCCCTAACCCATATAGGAGATGCAAAATTAAGCGCAACAACTCTTTTGATTCTGTTGGTAAGCTCTTGAAGGCTAATTCCCTCAGGATTGGTTTTGTCTGGATTCAATTCAGTAAAGTCAGCCACGAGAAATCTTCTTTTTCACAGAAAAAAGTATAATCCAACCAACTTAAACCTAGGTCGGAAGAAAAATTAACCAAGTCTCAAAACAAGCAGCTGTGAGTACCTTTACATAAATTACGAAAGTACCTCTTTCACAGCCTGAGCTGCTTCTTCAAGAAGAACTGCTGATCTAACTTTTAGACCTGAATTGTCTATAATTTCTTTTGCTATTTCAGCATTGGTTCCCTGCAATCTTACAATGATAGGTACATTCAGGTTTTCTATGTTTTTACAAGCATCAACTACTCCTTGAGCTACTCTGTCGCATCGTACAATACCACCGAAAATATTAATCAGAATAGCTTTTACATTAGGGTCACTAAGGATGATCCTAAAGCCTTGTTCAACCCTGGCAGCATCTGCTGTTCCACCAACATCAAGGAAGTTGGCAGGTTCTCCTCCTGATAATTTGATCATATCCATAGTAGCCATTGCCAATCCGGCACCGTTCACCATACAGCCTACATTTCCATCTAATTTGACGTAATTGAGATTGAATTTTTTAGCTTCCACTTCTGTAGGATCTTCTTCATGAATATCTCGCATTTCCTTAATATCCGGATGCCTGAATAAAGCACTTTCATCTACGGTCATTTTGCAATCGACAGCCAGTATTTTGTCGTCTCCCGTTTTTAGGCAGGGGTTAATCTCAATTAAACTGGCATCTGCTCCGGTAAAAGCATTGTAAAGTTTTGAGATAAACTTTGTCATATTTTTGAATGCTTGTCCACTAAGCCCCAGATTAAAAGCAATTTTTCTAGCTTGAAACCCTTGCAAACCCAATGCTGGATCTACAATTTCCTTGTGTACAAGGTGTGGAGTCTCTTCTGCAACGGCTTCTATGTCCATCCCACCTTCAGTAGAGTAAATGATCACATTTGATTTCGTTTCCCTGTCAGTCAAGATAGAAATATAGATTTCGTCACAAGCATCGAAATCAGGTGCGTAAACATCCTCTGCTATCAAAATTTTTCTCACTAACTTTCCTTCACCATCAAGACCCCCTGGAGTTTGCGGAGTTTTTAGCATCATTCCAAGAATCTCATCACCAATCGTTTCTACTTCTTCTCTTTTCTTGGCGAGTTTTACTCCGCCCCCTTTTCCTCTACCTCCGGCATGTATTTGAGCTTTAATCACTGCGAACTCAGTGCCTGTTTCAGCCTTTAGTTCATCATAAGCTTTGAGTATTTCCGATTTCTCGTTAACAACTTTTCCCTCTTGGATAGGTACTCCGAATGACTTTAAAATCTGTTTCCCCTGATATTCGTGTAAATTCATTTATTGACGTTTTTGAAATAAGGCTCAAAGCTAAGGAGATTTTTTAATTTGGAAAAGAGCAATGGGGAATTATTAAAAAAAAGCTTATCAGGATTGCTGCTTCCTCCTGTTTTCTTCTATTTAAGTCTGCAGGTATAGAAACAGGTAATATTGTAGTTGTCTTAGAGAAATGTTAAGAAACTCTTTGTTTTGGTCCCAATTGAACATTTGTCCATACTTTTACTTTGTGATGTATTCCTCAAAAACAATATCAACCTTATGAAATTTATAATTTTACTTTTTATTACTTTTTTATTTCTGTCAAATGACTTGTTTAGTCAATGGGAACGGATGAATGATTCACCAATTACTGCAAGACACCATCCTGTTACCTTTACTTTGGATAATACAGCCTATCTAATTTCAGGAACTACCAGTCAGAGCTCACCTTTGGGGACTAAGGATTTTTATAGATACGATGAGGAAAGTGATACATGGATAAGGTTGGCTGATTTTCCCGGCTCAGCTAGAAGCTTTGCTTATGCTGTAACTTATGATGGTAAAGCTTATTTTGGCTTCGGTAGTCAGCAGCAATACTTAAATGATTTGTGGGAGTTTGATCCTGAGACGGAGAACTGGACACAGTTAGCATCTTGTCCTTGCAATGCCAGAAGTCACCCAGCTTTTGTAGCTTTGGATGGAAAAATTTACATGGGATTTGGGAATAATAATTTTAACCTGAATGATTGGTGGGTGTACGATATTGAAGAGAATGGGTGGGAGAAAATGCCTGATGTTCCCGGTCCACCAAGGCATCATCCTTTTCATTTTGCTGCTGGGGGCTATGTGTATGCCGGATTTGGTCATGCAGGTCCAAATTATTATGATGATTGGTACAGATTTGATCCCAATGAGCAAGAGTGGACGCGCATGAATGATCATCCCAGTGGCCCAAGGGTAGCAGGACAAGAGTTTCAATATGGTGGCTATGGTTTTGTAATAAGTGGAGATGGACAGGATCATTTTAATTTAACTGAAGGTGAATTTTACAGATATTTACATGAAACAGACGAATGGGAAAGACTTCCCAATCACCCGGGAAGTCCACCGGATGGTAGAGTGGGGCGATGGGCCCCGGGTTCATTTGTTCTTAATGACCACGTCTATTTTTTTGGAGGGGTTAATCGTGGAGGTGGATTTTTATATAGCGAGGTTTGGCGGTTTGATCTGAGCGATTTTGCAAGTAATACGGCAGAGATCGAATTAATTACAGACATTGAGATATTCCCTAATCCTACCGCAGGCATCATTAATTTAGTTATGGATAATGAATTGATGAATCAATCTTCCATGGAACTTAGTATTTATGATGTTTCCGGCAAACAAGTTTACAAGGAGAGTGGATTTCGTAGTCAGATAGATGCGAGCTTTCTAAGTTCTGGAAAATACTTTCTAAAAGTCAGTTTTTCTGAACACCTGCTTCAAACCATTCCATTCAATGTAGTCCAATAGAATAAGCAATCTTTATTTAATAAAAACAGGATCTTTTGAGGAAAATCAACCTTTGCAAACCCATGTTTATCCGTGTAATAGAAAAAAGCCTTTTGCAATTGTCAGTTTAAAATTATTTTTAATGCAAAAAGACTTGACAATTAAATCCTTTTTTCTTTTTCGTTTTCATCGCCGATGATTATTGAGGTTGAGTAAAAGCCTGAATTTATTTTAAGTTGCTTTCAATTGTCTTTTTTTTGCTAATTGGTATTAAGTTTGCAGTAATAATTAGTTGAAAAAGTTTAAAATTTAAGGATTGAAACGAGCTGCAATTAAAGGAGTTATGGGATATCTGCCCGAAGACAAACTCACTAATACGGATTTGGAAAAATTAGTTGATACTACTGATGAGTGGATTAAAACGCGTACAGGAATCAGCGAGCGAAGGATTTTAAAGAAAGAGGGTTGGGCCTCTTCGGACATGGGTGCTGAAGCAGTTAAAGGGCTTTTGAAGAAAACCAACACTAGTCCTGATGAAATTGATTTACTGATCTGTGCTACGGTTACTGCTGATATGGTTTTTCCAGATAATGCCAATACCATATGTAATAAGTCTGGAATAAATAATGCTTTCGGTTTTGATATCAATGCAGCCTGCTCTGGTTTTTTGTATTCACTTACTACAGGAGCTAAATTCATTGAATCCGGAATGTGTAATAAAGTGATTGTTGTTGGCACGGATATGATGTCGTCAATTATAGATTACACAGACAGAACCACTTGTGTTCTTTTTGGTGATGGAGCAGGTGCAATTTTACTTGAAGCTTCAACGGATGATACTGGAATAATCAATTCTCAATTTGGAGGTGATGGGGCCGGAAGTGCTTTTCTTCACATGAAAGCAGGGGGCTCTAAAAAGCCGGCGACTGTGGAAACAGTTATGAACAGGGAACATTTTGTATATCAGGAGGGCAGGTCAGTGTTTAAGTACGCAGTAAAAGGAATGGCGAACTCCATAAACACGGTAATGAAGCGAAGTGGTTTAAATGCAGAGGATATCAATTGGGTGGTGCCACATCAGGCGAATTTGCGAATAATCAATTCTGTTGCATCTTCAGCAGGAGTGCCATTAGAACAGGTGATGATTAATATTCATAAATATGGCAATACTACATCAGGTACTCTGCCTTTATGTCTATGGGATTATGAGTCACAGTTAAAAAAGGGAGATAACCTGATTTTAACCGCGTTTGGTGGTGGTTTTACTTGGGGTGCTACCCATATCAAATGGTCTTATGATGGCAGTGATTTTTCATCTTGATCTCAGAATTACAAGGGCTGTAATTTGCTAATTCAATATAGTTGCCTTGCAGTTACCCTGATTAGGATGGTAGTGAGTATATTTGCGAAAAATTTAAACAAATGGCGAATACATCAGATATCAGAAACGGCCTATGTCTGGACTTTAACAACGATATATTCAGTGTTGTAGAATTTCAGCATGTTAAGCCGGGCAAGGGAAATGCTTTTGTTAGAACAAAAATCAAAAGCCTAACAACCGGAAAAGTACTTGATCATACTTTTTCTGCAGGTCATAAAATCAATGTGGTTCGGGTAGAGCGAAGAAAGTTTCAATTTCTTTATAAGGACGACATGGGATTCCATTTTATGGATAATGAAACCTACGATCAGGTGGCCATACAAGAAAAAATGATTGACAATCCGGGTATGTTGAAGGAGGGATCACAAATTGAGGTTTTATTTCATGCTGAAAAAGATATTCCGCTCAGTGTTGACCTTCCTCAATATATGGTATTTGAGGTGACGTACACTGAACCGGGAGTAAGAGGGGATACGGCAACCAATACCCTTAAGCCGGCAACCATTGAAACCGGAGCTGAGGTAAGGGTTCCTCTTTTTATCAATACAGGAGACAAGATTAAAGTTGATACAAAAAACGCCTCCTATGTCGAGCGTGCCAAATAATTATTTTTTTTAAAAACAAAACCATAGTTATGGAATATAAGGATATACTCAATTTGATTAAAAGCATAAATAAGTCTGAACTTACCGAATTCAAGATGAAGCAAGGGGACTTTGAACTCGTTATCAGAACGGATAAATATGTGAAATCAGGAACTACTGTTGTTTCATCTCCTCCACAAGTTGTTCAGGCGCCTCCCACTGCGCAACCTGTAGCCCCTACACCAGAGGTTCAAAGTACAGCAGCCCATGATGATTTAACTTCAAAAAGCCAGTCAGATGCATCTTCGAAAAATGCACCTGATGAATCTGCAGCTGCTCAGGGACTGATAGAAGTAAAGTCACCAATAGTAGGTACTTTTTATCGTGCTCCTTCGCCTGATAAAGCTCCTTATGTTAAAGTTGGAGATCAGATTGAAGTTGGTTCAGTCATTTGTATTGTAGAGGCAATGAAACTATTTAACGAAATTGAATCAGAGGTTAGCGGTAAGATTGTAAAAGTAGTGGTAGATGATGCCAGCCCTGTCGAGTATGACCAGGTTTTGTTTTTAGTCGAACCGGTTTAACTTTATAGTCAGGTATCATTTTATATAACTAACCAGACAATCCATGTTTAAAAAAATATTAATTGCCAATAGAGGTGAAATAGCACTTAGGGTGATCAGAACATGCAAAGAAATGGGAATTAAAACAGTTGCTGTTTATTCCACTGCTGATCGAGAGAGTCTCCATGTGCGATTTGCTGATGAAGCTGTTTGTATTGGACCACCTTCTTCTTTGCATTCCTATCTCAGTGTGCCTAGGATTATGGCTGCTGTGGAGATAACGAATGCAGATGCGGTACATCCGGGCTATGGGTTTCTAGCTGAAAATGCCGATTTTGCGGAAATATGCGCGGAATATGGCATTAAATTTATTGGTCCTTCACCTGATATGATTAGGAAAATGGGTGATAAAGTTACCGCCAAAGAAACTATGATAAAAGCAGGGGTTCCCGTTGTGCCGGGATCTGAAGGTTTGATTGTAGATCTAGATGATGCCGGAAGGGTCGCCGAAGAAATTGGCTATCCCGTTATCTTGAAAGCTACGGCTGGAGGTGGTGGTAAAGGTATGCGAATCGTGACCAAACCGGATGAACTTGAAAAGAACTGGAATATGGCTCGTCAGGAAGCAAAAAATGCTTTTGGAAATGACGGTATCTATATAGAGAAGTTTATAGTTGAACCTAGACATATCGAATTCCAGATAATAGGTGATCAACATGGAAATGTGGCTCACCTTTCTGAAAGAGATTGTTCCATCCAGAGACGTCACCAAAAACTGGTTGAAGAGTCTCCTTCCCCTTTTATGACTAAATCACTTAGAGAAAAAATGGGTGTAGCTGCAGTAAAAGCAGGTACTTTTATCAATTATGAAGGAGTTGGAACAGTTGAGTTTCTGGTAGATGCTGATCGCAATTTCTATTTCATGGAAATGAATACCAGAATTCAGGTTGAACATCCCGTGACTGAGGAGGTCATAGATCATGATTTGATAAAAGAGCAAATTAAAGTAGCAGCAGGAATTGAAATAAGTGGTAAATCTTATGCTCCCAAACTGCATGCTATTGAGTGCAGAATAAATGCCGAAAATCCATTTGCTGATTTTCGCCCATCACCGGGTGTTATTACTTCATTTCATTCGCCTAAGGGTCATGGTATTAGAGTGGATACACATGCTTATGCCGGATATACCGTTTCACCCTACTATGATTCATTGATAGCCAAGGTGATTTGCAGAGCTCAAACAAGAGATGAATGCATTTTGAAGATGCAGCGTGCGCTTGATGAGTTTGTCATAGAGGGGGTGGACACTACTGTTGAATTTCATCGTCTTTTGATGCGGGATGAAAATTTCAGAAAAGGAAATTACGATACTGGCTTTATGAATACTTTTAAACTCGAAAAACCATCCTGATAAGAGGAAGTTTTAGCGTTATCTCCCATTTCTGATGAACTAAAAAATGAGAAGTTTTCTCCGACTTGTTGGCTTACTGAGAAACTACAAGCTGCCACTTGCACTGCATGTATTTTGTAACCTGCTAATGGCTATTTTTACTATTTTTAGTCTGCCGGCCATCATTCCCTTTTTTCAACTTTTTCTCAACCAGGAACTCAGTCAGGCGGTAATGCCTGATGAAGCAATGGCATTGAGTAATGCAGATGAATGGATAAAATACTATTTTCTTTCTTTTTTAAGTGATATGGATAGAAACCGCGCCATGTTGGTTATGTGTGGAGTGATAGTATTGTTATTTTTCTTAAAAAATTTATTTCATTATCTGGCCATGTTTTTTTTGGCACCTATTCGAAATGGCATAGTTCACGACCTGCGTGCCATGCTTTTTGCTAAGATTTTGAATATGCCTGTTAGCTATTATGATGATAAAAATAAAGGTGATTTGTTATCCCGTTTTAGTATGGATGTAATGGAGGTGGAAAGCAGTGTGTTGAAGTCACTTGAGAAGGCAGTGCGCGAGCCACTTTTAGTTTTGGGTAGCCTTGGCTTTATGCTTTACCTAAGTCCCCGTTTAACGCTTTTTGTTTTTGTCCTGATTTTCATCACTGCTGTTATCATTGGCGGCATCTCACAGCAATTAAAGAAAAAGTCTAAAATAGTTCAAGAGACATTGGGCAAACTGTTGAGTTTTGTTGATGAAACAGTTAGCGGAATTAAGGTTGTAAAAGCCTTTAGAGCGGAGAACTTTTTAACAGACCGATTTTCAACTGTGAACTCCCATTATAAGTATGTCTTGAACCGAGTTTTATGGAGAAGGGATTTGTCTTCTCCGTTAAGTGAATTTCTCGGAATAACTGTTGTTTGCGTCTTGTTTTATTATGGAGCACAGGCCGTTTATAGTGGTGAGATTTCTTCGGAGGCCTTTCTCGCCTTTTTGCTTGCTTTTTTTTATATCATTAACCCCTCTAAGAGTTTTGCCAATGCATTTTACAGCATACAAAAAGGGCTAGCAGCTTTGCAACGGGTTGAAGATATAGTCCTTTCTGATGTTGAAATGTTAGAGTCAGCCAATCCTGTGTCAATCAACACCATAGATAAAGGAATAGAAGTAAAGAATGCATTTTTTGAATACAATGGAGCCGATAAAGCAGCCATAGACGATGTTAGTTTTTTTATACCAGCTGGGACCACTACCGCCCTGGTTGGAAGATCCGGGTCAGGGAAAAGTACACTTACTGATTTGATCGCACGCTATTATGACCTTCAAAAAGGGGAGATAAGGTACGATGATATAGATGTTAGGAATTTGAAAATAGATGATTTGCGAAAAATCATGGCAGTTGTTTCCCAAGAGCCAGTATTGTTTAATGATACCATTTATAACAATATTGTTTTTGGTCTTGAAGCTTGCACAAAGGAGCAGGTAATTGATGCTGCTAAAAAAGCCAATGCCCACGATTTTATCATGGAAACACCTAATGGGTATGAAAGTGGAGTTGGTGATAGAGGAAACTTATTGTCCGGTGGGCAAAAACAGAGAATAGCATTGGCAAGGGCAATTTTAAGGGATCCTCCTTTACTTGTTTTGGATGAGGCTACTTCTGCTCTCGACTCAGCTTCAGAGAAGCTGGTTCAAAAAGCTCTGGAAAAAGTAATGAAAGGAAGAACATCTATAGTGGTGGCGCATCGACTATCTACTATTATGAATGCAGATCAGATTGTTGTACTAGATGAAGGTAGGGTAGTCGAAACTGGAACGCATAAAGAATTGATGGAAAATAAGGGAGAATACTACAAATTCATTAACTTGCAATCTCTAAGTGATTCTGACAGTCTATGATGAAGGAATTTTCTTTCTTGTTGGTCCTCTTTTCGATGGTTATTCTGCCTTTTATTGCGCAGGGACAGATAACTGTATCTCCGCATTCTCTTCCACAGGTTGGTGATACACTTAGACAAATGGTTGACAATTTGCCTGTAGGTGCCACTATTGGGAATGGCGGACCAGATCAGGTATGGGATTATTCCACGTTGCAAGGAATGTATGTTTTAGAGACTATTTTTCACCCCAGAAATCACGGCAGGTATAATGTTAAATTTCCAGATGCCAATGCGGTATTATTTTTATCAGGTGGTATCGAAAGTTATTTTCAATTGGGGGAAAGTGAAATGAAAGAGGTAGGTGTTTCCGGTGGAGACCCTTTGAATTTAGACCTGAATCTGATAGGCAACTACATGCCTCCTATTGAAGGTAAAAGAGCAGAGATTACTTATGGAGATAGTTTCAGAGAAAACAGCTCCCTTGTATTTCCGATTTCAGTAGGTCAGCTTCCGGATACCCTTTTTGCAGACTTTCCTTTTACTCCTGATAGCATAAGGTTAAGGGTCCAGATCAGCCGTGAAGAAATAGTGGACGCCTGGGGACTGTTGCTCATTCGTGAAGCCATGTTTGAAGTGATTCGCCTGAAACGCATAGAAAATTCAGTTTCCAGAATTGATGTAAAAACTGGTTTTTTCCCTTGGGTAGATATATCAGATTTAATGGGAATTGATGAGCTTGGTGAACAGCGTTCTGTGAGCTATTTTTATTACGATGAGTTTTCCAAGGAGCCCATCCTGACCCTTAGTTTGGATGAAGAGGAGAATATTTCGAGAGCTGACTATATTTTTAATGAGGTAACATCAGCTGATGTTTTTGCCGGATTCCCTGATGAGAGTGGACTGTATGTAAGTCCTAACCCATCCTATGGGTTTATTGCGCTTAGCTTTATCAACCTCAATCCAGGTAGATATAAGGTGCGCATTTTAAATATATTGGGCGTTACAAAGTGGGAGGCAAATTACAGAATAGATGGTAATAAAAGAGAGATGGTTAACATCTCTCATTTGGAAGCCGGTACCTATCTTTATTCTTTGGTAGATGCCCATAACAATATTATTTCAACCCGTAGGCTTGTGATACTTCGCCCGTAAAAAAAAAGGCAATAGCTAAAACTATATTCAATAACTGAATGTTAAATATCACCATAAAAACAATTAAGAAAAAATGTTATTTGTTGCTGAAAGTGCTAAGGAAAAAATTCTCCAGATTAGAGAAAAGGAGCGTTACGGGTCAGATTATTTTGTCCGGGTTGAAGTGACGAGTGGTGGCTGTTCAGGCTTGAGCTATAATATGGTATT
Source organism: Saprospirales bacterium (assembly GCA_007693915.1). Taxonomy (GTDB): domain Bacteria; phylum Bacteroidota; class Bacteroidia; order Chitinophagales; family Saprospiraceae; genus PWJY01. The sequence goes on along the minus strand of RECS01000109.1, from coordinate 18,223 downwards.
TGATAATAAAGCGCGAGAAAACGATCAGGTTTTTGAGCACAATGGCGTGAAACTTGTTACCGATTTAAAAAGCTTTTTATACCTATGTAATACTACCCTTGAGTTTTCGGGTGGTCTTGATGGGCAGGGTTTTTATTTCAATAATCCCAATGCCGCAAGAACTTGCGCCTGTGGTGAAAGTTTTTCCTTGTAGACACAGTTCACTACTGCACAATTAACATAAATTTTTTCTTCTTTCCGGATTCGATAAGTATGTATTTTTCGGCTACCAAATCGTGTCTGTCAAATTGGTGTTCTATATCAGTAACCTTCCTTTTATTTATAGAAAGGGCATTTCCTGAAATTATCCGCCTCAGTTCACTTTTTGATTTGAAAAAACTGCTGTGTTCGGTGAGTAATTCGGTGGGGGTTAAGCCTTCTCCTAAAACACCTATGTTGATATTTATAGATGGTATTTCCATGGCGACCATTTTGAGGATTTCGGGTTTTAGTCCTTCTAGTCTCTCTGCGGTAAATTTTTTGTCAAAAAGAAGGGAGGAGACTGTTTCCACAGATTCTGTATCTTCTGCTGAGTGTATCCTGGTGCAGAGCTCTTCAGCTAGGACTCTTTTTACCGTATTGGGGTCAGTTGGTATATTTTCAACCAATTCGACAATTTCCTTTTTGGGCTTTAGTGAAAATGTCTTCAAAAATCTTGGTAGATCCCGGTCATCTGCATTTAACCAAAATTGGAAAAATTGATAAGGGGAGGTAAGGTTGGGGTCTAGCCAAATATTTCCACTTTCAGATTTTCCAAATTTAGTTCCATCTGCTTTTGTAAGCAGGGGAGTGGTAACTGCATAGGCCTTCCCATCTTTGATGTTTCGACGAATATATTCCGTACCACTTGTTATATTTCCCCATTGATCTGAACCTCCCATTTGAATTTTGCACCCAAAGTTTTTATACAAGTGATAAAAGTCATATGCTTGCAAAAGCTGATAGCTGAATTCCGTAAAGGAAAGCCCGGTATCCAATCTGTTTCTAACAGAGTCTTTCGCCATCATGTAATTGACAGTCAAACTTTTTCCGACATCTCTCAAGAATGTTAGCGCATTCATATCCTTGTAAAAGTCGTGATTGTTCATCATCATAGGTCCTCCTGGCAGATCAAAATCACCTAGCAACTTTTCAAATTGTTCTTTTTGATGGTTCAGATTGGCTACTAATTCGCCCTCATTTTTTAGTTCTCTTTCCTTATCTTTAAAAGAGGGATCACCAATCATTCCGGTGGCACCTCCCATCAATACAATAGGTTGATGTCCTGCCTGTTGAAAAAACTTCAACATCATGATTTGAACGTAATTCCCTATCGTAAGTGAAGGTGCTGTCGGGTCAAAACCAATATAGGCTTTACAAGCCGGTTTTTTGAGTTCTTCATCCAATCCGGGGCTCATATCGTGCAGCATCCCCCTCCACTGCAATTCCTTTAAAAAATCCATCTATCAAAAATTTGCGCAAAATTAATAAATTATAGGAGTTAACAAGTAGAAAGAAGGGAATAGGTCTTCAATTTTCTCGGGGGCAAGTCTGGTCGATTGATTATAATGCTGCCTATCTAACCAATAAAAGTAATTATCCTTAAACATTTAGTTAGTTTGAATCAATAGCCATCTAATTTTTACATTATTGTTTAATAGCCTAATTCGATTAATTTATTCCCGAATAAAATCCAACTCCCCTGTTTTAGGGTGATATTTTGCGATGGCAGAGGGTGTTTGAATCCTTCCAGCTTTTTCTGACTTATCAATAGGAAAGGTAAAGTCACTTTGCCTTATGATTTGTGAACTGATTTCTCCAAAGTGGTTGGGGGTGGGGTCTCCATGAACATTGGCTGAGGTTGAGAGCAAGGGCCCGTTCCAAGCTTCAAGGAGTTCCTTACAGATACCATCTTTCACTACTCTTATTGCTACACCTCCTTTTTCATTGACAAGAGGTGGTTGGAGTTGTTTGGCTTTTGGATAAATGATAGTCAGGGGTCTGTTGTGCAAACTCAATAGTGTTTCAATTCTTGGATGAATTAGATCTACATATTCTTTTAGTATTTCAATTGAACTAACCAGCAAAAGAAAGGGTTGATTTTGTGACCGTTCCTTAATTTGCTGTACTTTTGCTATGGCATTTTCGTTAAAAGGGTCGCAAGCAAGACCCCAAACAGTATCTGTTGGATGTAGGATAACTCCTCCATTTTTCAAGGTATTAATCGCTTGTTCGATTTTGCTCATTGATAATGGTTTGTAGTTAAAAAATAAAAAGTCAAAAAAGAGAACGCATTTTAAGATGGGCACAAAGATACTTTTTAAAAAATTAATTTTTTCAATTCTGATATTTGCTTCGTTTTATCAGATTGGAAATGGTGCACATATAGTAGGTGCGGATATGACATATCGCTGTATTTCTCCCGGAGAATATGAAATCACACTGATCGTCTATAGAGATTGTGCCAGCATTGGGGCTCCTTTTGATTCTCAAAACCCTTCACCTGTGACGGGCAGAATTACCATATTTTCTGATGGGGGATCATCCAGAGATGGAATGATTACGCTTGATGCACCTCAGATTAGAAGAATTGATGTTGAGCCTCAAAATCCATGTCAGGTAGTACCCTCTAATTTATGTGTAGAGAGTGGGACTTACCGATTTAGGGTGAGTTTACCTGTGTCTGATCAATCTTATTTTTTGGTGTATCAGAGATGTTGCAGGAACAATACCATCAATAATATTTTTGATCCCGGGGCATCAGGAGCAACTTATTTTGTGGAAATTTCGCCACTGGCTCAGCAGTTGTGTCTGGATAGTCCGGTTTTTGAAGATTTTCCACCTATTCTGATATGCAATAATTTCCCATTTAGTTTTGACCACTCAGCCTCAGATAATTCAGCGAACACACAACTGGTTTATTCATTTTACAATCCCTTTTTGGGTGGTGGGCTTGGAGGTTCAAGACCAGGTGATCCTGCTGGTTCAGCTTTTGCACCTGATGGTGTGGCGCCTCAACCTGCGCCTTTTCCCCCATATGATGAAGTTTTGTTCCGTCCTCCATACGTCAGTAATAATCCTTTGGGAGGTGATCCGAGGGTAAATATTAATTCTTCTACTGGTTTGATTTCCGGTACACCAAATGTAAGCGGGCAGTTCGTTGTAGGTGTTCAGGTTCAACAGTTTTTGAATGGACAATTGGTTAGCACCATTAGGCGTGACTTCCAGTTTAATGTGAGTAATTGCGAAAGCCTACTGGAAGCTATTGTAAGATCAGATGACTTCAGGTCGCCCAATACATATATTCTCAATTTTTGCGGTGAATTAGATGTGACTATAGTAAATGAAAGTCGGACACTTGCTGGTGGTCGAATAGAAGAGGTGAAGTGGAACTTTTTCCTTGAAAATGATACCTTGACAAGCACTGCTTTCAATGGCAGTTTTAGTTTTCCTGAAACCGGAACTTATGAAGGCCAACTGATATTGAACCCCGGTCGCTCAGGGTGCTCAGACACCGCTCAAATAGTATTAAATCTTTTTCCCGGAATCGAAGCGGGTTTTAGCTTTGACTATGATACTTGTTTTGCTGGTCCCGTTGCATTTTTAGATAACTCTCTTGCGCCGGAAAGTCAGATCGTTTCAAGGGACTGGAGGTTTAAACCAGGCAATACTTCAAGTCAGACCAATCCTGATTTTGAATTTTCTACTTCGGGTTTAAAACCCGTTAGTTTGACGATTAAAGATGATAATGGCTGTGAAAATACCGTGGAAGAATTAGTTCCTTATTTTCCCCTTCCCGATATAATTATAGTTGAGCCTCAGAAATTTATTGGTTGTAGCCCTGAGGTAATAAGATTTACCAATTTGTCTGAATATTTGTCAGATGATTATGAAATTATCTGGTCGTTTGGGGATGGTTCTTCTGCTGAAGGAGTTGATGCGGAAAATGAATATGATACACCCGGCTTATATGACATACTTATAGAAGTTGTTTCACCCTTTGGCTGTGAGGCGTCCCGTTTTTTTTCGTCTTATATTGAAATCTTGGAAGGTCCTACTGCCGGCTTTTCTGTTTTTCCGGAAGAATTAAATGCGTTTGATCCATTTGTACAAATTGTAGATCAGTCTATGGATGGCATTGGTTGGCAGTACAATTTCAATAATGAGGTTCGATATTTCGACCGAGAACCCTCTCATACTTTTTCAGACAGTGGTTTTGTTTTTATCAAACAAATTGTATTTAGGGAAAACGGATGCACAGATACTGCAATACTTGAATTAGATTTACCTCCGGTCGTCACTTTTTTCTTGCCCAATGCTTTTGTGCCCAATGGAGATGGACTGAATGATATATATAAAGGAAAAGGAGTTCTGGATTTTATTGATGATTTCTCCATGCAGATTTTTACTCGCTGGGGAGAGTTGGTTTTTGAAACAAATGACCCTCAAAAGGGGTGGAATGGAAAGCGATTCAATAAGGGTGAAGATATGCCGCAAGGTGTTTATGTTTGTCTGGTAACTTACACAGAGCCGAGAGGAGGAACAATCGTTCTGAGGGAATTTGCTACACTCATTAGGTGATTTTTTACTTACTATGTTTTTTTGGTTGTTTTTAAAAAATATTATCAATACTTGTTTGTATAAAGTAAAAATATCATACCTTTGCAGCCTAAAATTTTTTAAGCTATGGATGCTATAGATTATGTAAGAGAACAACTTGTAGAAAAACGCCAATGGTCAGATTTCAAACCGGGTGATAATGTTGTTGTAAGTTATAGAATTGTAGAAGGTGACAAACAGCGTATTCAGGACTTTAGAGGAGATGTTATACAGATGTCCGGTCATGGTGCCAATAGAACCTTCACAGTAAGAAAAATGTCAAGTGGTGTCGGAGTGGAGCGTATTTTTCCTTTAAACTCTGTTCATATTGATGGAATCAAGGTCTTGAAAAGAGGTAAAGTAAGAAGAGCGAAGCTTTTCTATCTGAGAGAACTGGTTGGTAAAAAAGCGAAAATCAAAGAAAGGACACAGCTTAGAAATTAATAAGCCTTAAGTTATGTTTGACAAAATCAGGCCCCGAAAGTTTTTTGCTTTCGGGGTATTTTTTTGCAATTATGCGATCTATTTTTAGTCTGTGTTGTTGATTATAACATTATGACACTCTTTTTCTTGATTTTATTTGTGAGTATTGTTTTTTTGCTGGAGCTTTATGTCTTCAGGATACTTTTTAGTTTCTGTTTTCGAACCGAGCCAAGGCTGGAGAGAAATATTACTAATAAAATTGCTTCATATTTTGATTCTGGAGGTAAGATTACTTTTACCATTATTTATTGGACACTAATTATTGCTCTTCCAATTAATATGTTTTTGCATTTTCAGGGAATCATTGAACCTTATGAATTTAAGCCATGGATTTACGTCAATGCCTTTTTCTTTATTTTTGCAATTACGAGATTAAGCCTTGCCTTTTACTCAGGAATAGCAGACATAATTGGTTGGCTTGATAACAAAATTACAAAAAGTTCAGATTTGGGCGATTATGATCCGGGACGAAAATCATTTATTCAAAAGATGGCTTTGCTTGTTGGCATTCTTCCTTTTCCAACCCTTACTTATGGAATGATTAGAAATCCCTATCGATACAGAGTTAGAGAAAATATTATTGGATTGAAGGATTTAGATGAGCGCCTTGAGGGGCTAAGGATAGTCCAAATTTCAGATATTCATTCCGGAAGCTGGGTTTTTAAAAGTCCAGTTGAGACGGCAATAAAAAAGATAAATGAGTTGAAACCTGATTTGGTTTTTTTTACCGGTGATTTGGTGAATTACAAAGCTTCTGAAATGGAGCCATTTGTTGAATTTTTTTCTCAAATTGAGAGTACCTATGGAGTTTATTCTGTACTCGGAAATCATGATTATGGTGAATATTACCGATGGGATTCTAAGCAGGACCAGAAAGGAAATTTTCAAGAGATGTTAAATGTTCATAAAAGGATGGGTTGGAAACTCCTTCGGAATGAAAATGAAATAATCAATATTAATGGAGCAGAACTCGCTGTGATTGGGGTAGAAAACTACTCGGCTTTACCGCAATTTCCTAATTATGGGGACTTGTCTCTTGCATATGAAGGAACTAAAAATGCAGAAGTTAGAATACTGCTATCTCATGATCCGACGCATTGGGATGCCGAGGTGAGAAAATACTTCGAAGATATTCATATTACTCTTTCAGGGCACACTCATGGATTTCAGTTTGGGTTTGAAATTCCGGGCTTTGTGAGGTGGAGTCCTAGTAGTTTAGTTTACAATCAATGGGCTGGGCTTTATCAGAGTGGTAGTCAATATTTGTATGTCAATCGTGGACTTGGTTTTTTAGGTTACCCCGGAAGAGTTGGTATTTTACCTGAAATTACTTTTATTGAGTTGAGAGATAAGAAAGAAGACCTTGTTTGATGATGTTGTCATTTTATCTCACACATGGCTTCCTTTCCGGTAGTATATTGAATAAAATTGCTAAATTTGACGTTTCAGAATTAAACTTAATTAAATAAGTTCGAATGTTAGGAAATCTATCCAGGGTAATCGCCATCATCGGAATTATATTATTGATGGCATGCAGGAATGAAGCCCCAATGGGAGTTAAAATTGAAAAGGTGGATATTCAAGGAGAGTGGGAGGTAAAAAATGCTTATAGAAATGGTTTGCAAACAGGTACCTTAGATGGAGCGAAATTTTTATTTACACCCACTATTTTTTCTTCAAATGTACCTGGTTTTATTTTCGGTGAAAATAACATTGGAGAATACAGAGTGTCAGCGGATTCCATTTATACGGGCATTATGAGACCTTCGTTTTTTATTGTCAATGGAGTTGAAGATAATAGATTGAATATTAGTACGTTAATTCAGGGACACAGTTTTGAATTTGAGTTAGAGAGAATTAATCAAAATGAATAAAACTGACTTCTTTTTTATAGCCTTCATTTCTTTTTTCCTTGTATTTAATGCCGGGAGTCAGGAAGCTTATATGGGAATTTATTCATTTGTTTCACCAGAGTCCGGACCATATACAGAGTTGGTATTGCATTTTGATGGTGAAAGTCTTGTTGGTAATCCAGTTGACTCGGTGTATTTCAATTCTGCTGTAGAAGTTACCATATTGATTTCCGACCACAAAACTGCTGAGTTGGTTTATGGAGATAGGTTTTTGCTAACGGGGCCGGTAAATAAGACTTTTGAGGATTTTTATGAAATAAAGCGTTTTGCTCTACCTGTTGGAAGTTATTCCTTAGAGTACCAATTCGCTGACCACCATGATGCCAATCGTGTGATTAATGGAACGCGCAACTTTTTGGTTGATTTTGAAGAAGAAAAGATTAGTTTTTCATCCATACTCTTATTGTTATCAACTGAGCCGGATGGTGATGCAGAGTCGAGGTTTACCCGTAGAGGTTTGAGGATGGAAATTGCACCACATGCATATTTCCCCTCAGCAATTGATCGTCTTAGAGTATATTTTGAGATTTACGGACTTACTGACCATTTTGAGTTGGGTGATGCTTATGCTTTGGGATTTTCTGTTCAAAGACGGGGTAGTTCGGAACCGGAAATACAATCTTTCAGGAGAAGAGATGTTACTTTCTCTGATGCTGTATTATTGAGTCTTGATATTTCAGGATTGGTTTCAGGTGAGTACTTTTTCAAAGTAGGCGTGTACAATAGGGAACAGGAATTACTGGCAGAACAGAAAAAAAGATTTTTTCGATATAATCCTGCTGCAGACCTGCTTTTAGCGGAGAGAACTGCAGATGAGCCAATAACTTTTGAAAACAGTTTTGTTCAAGATTTGGACAGTGACCAATTGGTTTATGCGTTAAAAGCCATGGCTGCTGTTGTTCCACAGCACCAAGTTTCCAGATTGAATAATATTCTCAGACACAGTAAACCCCTGGAGATGAGGTCCTTCATATTTGAGTTTTGGATGGACATTGATCCTGTTGCCCCTGATGAAACCTTTGAACAATATATGGAGGTTGCTCAAGCCATTGATTATATGTTTTATTCCGGATTTGGTCATGGTTTTGAAACTGACCGTGGCAGGATTTATCTAAGGTATGGTCGCCCGGACGACATGGTAAATGTACAGGCTGAAAATGATGCTCCCCCTTATGAAATATGGACTTACAATCGTTTACCCGGAACGGGCCAGACGGAAGTAAAGTTTGTTTTTTACAATCCCACTCTTGCCGGCAATATGTATGAGTTACTCCACTCGAATGCAAGAGGGGAGAATAATAATCCCAGATGGATGCTTGATTTGTACAGAAATAATCCCAATATATATGACGGCCCCAACCATCAAGAAGCGCGTGACATTCAACCGGGATTCAATAGACGTGCAACCGATTTTTTCAGAGATAACTAATTGTTTATAAATGCGGTATTTGTTTTCTATTTTATTTGTAGGTGGCTTCCTAATTTTTGATGCTCATTGGACTCAACTTGATGCTCAAGTTGATAGTACCGATATTGAGCGCTTACAGGATTACAATTGGAGGATAATGCAGCGGAAACTCAATAATGTTTATATCCCTTCGGATATTCATGATGCTATGATTGAGTTGGGGGAAATCAGCAGTGAAAGTGCAATGAATAGTTTTCGAACAGCCCCTGAAGAGGATATTGGGCGCAGACTATTTTTTGGATTAGGGAAATGGATAACCACCAATTGGCAATTTTATGAAGGATCTCGCTTTTCTCATTATCTGAGGAATCTAGGTTTGACTCATCCCGATGATATGACTATTTTTGTGATTGAGTCTTTTCATCGTCATCTCAATGGAAAAGATCTTGAGGTTGAGCAAAGAGTTGAAAAACTTAAAGATGCTAGAAGGTTGTGGGTTAGGGATATATACCAAGTGGATACCTTGCAAATTGATACACTTAGACCAGACAAAAATTAAAGATGACCAAAAAAGTATTTTTTCGCAAGGGTAAAATAATTATTAGGGCTCTTGTGCTTGGTTTTATTGTAGCAGCTAGGATTTTTAATTTTTGGGATATCAACGAGTATCTTGACTTACATCCAATATTATCAGGAATTTATACTGTTGTTATTTATTTATTTGCTATTGACTTCATAAAAAACCTAATTCTCTTTTTCTATAGGACCAGCAAAAAAATACCCGCTCCTTTTCGAGATAATTTTATTCTTGGCATTCAGAATGTCTTTGTTCTACTTTATACTCTAGGGCTTTTACTTCTGGTTCTTGTGGTTGCCAATATTCAAATTGCCAATTTTGTTTTTTCAGTAAGTATTGTTGCTGCTGCACTCGCCATCATAAGTAAAGAATATTTGAATGATATTATTGGCAGTATGTTAATGACTTTCAGCAATGAAATTGAAATAGGTGATAAAGTCAAAATAGGTGAAAATAAAGGGATTATTCAAAATATGTCATTAACCAAAACATCGATTTTGACAGATGATGATGATTTGATCTACTTTCCGAATAATAAATTGTATAATACTGAAATCCTAAATTACACCAAGCGGGCTATTAAGAAAACAAGCATTAGTTTTGAGATCCCTATTGGTAAGGTATCTGATTTTGAAGAACTGGAAAGTATGCTTGCAAGTTCGCTGAGAGGTTATGCAGAAAAGATTCAGAAGGATTCTTTTTACCTCAGAATAGTAGAGATAAAAAAGGATTTCATCTCATTCAAATTTCAATATATACTGAATACCCCGGATCATGAATTAGAACGTGAAATCAGAAGAAAAATAATCCTACAGATATTTCATTTGGTCAACAAATCAAATTAACTCCTCATTGGAATATCTACTTTGCCAGATTCATATACTTTTTTCTATTCAGTTGTAAAAAAATATCTGCATTAATGTAGCGATAAATAAAGTTATGCGTAACTTTGCGCCCCGAAAAGCTCACTTGTCATTAATTGACTGACGTGAGTATTGTTGAATTTTTAAAACAAATAAAAAATGGCAGTAAAACTTAGACTGCAAAGGAAAGGAAGAAAAAAGAGCCCGTTTTACCACATAGTGGTCGCTGATGCAAGAGCTCCGAGAGATGGTCGTTACATCGAAAGAATTGGATCCTATAATCCGATGACTTCACCTGCGACTATTGAAATGGACAGAGACAAAGCTTTGGATTGGCTTAATAAAGGCGCAAAGCCAACAAATACGGTTAAGGCAATGCTGAAAATGCAAGGCGTATTGTACAAGAAGCATTTGATGAAAGGTGTAGCCAAGGGAGCAATTAGTCAGGAAGATGCAGAGGCGAAGTATCTGGAATTTATTTCTACCAAGGAAGAAAGAATCAGGAATCGTTTTGAGGCTACAAGAAAGGCTCAAATGGAAGAAAATCTAAAAATAGCAGGCTTGGATATTAGTACTATGTCTGCTGTTGCTGCAGCTACTAAACCTGCTGTTGCCGAAGAGGAAGAGTAATGGAAAGTCGGGTAGACATAGCCACAGGCTTAAACTATTCGCTTAATATTTCGTAGAAAAATAAGACCTGGTGAATTAATTTTCACCGGGTCTTTCACAATTATTTATCATCATTTATTACAATTTTATATTATGGAAAATTTATCTGCTGAATTTGCAATGATTATAGAAGAGCTTGCCGGGGAAGTGCAAAGTTCTGAGTATTTGGAGGCATACCTGAATGCTGAAGATGATCAAGATGAGCTGGATTTTTACGTTCAATTGCAACAAATATTTGAACCACAGATACAAGAATTATATCAGCATATTGCAGATAACCACCCATTGCAAATCATTGATCTTGAAACTCAGTTATTGGATGATAAATTTGAGGGGCTTTACTTGCCTCGTATTTTAGCATATGGTGTTCTAAGAGGTGTAGTAACCAACAATTATAAATATACACGCCCTCAGGATCATCTTCGGACTATTATTTTAACACTAGCAAGGTCTTCCAATTTTGAGATGTTGACTCGTCGTATTGGTCAAAGCTTACAATTGGCTTTTGCACTATCTAGTGATATATGGGTTACTAACCTCATTAATGAAATAGGCAATAAAAGAGTAAAAAGCTATTTGAGTTCCCAAAGGTTAATGAAATATAGAGATGCCTCTCAAAGAGTAGTGGGGCTGCATAGCATGAGAAGACAGTTTGAAGGAGAAAACTTTTACACCAGCCAGTTTCCTGAGAAGGGTGTTGAACTGCGCACTATGTATCCTGATCTAAAGGAATTTATTCTGCAAAGGATAATTCTCAAATTGGACAATCAAAACCTAGCTCCCACCTTAAAGAAGTTTATGGTCAATAAAGAATTCCGGGGCTATCATGAGTTCGTTTATGTTTTTGGTCTGATTATCAATTATTTTGATTTGGATGATGAGACTACACAAGAAATGGCTAAAACATTAAATAGCTGCAGAAAAGATGTAGATGGATTTGTGGACAATTACTTTGAGTTTTTACGAGAGTTGCTATCCAGTTCGCGATTGAATATTAAAACGGATTGCGATAAACGGGTGTCTGGTTTAATAGATCGCTCAAAAGTCAGTGACCAATTCAATGCCTATTACGATCTTATGGATACTATTAGAGCGGAAGGATATGATTCTGAAGTAACTTTGGCTGAAGTACAGAAGTTTTACTTTATGAATGAGGGACTTTCTACGATAAATGAATGCGTAAGATTGACACTATTGGCTTATTTTAGTAAAATAATTAATGAACTAACGGCTGAGGAATATCCGAGATATATGGAATTGAGTAAAGTCATCTCTCAATATATCAATGTTTTCAATAACCAGGAATTCAATCAATTAGTAGGTACCATTTGTCTAAAATATTTAAAGAAACTGATTAAGCATTATACGGATAAGCGATCAAGAGACTATCAGGATATCAAGCGTTTTTCAACTGCATTGTTTCTGGATTGGAATACAATGAATCAAAAAGAAATCGTCGAATTGTTTAAAACAAAAAGGAAGCCTAGGGTGAAGAAGGAATCCTAATTGTTGACTATTTCAAGAGTTCATCAATTTTCCTCAGTGTATTTGTAGCCAATCCCTCTTATTGAAACGAAAAATTTTGGTTTGGATGGGTTGGGCTCGAAATACTTCCTGAAGGACAACAAAAAGTTGTCAATCGTTCTGGTAGATGGGTATACGTCATACCCCCAAACTGCTTGAAGTATTTGGTTCCTGGAGACCACTTCGTTTTTCCTGTCTATTAAGAGTTTTAATAACAAGGCCTCTTTTTGAGTAAGGGTTATTTTGCCTTTATTGGTTTCTGCTTCAAAGGTTTTGAAGTTTATTTCGTAATCACCAATAGTATAATTGTCAAATGATGAACCATTGGTAGACTTTCCTCTTCTTTTAAGCAGATTCTTGATCCGTATGATTAATTCTTCCAGATCAAATGGTTTAGTGATGTAGTCATCTCCACCCTTTTTAAGTCCTTCAACGCGCTCAGCAGCTGCGTCTTTAGCTGTTAGAAAAATAATTGGTATTTCTGAATTTCTAAGTCTGATTTGTTCACAAATTGTCAAACCATCCATATCCGGCAACATTATATCCAATATAATGAGATCAAAATGTTGCTCATTAAATATTTTGAAAGCTTTCTTGCCGTTAGCAGCAGTTACCACCTCGAAATTTTCCATTTCAAGATTCATCTGAAGCAACTCCCTTAGCTGGTCTTCATCTTCAACTAATAATATTCTATCCATCACAGGTTAATTTAAATGATCTTTTAGATGTACTATAAACACAGAACCCTCAGGATCGTTGTCTTCCACACGAATATTTCCTTCTAAGGCTGTAACCATTTTCGAAATGATGAACAAGCCAAGTCCCGTCCCTTTTGTCGCACGGGTAATTTCAGCACCTAATCGGTAGAATTTTTCAAAAATTTTGGTTTTTTCTTCATCCGGTATGCCAATACCTTTATCTGCCACTGCAATAATGATATCCAAACCGGAGGTTTCAATTTTCATATTTACCTCTTTAATCGTCGGAGAATACTTTAAAGCGTTCTCCAGAAGGTTACTAAATATAGTTTGTAGTGCAAATCGATCTGATTTCACAATATTGGCACCCTCCTCAATTTGAAATACAATCTGAGCTTCAGGGTACTTAAGAAGCTCATTATTAATCATCGGTTGAATCAATTCGCAAAGATTGATTTCTTCGATTTTTATTTCATAGGGATCTTCTAATTTAGTGGCTAACAAAAGATTTTCAATCAAGGAGCCAAGCCGAGTATTTTCAGCAAGGGCGCCGGAACTGACTTTTAGTAGTTGTTCGCTACTTAGCTTTCGCTTTATTATGGTCTCCAATGCAAGCTTTACACTTGCTACTGGACTCTTCAATTCATGACTAATTGAGAGGAGAAAATTGGTCTTTGTTTTTGAATTTTTAATGATATCCCTGTACCCTTTGTTGATAAACCAAAATCCAATGAAAAGGCTGATTACAAATACAAGTGATTCACCAAATATCATTAGTTGTCTACGTTCATACCGTTGTTTTAGGTTTAGGTATGATGGATGCTGGAGAAAAGACCGTTCATCTTCGTATTGATTATCGGCAATTAAAACTATTCTCAAAAGCTCTTTTTTTGCCGTAAATGCATCCTCATTTTTATTGTTCAATAAAATAGTCCACCATGCAAATGCCAGCAACATATAAACAATAATGACATAGGAAAGCAACCTTAACTTATTGTTATTCATAAACGCAGTTAAATTAATTAAGAAACTTAATTTTGGGTTAAAGGTTGAGATAATTTAATAATAGATACGATTGGCTTTTTACGACTTGTCGCGTCATGTTCTTACGAGATCAAAGGTCAACAACCTCAATCTACCTTCGGAACAATCCATATTTCAAAATGCAATAGATAGCCCTAAATCCATCTTTCCACCCAATTTTTTTTCCTTCCTGAAAGGTTCTCCCGTAGTAGGAAATTCCAACTTCATAAATCCGTATGGTTTTGTCTCTAGCGAGCTTTGCAGTTACTTCGGGTTCAAATCCAAAGCGCTTTTCTTGCAATGGGATTTTTTTTATGACATCTGATCTGAAGAGCTTATAACAGGTTTCTATGTCTGTCAGGCTTTGATTGTTCACCAGATTGGATAAAAAGGTGAGTATCTTATTACCTCTTGTATGGAAAAAAAACATATTTCGGTGGGGCTTACCTCCTCTGAAGCGCGAGCCATAAACTACATCTGCAAAGCCTTTTATCACCGGTACGAGCAGTTCATTGTATTCCTCTGGATTGTATTCTAGGTCAGCATCCTGAATAATGAGATATTCACCACTTGCTTTTTGAATTCCGGTATGCAGTGCCGCTCCTTTTCCTTGATTTACCTCGTGTTCGAAGTATTGGATAAGTATTTCCGGTCTTTTTTCTGAAAATTCTTGTATCGCTTTTCTACTATTATCTGATGAACAATCATTTATCAGAATGATTTCTTTTTTCATCCCGGCTATCAATTCCACTTCAGCTACCTTTTCGAGTATGAGGTGTATGGTTTTTTCTTCATTGAAGACAGGAATGATGATCGAAAGTATGGGTGGGGTTGTAGTCTTTTTCACAAGAATATTTAAATATAGACAAGGATAACAACAGGTGTTTATTTGAAATGTCAGCAAATACACCCTGATATTACCTATAAGAGAATATTTTTAAATTAAAATTAAGTTTTGTTTTTTATTTCCTAGCCCTCAAACAACAAAGTGAAACTAATTGTCCTGGATAAGATTTTCTCTAAAACAGATGCTTCTGCCAAGCTTTTATTAGCTATTAAAATATTACTTAATCCATGGGAAAAAGTAATTTGTGGCGATAATATAAAGTAGGGTAGGAAAATTTGCATTCCGAAACCTACTTCAGCCATATAGTCATGTGGTGAAATCTGAATAATGTTTTCCGCTTGACGTGTTCTGGAGTTGTTTTGCAGGTCATAGGAATACTTAATTCCAGCCGTTACAAATATTCTACGATCTTTGTAAGGATGAGATTTAAACCGCAAGATGAAGGGCATTTCAAAAAAAACTGATTCCAAACTCTCTCTATGCATTTGATCACCAACACCACTTCCCACATTTCGGTACTGTATGGTTCTTTCGGTAAAAAGGAAAGTAGGGATAGTTCTAAAGTCGAAGTAATCACCAAATTTCAGATTGCCGACTACTCCAATCTGAAATCCCGGACCACTTATTGCTTCAGTAAGACTGTAGTTTTCGTTTTTTATAAAATCAGTAGAATGGCTAATTTTGAAGTTAGATGTGCTGTAGCCCAGCGAAATGCCAAAATAATAAGGTCTGTGTTTAAAGGAGTTGTAATTGTAACTCTGCACCTGCTGTGCCTGCATTTCCTGATAACAGAAAAAGCTTAAAAAAGCTAAAATAAAAATTTTCATGTAAATTATTTTTCCGCAGTATAAATACAACAGATTCCGCCTGTCATTATTATATATTTCGATTTTTTATATCCTAAATCGTTTAAGACAGATAAGAAACGATCATAGTCAGGAAAAGCTTGTACGGAATCGTATAAATATTTATACGCTCGTCGGTCATTACTCATCACTTTTCCAATGGTTGGCAGGACGTATTTAAAGTAGATTTTAAAAAGTTGTTTGAGTGGAAAAACTATAGGTTTTGAAAACTCAAGAATTACTAGTTTGCCGCCGGGTTTCAATACCCGATGCATTTCCTCAAGACCTTTTGCAAGGTTTTCAAAGTTTCTTACACCAAAAGCTACTGTAACGGCATCGAATTCATTGTCTTTAAATTGAAGGTCCTCAGAGTCACCATAAAGAAGCTCAATGCTATTTGATAGGTTTTTTTCTTCAATTTTCTTTCTGCCGATGTCCAACATTTTATTTGAAATATCTACCCCTATTATTTTTGCATGCGGAAGCTCGGCTGATAATTCAATAGCCACTCGAGCAGTACCGGTAGCAACATCAAGGACTTTTAAAGGATTATCTTTTTGCAGTAAATGTATTGCTTTTTTTCTCCAAATTCTATCTACACCAAGGGACAAGAGACGATTTACAAAGTCATACTTTCCTGCAATATTGTCGAACATTCTGGCGATCTGTTCCTTTTTTTCTGCATCGTCTTCGTATGGTTTTATTTCTGCCATTATGTTAAATCAATTCGCAAAGATACTTTTGAACACTAAACAGAAAGAAACTTTTAGACATTTTTGTTTAAAATTTAGCCCAGATTATACATGAGATCTCTTTACGAAAAGCAAAAATGTCAATAGAATTGGGAAGCCTAGGAGTTTTTATCCGAAGAAATTATAGCCCAATTTTGAGGATAGCAAAATTCCACCATTTTCTATTATAACAGACAGTTTGGCTTTGCAGTAAAAGCTTTGTGAATAATTCGCGTTATTGTTGTGATTTCGGCTTTTGAGTTTTACTCGCTTGCATTTTGAAGGCTTGATAGGTAGTTAACTCCTCAGAACAAATACTAAAAGAAAGTGGACGAATCAAAAAACTTATCAAAATTGATCTACTTTATTCGCTTACTTGCAGTTGCTTAATTTTGGTTAAATCAATTATTACTTTTTTATAACTTTTAATCAGAAACTGAATAAAAATAGTTCGATCTGCGTTACTATAAAGGCTCAAGAACTTTAATCACCACTCGCCTGTTTCTCCTCATTTGCATTTCAGTCTTTGCACCGGGAAAAACCATATGGTAATTACTGTAAGCTTTCCACTCCAGACGGTCTGCCTCTATACCGCGGTCAACTAAATACTGATAGACCATCCTTGCCCTTCGTGCTGACAGGTCGTAAAAATATGTTCCTTCCCTTTGTGGTGATCTTCTGGGTGAATGCACATGACCCTGAATTTCAAAACGGTAATTTTTTGCTATATCCAACATGTCGAACAAGCGAGGAAGGGTATGCTTGTATTCCTCCATCAGAATAGTGGTATTAGGATAAAAAAGCATATCATCAAAACTAAAAGTCATCCCGATTTTTAATGGCTCCAATTTGATGTCTTTGAGAGCCTCTGCATCTTCATTATATTGGTAGTATGTTCTACCTTTTATGTAATCCGGTGAAAAGAATTCAAATGAAAATGCGCCACTGGCCGGTAATTTTAAGACGAATTCCCCTTCATCATTGGTGTCGACAGAATCTTGAAAAAATTCATTTCCAATAAAAATCCTGCCGCTTAACCCTTTACCGGTTTCCTCATCAGTAATTCTACCGATAAATGGAATCAATGGTACCGATCGTTCAAAAGTGACTAAAACAGATCTGTTTTTTTGTCGCCCTTCAGCACTTTTATTGTCCGCTAAGGGATTGGTTTTACCATAAATAAACTCTAAAAAACGACTTTCATTAATTCCCTTATCTATGAATACACTTTTTGCAAACTCCATTCTTCGAGTAGCTAGGTCATAATTATATTCAAGTCCTCCGCGGCTGTCGGTTCGCGCTTCTAACTGTACAAAACCATCAGGAAACAAATTGAGTGCATTCCTTAGACGGATGATCTCATCCATTGGCAAGGAGTCTGTTTCATCGTAGTCTGTATCAAAAAGGACCATAAAGGAGAACTCATATTTAAATATGGTGTCATTCACGATCCTGAATCCATTTTGCGATTCTAAGCAGAATGGAAGACTTAAGATAAAAAACAATATGATATGAATAAACCTCAAAATACAGTTGAATAAATGTTGTTAAGTTAACAGTTTTAAAAGATTTTCTGTT
Source organism: Saprospirales bacterium (assembly GCA_007693915.1). GTDB lineage: Bacteria > Bacteroidota > Bacteroidia > Chitinophagales > Saprospiraceae > PWJY01. The sequence goes on along the minus strand of RECS01000109.1, from coordinate 447 downwards.
TAGCTTTATTATGTTAGATCAACCTTTAGTTTATATTTTGATTTCATTGAACTTATGATGAAATTTAGATATCTAACTTTACCAAGAAATTTACCATCAATTAATTCTAAAAAAAAAATTGATTAAAATAATTGTAATCAGTAACTTATAAATTAAAAAAATGCAATATTAGTGCTCTCGAAATTTTAGTCTTTTTGTTAAAATACCTGGTCGGTAAATGCTATTTACGATCTTTTTCGAGGATTTAAAGTTTTATTAAAATTTTGGTAGTTGCTGTAATGTATGCTGATTTCGATAGATGGTGGTAGATGCTCTTTTGGCAAAAGCCTTGGTTATTGATCTCGTCAGTCCACTTCATTGCATTCCGTGCTCTTACGAGACAGGCTTTCTATCTCGTCATCCCACTCCATTGCATTCCGTGTTCTTACGAGACCGGCCTACTTTCTA
>RECS01000040.1 GCA_007693915.1 Saprospirales bacterium | reverse complement strand
AACCATTCCTGGTTATTACCTAACTTCTTTACTCTCTCATCCTGTCAAAGAACTTTCCCAAAGGAACTTCTACAAGCTCCTTTCTTTTGGGGATGCAAATATACGCCATGTACTTTTTATACAGGTAATCTTTTTTTAAAAAAAATACACTTTTTTTTTACAATCAAATTTATACATTGAATTACAAGGCTTTAGGCTTAAATAATTTAATGTTCATGAAGGTTCCGCTTCACTACCCCACCTCTTACTTCTTTAATTCCTTGAGTGAAAAAAAAGGCATTGGGATCTACCTGCCTTATGGCGGTTTTTAATCGGTGAATCTCTAAGCGGGTTACGACTAACATAATAATATCACAGTCCCGAACCTCCGCTTTGGTACCAGGTAGATAGCCCCGCTCACCTTTATATATTGTGAGGGCTTTACTATATTTCTCGATCAATAAGTCTCTAACCTCAGTATCTTTATGAGAAACTATACTAAGGGTTGTGTATTCTTCAAAACCATCTACAACGTAATCCGTAACCTTCATTGCGGTAAAGTAGGTCAAAATAGAATACATAGCCGTCTCAATACCAAATTCAAAAGCTGCCGCTAATAGAATAAGAGAATTTATCAATAGAATCACCTCGGAAGTGCTAAACCCAGACTTTTTATAAGTATATTCGGCTACCACCTCTAAACCATCAATTACACCTCCACCTCGTATTACAAGACCAATTCCTAAGCCGATTAAAAAACCTCCAAAAACTGCAATTAAAACTCTATCAGTTGTTACCACAGGAACACTTACCACATGCATCAATACCCCCATAAGAGTGACTGCAATTAAGGCGTGAATTGCAAATGTCTTTCCAATTTTATAATAACCCATAAAAATAAATGGAAGGTTAATTACAAATAAAAGAACTCCAATTGGCACATCAACTAAATCAACTAACAAAATAACAATGCCGGTTACCCCTCCATCCAGGAATTTATTGGGAACCATAAACCCCTGAAGTGCAACTACAGCTAAAAACACACCTAGAACAGTATAGACAATTGAACTGACAGAAAAAATCGAGGCCCAGTTTACTTTTTCTTTTCTAGCCATAGTATTTGTGTGTTATGATATTTTTTTTGTCATTTGTATTATTCACCTGTAATCAGTGTATTTCACACCATTTAATCTTACTGTTTTCTAGATCCATATTCAAGTTTAAAACCCTCTCATAATTTTCATCTTTACATTTTCCAGACTTGACCTCTTTTTTTTCGTCAAAAATAAAATATTTGCAGGAAAGATGAACCTCAGTATTCAAAGCTGAGATGTGGTATTCTATCCCTCTTGTACAAATACTCCCAATATCGGCATTGATCAACTTACCCACAATACTCATCTCATCCACTGATCTACCCATGTGCCTGATATTCAAGTTTAGCTTTTCACCATGCAGGTCTAGTTTTTTCAACAAATACCAAAAGTCAATTTCCGTTTCTGAGCCCGTGATTTCAGCTTCTTTTAAAAAGAATACTTTCACCTCTGAATGGGACAAAACCCTACTCATAAAACTTTCAGCTAAGGTTATTTCCAATTTGCTGTACTCACCATTAAAATCGATAGTGCCGGATGTAAACAATGACAATTTTGAATAACTAGCACTTCCCATAAAACTTTTACAACTAAATACCTCTACTTCAGAATATGAGGAAGACATCATTATATGTTGAGCGGATTCAATTTCTAGCTTACTATTTTCAATTTGTCCGAGTAAGGTCCAATAACTACCCTGAAGATTTCCTTTTGCTTGGTTTAAATAAAATTGCATAGAGGTAGGAAAACCATCATAAGTATTCAGGCTTCCATTGTAAATTTCTGCTTGCAACATTAATAAATTGGGTGATATATAAAGATCAATGTAAAAAAGCTCAGCATCGACCTTCTCCTTAAGACCGGAAAAATTCTTCCACCAATAGGCAGGAGCATCAACAATAGAAAAATCCCATTTAGGTCCCACTTCTGTTGAGGTGAATTCAATTTCAATGTAGTCTAGAAAATCACTACTGTTTATAATTACTGATAAATTTGGAGAGGCCGCTAATACCAACCTAACACTGTCCTTTTCTCCCTCCCATTCAATTACGCGAACAGCTGCCTGATTACTATTTAAGAATACAATTTTACCTGAATCCAAGCCATAAGAACGGTCATATAGGATTTGGTTTTCAGCAAAAAGTAGTGGTACCCCAATGTTGAAAACAAAGAAAATTGTTGGTGTAAACAAAACAAGTTTTCTAAAATATGGGGTGTAACTTTTCACTAAATTTTGTATTTTAAATAATAAATGTACAATCTATTTTTTATAAAAACATCACCCAATGCAAAATTCAAGTGCTAATTTGCTTTTAACTTTTGGTTTTTATAATGAGCAAAACCTGATTCTGTCATCTAGTTTCTAACAAAATTATTTAATTTTACATTTATCAAAAGTTCGGATAAGTCTATAATACAAAAATATGTAGAAGGCTTATACATTAAATGAATTACCAACCACGGGCTTTATGCCAATCAACCCTGCAACTGACGAGGCAAAAAAAGGAATTTAGCTCCCAGTTCACTCAGCGAAAAAATACAGATAAAAGTATCCGGGTCTTTATAGGTCTGTATAAAATTTTGAGCACGGTTTTTATGAACCAGTTTCTTAGCTACAAACTCTTCCAAGGTAGAAGCAAAAACATTCCAATTTCCGGATCTTCCTCCTTTTTTAACCAGCTTAATCCCCATAGATACCTCTTCTTGTGAAATTACAAAAATAGGATATTTGGATACCTTTTCTTCTCGGACCTTGTCTGATGCCTTGCCTAATAAATCCAAATAGGGTTTAATTTCTTCTCTCAATGTCAGAAAGTATTCTACATTTGAGATTTCATCTTCTTGTTTCATCATTTGTTTTTTTAAAAAAAAACTAAATCTATTCTATCCTGTTTATGGCCTATTTTATTTTCAAAAGCGCCACCGTTTCAATATGACTAGTATAAGGAAACATATCCACTGTTCTTATCCTTTCTAGAGAATAGTGATTTTTCATCAAGCCAATATCTCGGGCTTGAGTGGAGGGATTACAGGAAACATAAACCACTTTTTCAACTTTTGAATTATTGATGGCCTCCACAACATTCTTGTGTAATCCTGCTCTTGGTGGGTCAACAATAATTATATCCGGTTTTCCTTTTTGGTTAAAAAAAGAATCATCGAGTATCTTCTCCACTTCTGAGACTATAAACTCCACATTATCAATATTATTGAGTCTTGCATTTATTTCAGCATCTTGAATTGCCTCAGGAACAAGCTCAATTCCCAAAACTTTTTTAGCGGCTTTAGCAGCCATCAAGCTAATACTCCCAATTCCGCAGTAGAGGTCATAAACCAATGAGTCATTCTTAATATCTGCAAAACTTAAGGCAAGGTCAAATAATACCTCAGCCTGTCCCGGGTTGGTTTGAAAAAAAGACTTTGGACCTATCCTAAAAACAACATCATTCAGTTTTTCTTCAATGTATTGACTACCGAAAAAGTGGTGTAATGGCAGATCTAATATGGTGTCATTACCCTTGGTATTGATTACGTAAAAAAGCGAGGTAATCTGAGGGAAGTTCTTTATCAAAGATTTCAAAAGTGCTTCAATAGCATCTTTGTCTTCCTCGCCAAATGACAACAAAACCATTAATTGACTCTCCCTACCAGTTCGTATCATCAAATTCCTCAATAAACCGTTATGCTCACGCAAATTAAAAAAAGTCAAGCCTTTATCTACTGCATATTTTTTAACAAAATTTCTGATAGAATTTGAGGGGTCTTTTTGCAACCAACATTCATCAATATCCACGACCTTATCGAATGCTCCCGGTCTGTGAAAACCTAAAGCACCTCCCCTTTTAATATTCAACTCATCCTTTGCCTCAGCCAAGGTAATCCATCTTTTGTCAGAAAAAGTAAACTCGAGTTTATTCCTGAAAAAAGTCAGTTCGTTAGCAGGGACGGGGGCCTCCACTCTTTCGGGATCACAACCCGCAATCCTCCTTATGGCATTGAGGACAATTTTATTCTTATACTCCAATTGAGCGCTGTACTCCAAATGCTGCCATTTACACCCCCCACAATCATCAAAATGCTTGCAAATTGGTTCACATCGATGAGGAGATTCTTCTAAAACTTTCAATAGTTGTCCCTGAGCCACTCCTTTTCGCTTTCTCTTGCTAAGGGCTCTTACTACATCGCCGGGAACCCCACCATTGACCATGACCACTTCTCCTTTCTCATCTCTTCCAATACACAATCCCTTATCTCCCAGATCAGTTAATTCTATTCTCTCGTAAATTTTTCTTTTCTTGCCCAAATTCTAATTTTTAATTGTTTTATGGTCTCCTCAAAGAAGACAAGATAAATAATTCTGTTCTCCTGTTTTTTCTTCTCCCATCTTCAGTTTCATTATCTGCAATTGGACGACTTGATCCAAAACCTTTGGCCACCATTCGGTCACTGTCTATTCCCTTTTGGATCAAAAATTCAACAACAGCGCCGGCTCTCAATTCTGATAAAAACTGATTGTCCTCATCTCTGCCAATATTATCGGTATGTCCATGCAATTCTATATGGATATTCTCATTGGATTTCAAGTATTCTACAAGCTGTTCCAATTCAGTAAAAGAGCCTTTTTCTAGTTCAGCTGATCCTGTTCTAAACAAAACGTTTTCCAGCACTATGCGTTCTCCTTCAGCGAGGGCATCAGTTTCGACTATCTTGTGCATTTTGATATTTAAAGAGAAAGGGTCTTCAGCGCTTGCTCCTTCATCAGGTTCAAACCTTTCGGAGACAAACCTATACCCTTTCATTGATGAATTGAAAACATAACTTTTTCCGGAGGGGAGAACAGAAAAAATAGAACCTGAAACCCCTAAAGTTTTGTTTACCAAATCTTCCCCACTAAGCCAATCCGTCAGACGCACATTGGCAGGTATTGGCTCTTTAGTCTCAGCATCCATTACAGTTGCCCTTATAAAGGTAACCGGATCTGCAGCTACTTCATCGGGTAGTTCAAATGTAAATATTCTATATATGCCCTTCAATTCCGGGGGTTGAAGGCGATCGCTTGCAACATAAGCAGTTACACCATCTGAATCCACATACATTGCACCGTCGTGATAAACCGAATTTATTGGATAACCGAGATTAAGGGGCTCGCCCCACTCACCATTTTCCCCAAGACGGCTCAAGTACATATCGAAGTCACCCATACCAACATGCCCATTAGAATTAAAATAAAAACTCTGACCATCAGGGTGAATAAATGGAGACTCTTCATTCCCTGGAGTATTGATTTTTGGCCCCATATTAACAGGTTCCATGAAGGTGCCATCATCTAAAATCCTACTATACCATATATCTCTCCCTCCATATCCACCGGGTCGCTCACTGGAGAAATAAAACGTTCGTCCATCAGGAGCAAAAGATGGTTGACTTTCCCAGCCCGAAGTATTTACCGATGCACCAAGATTATATGGTCCTTCCCATCTTCCATCTCTTTGAAAAGCGATGTACAGATCACAACTTCCAAGACCTGTGGGGTCATTGCAAATCGTAACAAGCAGTAAATTGCCATCAGGAGATAATGAAGATGCTGCCGTCTGCCTGAAACGAGTCAGAAAATCGGGCACAGTCATTTCTCCATACTTTCTTGCTGCTATTCTGTTGGAAAAAACAAGTCGTTCTGTTCCCCTATCCCTTAAGGTAAAAAAAAGTATATTCCCATCTAATGACTTCATGGGTAGGTAAACTGATTGTCGCTCTGTGAGGGGTATATCTATAAGCTCAGGATTAAAGCTTACAGGATTTCTAACAGCTTCTGAAGCAAAATAGGCATTTTCAATATAGCGCTCACTTTCAGATCTAAAACGCAAATCTCCGGTCTGAATATATTTCTTAAAATAGGGCACGGAGGATTTAAACTCTTCCCGCATATAGAGCGATCGACCGGCAAAAAACCAGCTATCCAAATATGCCCTATCCAAATTATCCATTTTTGCTAAGTGGGAAAATGCAGGATATGCTTTTTCGAAATCATGCTTTCTATAAAAAATAGTACCCCTGTAGTAATTACTGAGTTGGTGATTAGGATAGCGCTGAATGACTCGTTCAAAACCTTCCAGCGCAGACTGTAATTGACCTCTTGCCAACAGTTCGCTGCTTTCATCAAAAATTCTTTGATGTCTACGGTTTAATTCAGAGTCACTTTGTGAAAATGAACAACTTGAAAAAATCAAGATTAAAGACAAAAAAAGAAATACCGTTCTTATCATATTTGAAAAACCGCAATGCAGCTTACAATATTTTACATTGGGTAAATTCAATTTTCCTGAAGAAGTTCAGTTGCTATTTTGGATCCTAGATCTGCAGCTTCCTTCCAGTCGGCAATAAAACCTTTTGAACCACTTTTCTGTTTGGCAATCCCTCGTTTAACCAATTGATCGGCAATGGGTACAACACCATGCCCCTCATTAATCTCTAATGACTGATTAATTGCATCAATCGCTCTTTCATACTCCCCCAATTCCATGAGCACCAAACCATACTGAAAAAGCACATGCTTTCTCCACAGATAATTGATGTCCTCTTTCGCAAATTTACGGCGAGTAAAAAGCCTAAAATCAAATTCAGCTTCTTTATATTGTTTAAGCTTCATGTGGCATTCTCCCTTCAACCTTCGAGCTATCCAATAGGTAGACTGGAGAGCAATAGATTTTTTAGTAGCCATATCTAAATCAGCGATGGCATCCTCTAACTTACCTTGTTTAATATAGAGCCTTGCCCTACCGACCATGGCCTCAGAGTTATTAGGATCGAGTCGAATGGCTTTAGAATAATCGTATTCAGCGTCTTCCCAATGCTTTAATATCATATTCACATGACCGCGACTCTCATAGGCCTGTGAATGCTTGTTGTGTTTTTGAATAACCTTACTTAAAAATTTAATCGCTTCTTCCTCTCTTCCCTCAACTAAACTCAATTTTTTTCCTTTTTGGAAATTCCTTACCACATTTTTCTCGCTACTCGGCTCAATGATTTGGTAATCTAGTACAACATTATTCTCAACCATCCAACAACCAACTTTCCCCGACAAGGCAAATTGTGCCAGATACTCAATTAAATCCACTGAGTTTTTGAAAAATTTATCAGTAATTTGACTTACGGTTCTAGGAATATCAAGAGAAAAATCAGCTTCTACAAAATGCTCTTCTTTAATAATAGTATCATTCTTATAGTATGTCTCCAAGCGGTGTATAGCCATTTTCATGACTTTATCATAAGTTGCCTGAGAGCCAAAGTCAAGTTTACCTTGAAAAATGGTTTTGTAAAATTGAATCATATCCGATAAAAGTTGAAAGGAAAAAACTAATTATATCCACTGCAAAAAGGATTCCAATTTTTTAAATTTCACGAAAATCATGAATTCTTTTGAAATACAGAGACAATTTACAAAGATAACGATATCATAACAAATAAGCCATAAATAGTAGCTTAAAAGAATTAAAAAGATAGGGATTCATCCTTTTACTGGTGTATTTAACTTTTTGATAACTTATGTGACTTATATGTAGTTATTAAATCAAGTAACTATATATTTCTATTGAAAGACTTACAAACACACCAAATTAAGCTAAGGAATATACCTTTTCCGGATAGTCTCAAAATGAATTCGTGGATGCCCGAGAGTAATATACAAGAGCAAGGAAGCAGAAAGTCTTCGACCATCCACAGTGCATTCACTTACCCAAGATTGCTGATCAATGCTCTCACAAAACGATTGAGTCTGTTTTCTCACTGTCTTCCAGGCAGCTCTTAACTCAGCCCAGTTCCTACTGTCATTAGCAGTTTGTTCTGCGTAGCTCTCATAATCATAGCCGGGGTAATTATTGGAATCATTGCGAACAGCAGCAAGCATTCTAAAACCCATAACAAGCTCAGCATCAATCACATGAACAACAAGCTGTCTCAATGTCCATTTCTCTGGTTGATAGCGATACTCAAGGTCCAAACCGGGACAATTATCAAGAAGGGAAAGCTGCCAATGAATATCATCTTTCAAAAGTTGGATTGGGTCAGCTAGACAATCAACAGCATTGACGTAATCTCTGAAGAATTCAGGGACTTTATCAATATCGGGAAAAAGAGAATGAACTTGAGGTTTCATTAATGAAGTTTATTTTTAAACAACAAAAATCATGCTTGGGTTGTGAATTCATTTGCCATTTGAACAAACTAAACTTATTTATATTGAAATCTATTTTAGAGTCTATTAATCTATTTAGCTTTGCACTATCATTAAACTTCAGTTAAAGACCATGAATTACTTAATTACCGGTTTGGGGAATATGGGTTCCGATTATGAGGGAACACGTCACAACATTGGGTTTGAGGTAGTGAATTACCTCGCAGAAAAACAAGCAGCAACTTTTAGTGACGGGTCACTGGGATATATGGCAGATTTTAAATATAAAGGACGTACCATATACCTTTTGAAACCCACCACTTATATGAACCTCAGTGGCAAAGCAATACGGCACTGGCTAACCAAATTAAAAATCCCAATAGACAGGTCTCTAGTTATTTTAGATGATATAAATCTCGATCTCGGAGTAATCAAAATGAAACCAAAAGGCTCTGATGGCGGGCACAACGGACTACGAAATATTCAGCAATTACTGGGAACAACCAAATATCCAAGGCTTCGAATAGGAATCGGAAGGAATTATCACCCGGGTCAACAGGTCAATTATGTTTTGGGTCGTTGGTCTTCGGATGAAAAAGAACAAATCGATATGGCAATAGACAAATCTGCATCAGCTGTACTCGACTTCACCACTATTGGGCTTCAACGAGCTATGACAAATGTCAATTAGAAAGAGTAAGCAACCTGAATCAAATAAATATTATATAAAGCCTAATAATTAATTACACAAACATTTAGCAATTCCGAGTTTGGTTTTTGAAAGTGGGAGAACATTTTCCAGAAAGCA
>RECS01000041.1 GCA_007693915.1 Saprospirales bacterium | reverse complement strand
ATACATTATCCTCAATTGTGCAACCGTGAATGATGGCATTGTGGCCAATGGAAACATTATTTCCAATATGGGTTTCGTGTTTTTCATAGGTGCAGTGGATGGTGGCATTGTCCTGCACATTGACCCTTTCGCCAATGACTATTTTATTTACATCACCTCTAATAACTGCATTGAACCAAATGCTGCTTTCTTTCCCAATAGTAACATCTCCCGTGACCACAGCATTATCTGCCAAAAAACAGCTGGAATGGATATTGGGTGAAAAACCCCGGACTTTTTTAATGATGGCCATAGAGTGATATCAGGGATTAAAGGGTTCTACAGTAAATCCTTCCTTTCTCAGAAGTCGAATCACTCCGTAATCACCCGCCAAATGACCTGCTCCAACGGCAAAAAATACAGGCCCTTGACTCATTTTTTCCATCATTGGGGCAATCCATTCGATGTTTCTGTTTTTCAGTATAAAATCCGTATGTTCACCAAAACCGCCAGCATCGTCCTTGACCATACTTACCATCAGCTCGATATCCTGATCAACGTATATTTGGGTGATTTGCTCAAGACTGCCACCTGCATCCATGATTTCAGGGTTCTTAATAGATTCTACCAACATTTCTGCTTGAATAGAATATGGAATGGAGTCGAAAAGGCTCATTTGAAAATCAATGGTTTCCAATCCTGAAACGGGCTTTCCGGCAGCTTCGGCCATTTTATTCAATTCAACTTCATAGGATTTCATGCCACCGCTACCGCCCATTAAATCTATGCCGTCCCCGCCTCCCATAGAAGGATCGGAAAGTATGGTGAGAAACATCGGTTTGATTCTGTCTAGCATAAAGAAAGGGAGTCCCATTTCATTGAAATGGCTTTCAACTATTTTGTAGTCCTCCTCTTCAAGTAAATCTTTTAGAGTGACACCTCCATCCATAAATGCGCGTTGCATTATACTCATCATTGCTCCCATATCATTCATCTCAGCCATATCGATTTCAAATACAACAGATTGACTTTTGTCGAATGCTGTTAATAAACCCTCCGGCAGGAAATAGGAATCGCTGTTAATGATGTGAATGGTTCCGAAAAGATAAGAAGGTTGGGCGAGATCATTTCCGCTTATTTCCCAAAGCAATCTGTTTTCAAGTCTTTCATAGGAAGATTCAGAAGTGGTTTTATCTGCAACCTTTGGGCTGCAAGACGAGGTTCCCAAAATGAAAAACAGAGCCAGTATTGACAGTGATAAAGTTGAAAGGTAGAATTTGAAAATATTCATCATTTAAAGGTATTTTACATCAAACGAAAAACCGGGCTCTGTGTTGAGGTAAGCCAGGATAATTGTTAAAATTTTTCAGGATTTTACAGAATGCTGTCTTTGTCTGCTGACTTCATAAAGTATGATGCCTGCTGAGACAGAAACATTGAGCGATTCGGTTTTTCCTGACTGAGGGATGGAAATCACCTTGTCTGCTATTCTCCGTATATGTGTCCGGACTCCAGTATCTTCAGATCCCAGTACAATGGCAATGGGTTGGTTCAGGTCAGCCTTTGACAAAGGAATTCCATTCTCAGCATCAGCCACAAGCACCTCCACTCCATGTAGTTTTATGTTTTTCAGAGCAGTAAAAAGACTGCTTACTCTGCAAACCGGAATATTTAAAAGTGCACCAGCTGATGTTTTGATCGCAAAATCATTTATCATTGCACTACCCCCGGAGGGTATGATGATTGCATCGGCACCCAATGCTTCGGCAGAACGAGCAATGGCACCAAAATTACGAACATCCTTTACTTGATCCAGGACGATAAAAACCGGATTCCCTTTTTCAAAAACAAGGTTATCTACTGTTTCGTCCAAGGAGGCGTATTCAATAGGGGAGATAATCCCCACCACCCCCTGGTGATTACTCAGCGTGTACTTTCCAATTACATCAAGAGGCAGGCGTTGAAGAGGTACATCATTGGCATCACACCACTTTCTAAGTTTTATTTCAATCTCTCCGGTCAACTCCCGGTCAATGATTATTTTTTCAAAAAACCTTCCGGAGTCCAGGGCATCTATAAGCGCCTTTCTGCCTGCAACAAGTTCGTAATCCTTTTTCAATTTTTAGCTATTTTATTCTATTCCACAAAAGTAGTTAATTTAATTTTACCGCTGAATTAAATCCGAGTTTAAAGAGTGTTGCCTTTAATTTGAACTTTTATATTTGGCTTCTCCCGATGTTGACTGTTGACCTTTGGCTAATCTCTATCACCCGATAATTGCCATTCGGGTTTAAACCAAATTCAGCATTCGATTCATAATTATTTCCACATTATTTTAGGTCATAGTCTTTTTTTTAATAACTATCACTCTGTTAAAGATATCGGGGTATTACTAAGGTTAATAAAACTTATTTCTTACTCCTGTTGATAATGGGCAGCAAGATTAAAGCCAGTATTCCTAGGGTGACATTGCATCCAATTTGTACACTGAAAAACAGTATATTAGCAAACGAAAATCCATCTGCTTCATGCACACCATATAGAGCTAGTGCGATGACTGCAAGATAGTGGAAAGATCCCATACCACCCGGCGTCGGGATGAGCATCCCAAAAGATCCAAGAGTAAATACCATCAATGCAGCTGACAAACCAAGGTGCTCAGTTGGAGCAAATGAGTAAAACGCCAGCCAACTCATACTGAAGTACAGAACCCAAATCATGGCTGTATGAAAAATAAACCAAGCCGGCTTTTCCAGTTTTTTAATTCCCTTAATGCCCTCCAGAAATCCGTGACCCATTTGTATAATCCAATCTGCAAAATTTGGCCTGAATTTTTTCAATAAAATGAAGGTAAAATAGGTTCCTGCAATAACTAAAATAAGAATCCCAAGCAGCAACAAAATCAACTGAAAACCATGATCAAATTGTGCGTTTTCAATTAAAAAATTGGTGAGTAACTCATATTGCATCAGGAGTGTAATCAGGACCACTAATATCATCATTACCATATCCGTCACCCGATCCATAAAAACAGTCCCCATCACTTTTTCCAGTGGAATTTTTTCATATTTGGCAAGGGCACCGCACCGAACTACTTCCCCCATTCGTGGCAAACCCAGATTAGCAAAGTATCCCAACATGATAGACAAAAAAGCATTGGAGGTTTTTGCCTCATAGCCTAAGGGTTTGAGTAACATTTTCCACTTTAGCGTGCGACTGATATTACTTAAAATGAAGGCGATAAATACAAGAAAAATCCAGAGGTAATTGACTGAGCGAAAATCTTCAGCGACTTTCTTCAATAGGCTACAATCCTCAGCTGGAATTCCATCGATTGCGCATTGCTCCTGCCAGGATTGATCAAAATTGAGATAGACCAGATACAGGACGATCAGACCCGCGCCCAGAAAAGTTGTGAACTTTAGTATATTGCGGGTCGAGGCATTCAATTTTAGGAAGGAATTTTATTGTTCTCGTCAGGAAAGACAGTTGTCGGTTTAAACTCCCTAGCTTCTTCAGGAGTCATGAAGCCATATGATATAATGATGACGATATCGCCGACTTCAGCTCGTCTTGCAGCAGCACCATTTAAACAGATTATGCCTGATCCTCTTTCTCCCTTAATTACATAAGTTTCAAGGCGTTCTCCATTGTTATTATTAACGATTTGCACCCTTTCGCCTTCCATTAAATTGGCGGCTTCCATCAGGGCTTCATCTATAGTTATACTGCCCACATAATTGAGGTTGGCCTCAGTTATGGTGGCTCGATGTATTTTTGATTTAAAAACTTGTATCCACATAAGCGGCGCAAAATTAAGATTTTTTTTAATAACGTAAAAAAGGAAGGGAAACTAATCAATGCCGAACCTGCATATTGTCGATGAGTCGTATATCGCCAGCCCAGGCAGCGACACAAGCCTGAATCGGACCCTTTATTTGTTCATCTGATATAGACAACAAGCTAAGGGGATCAACTAGTTCAAAATACTCGGGCTTAAGTCCTGCGCTTTCAATTTGTTCGAGCGCCAAATATATTGCCTCTGATGGCTTTAAGGACTTGAGATTTTGACTACATTCCACCATGCTTTGGTAGATTACTTTGGCTTTTTCTCTGTACCTGGCTTCTAGTAATTGATTGCGACTACTCATTGCCAACCCATCTTTTTCGCGGACAGTACGGCAAGTAATAAGCTCAATACCCAATTCTAGATCCGAAATCATTTTTCTGATTACAGCCACCTGCTGAAAATCTTTTTCCCCCATTATTAACTCCTGTGGTTGAACCAGTTCCAAAAGTCTGTGTACTACCTGCGCCACCCCCTTGAAATGCCCTGGTCTGAATTTTCCCTCCATAATTTCATCCAGGTGTTCAGGATCAAACGGAAGATTATATTCCGTACCATTTGGATAAATCTCCTCTTTTTCCGGTAAAAAAACTACATCGCATCCATTGGCTTTCAGTAAATCAATGTCACTTTGGGTTTGCACGGGATACTTTTCAAGATCCTCAGCCTTATTGAATTGCGTCGGATTGACAAAAATACTGCACACCACCAAACCACCAGACTGATTAGCCCTTCTGATCAGTGCAAGATGCCCCTGATGCAATGCTCCCATTGTAGGAACAAAAGATACCTTTAAGCCGGTCAGCTCAAAAAGGCTAAGAAAAGAATTAAGCTCACGACTCTCTTTTATAATCAGCATTAAAGCATGGAATTTTTGGAGTCACAAAGGTAACGAAAAAATAATATTAGAATTTAGCAGCTGTTTTTCGGGATTTAGGGCATCACCCTTCGGGTCGCTATGTTACACCACTCGCTATTCGCTCGGTTCCCAATTCATTGGGAACTGCCTCACTCTTCGTTCGGCATGGTTTCACAGCGCTGATGCAATAAGATTGGAATTTATAACTCCTTATCATTGAATTAGAGGCTTAGCCCGAATTATTCACAAAATTTCTACTGCAAAGCCAAACTGTCAGCTATAATTGAAAATGCTCGAAATTTGTTATGCTCAAAATTGGGGTAGAATTCCTTCCGATAAATTTTTTTGTACTGCCCAATTCTATTGACGTTTTTGCTTTTCGTGACGAAATCTCATGAATAATCCGGGTTAGTAAGTTTGAATCAATAGCCATCTAATTTTTACATTATTGTTTAATACCCTAATTCGACAAAGCTGTTCCCAATTTTCTATTCTTTCAAAAATCAATAGCTCTTACATCATAAATAAAAGCATTATCCATTTGTTAAACAAGGTCGATGCGTTCATTATCCATTAATCATTATAAAATCACTTCTTTCCATTCAACTTACTCTTGACATTTAGTTTTTTTAACTTTTTAACCAGATCTGGTTGAATATCAATGTGGATATTTTCTGATTTGAGATTAAGTTCCAGCTTTTTATCGAAATCGAGGACCTTTATGAATAGTTGGTGTTTTCCTTCATACTCTGAGCACAAACTGAGAATTTGATCGGTGGTATTGGGATTGATTTGGTCTAGCTTAAGGAAAAGCGTAAGGGATTTGATTTCTTCCTCACCGACTGTACTCAACAAACGCATACTCTGGATTTTGAAATCCAGCTCATCTGAGTAAAAACGTTTTTTAAAAGCACCGGTGACGTGTAAAACCTGTCCTTCAGCTACTAGTGATCCAAAACGCTGATACTCCTCTCCGAATAATGCAAAATCATAGGATCCGTGAAAATCCTCCAGAGTGAAGAAACAATAGCCGTTACCTTTTTTATTAATTCCGTGTCTTGCAGAAGAAACTTTGCCGGCTACCCGTCCTCGTGCCCCTTCCTTTTTTGCCTTATCCAATTGTCGCAATTCGCAATCCGTAAAATTTTTGAGTTCCAGTTCATAAATGTCAAGGGGATGGCCACTAACATATATGCCTACCACCTCTTTTTCTTTTTCCAACTGTATTAGCTTATTCCATGGCTCAGCTTCAGGTGTTGGAGGTTCTTCAATCATGTCTTCGAGAGAGTCCCCAAAAAGAGAATTCATGTTTTGTTCTTTTTCTTCCTGATAGGATTGGCCAAACTTCAAGAGATGTTCAATGAAAGTGTCGTATTTGTCAGAAGGAGCGAAATAAGCAGCTCGATTTAACCCAAGTGCATCGAGTCCACCGGCAAGAGCCATACTATCAAACACTTTTTTATTGAATTGTCTTAAACTCAGCCTTTTTACCAAATCAATTGCAGAGTGGAATGGACCATTTTTATCGCGCTCATTAACTATTTCTTCAACTACACCTTCACCTACCCCTTTGAGGGCTGAAAGCCCAATCCTGATTTCTCCTTCCTTTTTTACTGTAAACTTATTATCACTTTCGTTTATGCAGGGACCCAAAACTTTAATATCCATTCTCTTGGCTTCCCTGAGAAAAAAGTTGACCTTGGAAATGTCATTTTTGTTGTGTGAAAGTACTGAAGCCATAAACTCCTCAGGGTAGTTGGCTTTTAAATAAGCGGTCTGAAAGGCTACAAAAGCGTAACAGGTGGAATGAGATTTATTAAAGGCATATTGGGCAAATTTCTCCCAATCCTTCCAGATTTTCTCCACTTTGTCCTTGGGATGTCCTCTTTCCAGACAACCTTCTAGAAATTTTGGAAATAAAGCGTCGATTATCTCG
The DNA here is from genome assembly GCA_007693915.1 of Saprospirales bacterium. GTDB lineage: Bacteria > Bacteroidota > Bacteroidia > Chitinophagales > Saprospiraceae > PWJY01. The sequence goes on along the minus strand of RECS01000041.1, from coordinate 2,468 downwards.
CGTTTTTTCTTGCCCATCCCCTTTCTCAGCGAGTCTGCCTGACCTTTGGTAAAGCCACCCAGCTTTTGAGAAAGTAACATCACTTGCTCTTGATAAACAGTAATGCCATATGTTTCCTCCAGGTATTCTTCCATCTCCGGGAGGTCGTAAGTAATGGGTTCTCTCCCGTGTTTTCTAGCGATAAAACTAGGTATATATTCCAAAGGTCCCGGACGGTAGAGGGCATTCATGGCGATGAGGTCTTCAAACTTGGAAGGTCTCAGTTCTTTGAGTGCCTTCTGCATGCCCTCAGATTCATATTGAAAAATACCTATTGTTTCCCCTCTTTGGAAAAGCTCATAAGTTTTGGTGTCATCTAGAGGTACATCTTCCGGATCTATTTCAATTCCGCGGTTTTCATTTACAAGACGGACTGCATCTTTGATGATGCTTAATGTTTTTAAACCGAGGAAATCCATTTTAAGAAGTCCGGCATCTTCTGCTATACTGTTGTCAAATTGAGATAAATATAGATCGGAGCCTTTTCCAAGTGCTACCGGCACATAATCTGTCACATCAGAGGGGGTGATAACCAAAGCGCAGGCGTGTATACCTGTATTCCTTACAGAGCCCTCGAGTCGGCAAGCACTTTCTAGTGTTTTCGCTATGAGGCTGTTGCCTGTGGCGAGTTCTCTTATTTTCATTGCTTTTTCAAGATCATCAGAACGAAGTTTGGCTTTCAACTTAGGATCTATTCCATCTTTTCCAAGGATGCCCTTCAATGATGCGGACATATCTGTAGGAAACATTTTAGTCAGGCGATCCACCTCTCTTAGTTCCAGGTTCATCACACGACCTACATCGCGAATAGAGGATTTGGCTGCCATAGTGCCGTAGGTAATGATTTGAGCCACCTGATTTCTACCGTATTTGTCGATTACATAGTCGATTATTTTTGATCGACCCTCATCATCGAAGTCAATATCAATATCCGGCATGGAGATCCTTTCCGGATTCAAAAAACGCTCAAAAAGTAATTTGTACTTAATGGGATCTACATTGGTGATTCCAGTGCAATAGGCCACAGCAGAACCTGCTGCAGAGCCACGACCGGGACCTACAGCTACCCCCATCTTTCGTGCTGCATTAGTAAAATCCTGTACAATGAGGAAATAACCCGGATAGCCGGAATCATTGATCACTTTTAATTCGAATTCAAGCCTTTCCACTATTTCCTGCGTGAGGGAACCATATCTCTTTTTTGCACCTTCAAAAGTGAGGTGATGCAGGTACTCTTCCTGCGTTTTAAAACCGGGTGGTAGGGGATAAGCAGGTAAAAGAATATCCCGCTCCAACTCCAAAGTATCCACCTTATCCAGTATTTCATTGGTATTATCTAAAGACTCAGGAATATCCTTAAAAAGGACGCCCATTTCTTCCTGAGTTTTGAAGAAAAAGTCATCACTTGAAAATTTAAATCGCTTTTCATCTTCCAGTTTTTTTCCGGTATTCACACAGAGGAGAATGTCGTGAGGAAAGGCATCTTCCTTTTCGAGGTAATGGCTGTCATTGGTAGCGATTACTTTTACATTGTACTTTTTTGCAAAACCCAATAAGACCTGATTTACATCTTCCTGACTGTAGCCGGTTCCATCAATGTTTTCAAGTCCTTTGTGGCGTTGTAATTCAATATAGTAATCTTCCCCAAAAATATCCAACCACCATTTTAATTTTTCTTCAGCCTCAGCAATTTTGCCCTTAAGTATGGTCTGCGGAATCTCTGCTCCTATGCAGCAAGAAGAAGCAATTACTCCCTCGTGATGTTGCAAAATGAGCTCTCTATCTACCCTTGGAAAATCCATGTAAAGGCCATCCACAAACCCTTTGGAGCAAAGTTTGATAAGATTGACATACCCGGTTTGGTTCTTGGCTAGCAGTAATTGGTGATAGCGTACATCCTTTTCACCTAATCTTCGGGAAAAAGACTTTCTGTGTCTGTCGTCCACCAAATAGAATTCGCAGCCTACAATGGGTTTGATTCCGTGCTTTCTGGATTCAGCCACCAATTTAAAGGCTCCAAACATATTTCCATGATCGGTAAGCGCAACCCCTTTTTGACCATCCTGAGCTGCCTTGCGCACCATGTCTTCTATGGCTGTAGCGCCATCTAATAAAGAAAATTGAGAGTGATTATGGAGGTGGACAAATTCAGGCATGTTCAGCTTTTGTAGATTGGTTTATTAAAATGGGGGAATAATTCCGTCAATATAACGTGGTTACAAAGATAAGAAATGAATATAAGTTTTTTTGAAGTATGAGCTCTTTTTTATGATTTCAGATTTCAGATTGTGGATTTCAGATTGCGGATTTCGAATGTGTACCCAAGTAGTTTTGGCAGTACCTAATCATAAATCACAAATCACAAATCATAAATTTCAGATTATTTCCTTCTAATTTTGGGCAAACCCTTATCATAAATCTGAAATCAC
>RECS01000042.1 GCA_007693915.1 Saprospirales bacterium | reverse complement strand
TACTAAGCAATAGGCACGCAAAGGACGGAAAGGAGACGCAAAGTGCGCGAAGGGTATATCGTGATTTGTTATCTTGTCTATCGAATTGATATCCTGGAAAAACTTTGCCACGCTATAGAATAAGAAACAAGAAACAATAGCTTAATGACCTAAATCCCATTCATACCTTAATGTTTCTTTCATTACATTTTTCACTTGTCTTTTTTGTTCTCTTTTTAAGCAAACATGTTAAAGTTTTGCCTTATATTTGCAACTAAATATAGTTACAAAAACGTTGTGTCTAAAAAGGAAAAGTTAAAAGCACGGTTTAAAAGCTTACCCAATGATTTTCATTTTGATGAGTTGCTGAGGCTGCTGGGGTATTATGGATTCAAAGAGGTGAAAACGGGAAAAACCTCCGGTTCAAGATTAAAGTTTATTAATGACTCAGGAATTTCGATTTATCTCCATAAACCTCATCCGGGTGGAATAATGAAGCGATATCAATTAAAACAGATTAAAGAAATATTAGGCTTATGAAATATTTGGAATACAAAGGCTACACAGGGACAATCGAATATAGTAAAGAGGATGAATTGCTTTTCGGGAAAGTAATAGGCATTAAAGGATTGCTATCTTATGAAGGTTCCACCGGGGCTGAATTAGAGGTGAATTTTAAAGCGGTTATTGACGAATATTTAGCAGATTGTAAACTTGCTAAAATTAAACCGGAAAAGCCATTCAAGGGCAGTTTTAATGTGCGGATACCTTCTGAATTGCATAGGGATGCTGCTCTAAAGGCAAGAGAACTGGATATCTCACTGAATAACTTTGTGTCAGAATCAATTAGATCAAGATTACTTCAAAAGGTTTAGAATTAATGGAGCTGATTTTAGCTTTTTATTTTTAACCATTAACAGATTAAGGAACAAGAAGCAAAACCTTAATGAACTTAATCCCCTTCATACTTTAATGTTTCTTTTATTTTTTTTAAAGGTGGAGCAAATCTGTATTTCTACTTTACCAAGCAAAAGGCACGCAAAGGACGGAAAGGAGACGCAAAGTGCGCGAAGGGTGTATCGTGGTTTGTTACCTTGGCTGTCGTATTGATAACTTGGAAAAATCTATGTCACCTTGTAGGATTGAGGAGTATGAAGAAATAGATTTATGACCTTAATCCCCTTCATACCTTAATGTTTCTTTCATTTTTTTTAAAGGAGGAGTAAATCAGGGTTCCTTTTTTTGAACCACATAAGTGACATAGGGTCACATAGGAGGAGAAGAATCTCGTTTAACCCAATTCGCATACCACTTTCCTATAAAAAATTACACAGAATTAGGTCTAAAAATGTGTATTGATACGCAAAAATAGATCTAAATTTTTGTTTAAGTATTTTAAAAGCCTCAATTTACGTTCCAAAAAAATTAGTTGTCGTGATTCAATGAAAATGTAGAAGAATTTCTATTGTAAAGTATGCTTCACTCATCAATCTCCAACTTAGGCTGCACCTAACTAGAACCTGTTTTTGTGTAGGGGAGGAATAGCATTAATGAGATATTAACGCTTTCGACTTTCGACCACATAGAAAATTTATCAAGCCCAATGCATGACATAGGGACACTTAGGTGTAGAGATTCTCGTATAGCCCTATCTGATATCGCATGTCAATAAAGCGCTCAAACCATCAAGCTCTGCTTGCACCCTCTCTTACAATGTTGGGTAGGAATATTGGGGATAAGTCTAGCAGTTCGCTCTATTTTATTCCCCCTTAACTCGGGATGCTTTACGGACATTCTCAGCCTAGCCTGAATCGAGAGTGGACTCAGCCATAAACAATGACAACCGAAAATCTGTTTGAACGAGAAAATAATTTACATGGATAGAATTGCTCTTATTGAAAATGAGATTTCCGGATTAAGGAAACAATTGCAAAGTCACAAGCTATATAAAAATTTACAGTCAATAGATGATATAAAGATTTTTATGGAGAATCATGTGTTTGCAGTTTGGGATTTTATGTCACTTTTAAAGTACCTTCAAATTAAGTTGACCAATGTTAAAATTCCCTGGACTCCGTCTGATAATCCGACCCTTTCCAGATTTATAAATGAAATAGTGCATGGCGAAGAAAGTGATATCAATGAATTGGGTGCCCCTAAGAGTCATTTTGAAATGTACCTCGATGCCATGTATCAAGTGGATGGAAATACTGCTGAAATTAAAAAATTCATAAGTTTAATTGAATCCGGAAATTCAGTTCATCAATCATTAAATAAGATATATGTCGACAGGAGAGTAGCTGATTTCGTGAATTTTTCTTTTTCGACTATTGATACCAAAAAAACACACCTTGTAGCCTCTGCTTTTACATTTGGACGCGAAGACCTCATTCCTGATATTTTTATTGAAATTTTAAAATCTGCTGATTCCAATAACACCTCCTACAACAAATTAAGATATTATCTTGAACGACATATTGAATTGGATGGCGATGAACATGGTCCATTATCTCTTATGATGATTTCAGAATTGTGTGGCAATGACGACCAAAAATGGAATGAAGCCTTAGCAGTTGCCAAAGAGTCTTTACAGATGAGAATTTCGCTTTGGGATGCAATTGACGATATTATACATAAAAGCAAAACCGATCATAATGGCAATAAAACCTATCTGTAATATTTAAGATACAGGCTTAAAGTTATAAGAGAACGATCAAAAACGGAATTAACTAATTATCCTCCAACTTAGCCTGTTCTCAACTAGAACCTGTTTTTGTGTAGGGTAGAAGCGACTTTATTGAGATATTAACGCTTTCGACTATCAACCACCTAAATAATTTATCAAGCCCATGCCATGACATAGGCCATCATTAGGTATAGAGGTTTTCGTATACCCCAAACTTCAATTTTATATCTATAATGCGCCCCACCTCGCAGGGCAACGCATTCAGAACTATGTAACTTTCAAACTAAAAAACTACCTTTGCCTTAAATAATTTCTGTTCTATGGGGGTAATCAAAAGGCAGGGGGTGAAATACAGCCTAATGGCATATTTTGGTGCCTTTATTGGGATGGTGAATACCCTCTATTTTTATCCTAAATTCCTATCAGAAGAAGAGCTCGGCTTGGTTAAATTTTTAATTGAAACAGCTTCTCTGGCTGCGCCATTGTTGTTAATTGGAGCGCCCAATATTGCCATTAAATTCTTCCCGGCACTAAAGGATAGTGCAAGCGGGAATCACGGCTTTTTAAGTTTTCTGCTTACCTATGCCGGAATCGCTTTCCTTTTCTTTGCCTTGATTTTATTTTTTTCCTATCCTGCTATTTCTGACTACTATGCCGCAAGAGATCCACTTTTTGAAGCCTATTTCTACGCCTTGTTTTTTATCTGTGCACTCTATGGGTTGAGTACTTTGATTCAGCGCTATACACACAATTTTCGACGAATTGTAATTCCTACCCTTATTCATGAGTACAGCATCAAAATTGGAACACCCCTTATTGCCGGTCTTTACTTTTTTGGTGCGATTTCTCTTGATGGAGTGGTACAGGGATTGATTTTGATATTTGTGTTTGATCTTTTGGCACAGTTAATTTATCTCCATCGTCTTGGAGGTCTGGTGCTAAGACCTTTTCAAGGGGTAGTTCGGATTGTCAATTGGAAAAAAATTGTTGAATTCGGCACCTTTGGTCTTCTGGGATCTTTGGGCTTTTCCATGATTTTCTATCTGGATGCTTTTATGGTCGGTACCTTTTACAGTTTATCCGGTTTGGGGATATTTGCCATTGCTGCAGCCATAGCCAATGTGATGAATATCCCTTTTAAAGCTTTTAATAAAATTGGACCTCCATTGATATCAGAAGCATGGGAAAAAAATGATCAGGAAACCATTAACAACCTCTACAAACGATCATCAACAGTTTTATTGACTTCGGGCATTATTGTTTTTACATTGGTTTGGGTCAATCTACAGAGTTTATATGATTTTATGCCTAATGGTGATGTTTATCGCTCCGGACAATGGGTGGTTTTTATTCTAGGTATGAGTCGACTCATCGACCTGGCAACAGGATTGAATGCCTCTATTATTGGTTATTCCCGTTATTTTAAATTCAATTTCTATAGTATGGGCGTTTTGGCAGTAGCCAATATCTTCCTCAATTTGTGGTTAATTCCCATATTTGGAATCAATGGTGCAGCACTGGCCACTTTGATATCCTTTCTTCTATTTAATTTGACGAGGTATCTCTTTATTTACTATCGGTTTAAAATGCAACCTTTTGGCTGGCATAGTTTAGGTCTGCTACTTTCAGGTATACTGTTGCTCTTTGCCTTTGAGTATTTACCTCTTAGCGGAAATCTTTTTTTAGATATAGTATGGCGGACATCATTTGTCGGTTTGATTTTCTTGATGATCATTTTGTTTACCCCCTGGAGTCCGGATATCAAAAAATTATCACTGGATTTACTGGGTAAAATAAGGGATAAAGTTAAAAGGATAAAGTAGTACGGGATTGTTTGATTTTTTCGTAAAAGTTGTAAGTATACCTACAGAAAGTATTTGTTTTTAAAAAAGTTGAAAATACAATTACAGATAAACCTAAACTTCAGAATTCCTGATTTTAAACCTTTGCGAAATGATTTGGTAATATAAATTGAAGCAATTTGCTGTTGACATTGCGCGATATATTGAAGTTTATATTAACTTTGCTTCAAATATGTAGGTGGCGAATGTCGAAAAAAGAAGTGAAAATTCTACCCGATTTAAAAACAAAGGAACAGATTCCTGTTACCAAACCCTTTTTACCCCCGCTAGAGGAGTACAAGCAGTTGCTGGAAGGTATTTGGGAGCGGAATTGGCTGACCAACAACGGTCCTTTGGTGGAGGAACTGGAACAAAAACTCAAGTCTTTTTTACGGTTGGATAGAAATCTACTTTATGTGACCAATGGCACCATAGCCTTGCAATTGGCCATAAAAGCCTTAAAGCTAAAAGGGGAAATCATTACTACGCCTTTTTCTTATGTTGCCACCACCTCTTCTATAGTATGGGAAGGCTGTACACCGGTTTTTGTTGATATTGAGCCGGAGCGTTTGACCATTGACCCTGCGAAAATAGAAGAAGCTATTACTGACAACACTTCAGCCATACTGGCTACGCATGTATATGGATTGCCCTGTTTTGTGGATGAGATACAAGATATAGCCGATCGTCATGGATTGAAAGTGATATACGATGCCGCACATGCTTTTGGCTGTGTGTATAGGGGTAAAAGTTTGTATGATTACGGTGACATCAGTACCGCCAGTTTTCACGCTACTAAGCTTTTTCACACAGTGGAGGGAGGTGCAGTGATGGCTCGCGATCAGCAAGTGAATAAAGAATTGTTCCATGCCCGAAATTTTGGTCATGCAGGACCGGAGAACTTTCATAATGTGGGCATCAACGGTAAGAATTCCGAGGTTCACGCAGCCATGGGTATAGTGAATTTGAGGTATATTAATCAGGTAATGTCGGAGCGAAAAAAACAAGCTCTGCTTTATCGAGAGCTATTGGCTGAATCCCCTATCCGATTTTTGGAGATTCCTGAGGATCTGGAATACAATCACGCCTACGTTCCTGTGATTTTTCCATCAGAAAAAAGCTTGTTGGAAGCAGTGGAAAAAATGGCAGCACAAGGCATATCGCCTCGACGCTATTTTTATCCGGGTTTAGATACCTTGAATTATGTAAAATCCGGGCATTTGCCAATGTCTGAAGATATTTCAAAGAGGGTTTTGTGTTTGCCGGTGTATGAGGGGGTGGGTGAAGTGGACCTACAAAGAATTGTAAGGCAGCTACTTGAATCATAATGTTCTGGATAACTTTTTAGAAGATATTTGCAGCTACTTAGCTTCTTTAGCTATTTTTCCATTAATTCTAAATTTTTCCTATATTAGCTTTTTGGTTTTACTTGAACTTATATAGTAATGATCGTTTTTATTCCAAGCATGGCAACTAATTTTAATTTTATAAAATTAAAATGCTTGTTGTTTTTATTGAGCTTATTTTTATTCTCAACACCGGTCCTTTCTCAGACTTTCACAGACGGTTATTTTAATTTTCCTGCACCGGAATGTTTCAAGGAGCTTGAACCAGGAGATTTTGGAATGCGGTTGCTCTACAAGGCGGATTATAATGTGCCTACATATGCTACGGCATTAGTTGCAGATATCAATAATGATGGTAATCCCAATATCATTTCCATTAGTGGTGATGGTTTTACAATGGGTAACTCGTCTATTGCTCCTTTTAGGGTAAGAAATGTGGTTATATTTAATGGAAAAACGGGAGATGTGATGAGGATAATTGAGACTCCATTTATGCACTTTTATGGCCCAAGTCCTATAGCTATTGCAGATATAAATAATGACGGAAATGGAGAAATAATTATATCAACATTAGATCACACCTCTAATTCACCTGAGGACCGTGGTAGACTGATATGTTATGACTATATGGGAAAGGAGTTGTGGAGAACAAGTCACCAGATAGGTATGAATTCTCCTAAAAGATTTGGTTCCTCCCCAGGAATTGCAGACTTTAATGGCGATGGAATTCCAGAGGTTTATATATTTAATGAAATTTACAATGCTCAAACCGGAGCCTTACTTGCTGAGGGGGGAAATAATGGAATTGGGTTAATGGATGATAATCGTGAGCTTGCAGCTTTGGCTACCTCAGTTGCAGCAGACTTAACCAATAGTCCCGGGCTTGAATTGGTCGCAGGGAGGACTGTTTATGAGGTAGAAATTAATAACCCGAATGGCACAGCCGGAAACTCTATGACTCCAATTAATGCCAATTTTATGGTAGGGTCGGCTCCGGCTAGAGATGGATTTACCGCTGTGGCAGATATCAATTTAAATGGAAAACTTGATGTCATTGTCGCAACAGCCAGACAAGGAAATCCTCTTAAACGGACTGTGTATGTTTGGGATCCAAGAGAGAGTGAGTTAGTTGCCTATGCTGTGCTGACAGATGAATTGCCTTCAGAAAATAAGACTGGTGTGCCTTTTGTTGGGGATATTGATGGAAATGGAAATCCCAACATAGGTGTGTGCACGCCTTTGAAAGTGGAAATGTTTTATTTTGATGGAACTACTGAATTGAAACCCAATTGGAAAATCAATACTAATGATCGTTCGGGTCAAACGCTTATAACTATGTTTGACTTTAATCAAAACGGGAAAAAGGAAATTGTTTACAGGGATGAAACAAGATTGAGGATATTCGATGGTTCTGTGAATCCACCCTTAATACTTGCAGAAGAACCCTCTTTTTCACTAACCGCTACTGAGGGTCCGGTTGTTGCTGATATTACAGGTGATGGAAGAGCTGAAATAATTGTAGCCTCCAACAATAATAACTCTAATTCTACACCCTCTATCGGTAGATATCAGGTTTTTAGTTCTTCACTTGAGCCGTGGGGGCCTGCTCGTTCTGTATGGAATCAATATCAGTATTTTAATGTACATATAAATGATGACCTGACTGTTTCATCTCCTCAACCAAACCATGGTCTTGTATATTTTGAAGATGATGAACATTGTCCTACGACTTTTGAAAGGCGACCTTTAAATAATTTTATGGTGCAGTCCACTTTATATGATGAAAATGGTTGCAGATCGACTCCATTATCCGATTCCTATATCCGTATCGAATCGATTGAGCAAGATTGTACTGATCCTGATGAAATGGTAGTATATTTTACAATTGGAAATCAAAGTGCGGATGCGCCTGTTCCAGCTCAAACTCCTGTAAGTTTTTACAATGGAAATCCGAAAAATATTTTAGCTGAATACTTAGTTACTTTTTTTATTCCTAATGCTATACCGCCAGAGGAAGAAAGAGGACCATTTAGTGTAATATTGAATAATGCTGATCAAATTGACTGGTTATACGGGCTTGTAAATGACGATGGAAGTCAATCTCCCCCAGTAAACTTCCCTATTACCAATATAAGTGAATGCGACTACTCCAATAATATTGATTCAGTTGAAATAATGGATGGTATAGGTGAAATAGAAACCTCCGAACTTATTTACACATGTGACATTGATGAGGCTGGCGTAGTGGAAAATACGTATGTTACCGCAGCTGGATGTGATTCTACACATATTATTAACACAGTATGGCAACCATCTTATGAAATTTACGAAGAATCATGGGTGTGCAATCCACAGGATACCGGGTTTGTGGTATATGAGGGACTCAGTCAATTCGGCTGCGATTCAATCCATACCACACAATTCAACTTGGCGCCCACACACAATTTAATGGATGAACATGGCAGTTGTTCTCCATCGGATACCGGTGTTGTTGTCCATGTTTACACCAACCAATTTGGATGTGATTCTATTGTGACTACATTAACCGTATTGTTGCCCTCTAATGAATTTTTTGTAGAACAATTCAGTTGTATTCCAGCTGATACCGGGATGGTAGTAGAAAATCATACTAATTCTTTTGGTTGTGACTCTGTGTATTTTATTCAAACTGTCTTATTGGAGTCGGACGAAACTTTTGAGTTTTACGATAGTTGCAATCCAATTGATACCGGAACGGTAGTGGAAATATATTCTAATGAACTGGGTTGCGATTCTATCCATTATATCATTACAGAATTACTGCCGACCGACACCACAATTGAAGTTTATAGTTCAGTCAATCCTTTGGATACCGGACAGGTAGTGGAATATTACCGAAATCAATTTGGTTGCGACTCACTGTTTATTGTACTTACTGAACTGGATGTCAGGATATATATACCCAATGCTTTTTCACCCAATGGAGATGGGATTAATGACGAGTTTAGAGTATATTCAAATGGATTGTCCGGGATAACATTACAGATTTTTAATCGATGGGGAACCCTGGTCTTTGAAAGTCATGATGAGAATCAGGGATGGGATGGGACTTTTAAAGGAGAAATTTTAGATCCCGGTATTTTTGTTTTTCAGCTAACAGCTTTTTATCTAAATGGTACTTCAGAAAAGCATTCGGGTGATCTGTTGTTGGTGCGATAAATACATTTAAATACCTTTTTTTATTATTACAATTAAGAATGTTTAGTTTAACAAATCATGACACAAGCGTCCAAAATAAGAAAAGACATGGTTGTAAGTTTTCCCCTAAATTTAGG
>RECS01000044.1 GCA_007693915.1 Saprospirales bacterium | reverse complement strand
ATTTTACACTTTAATGGAACTGCTACTGTTTCAATTCTTGCAAGGGGTTTTGATCTCCGTATAATTGAATTTGCATCAGAAGAATCCCCTTTTAATGTTTTCTTTAATGATATTATGAGATATGTTGATGTCGAATTCACTGAACCAAAATTAGGGCAACTTGGGAATTTAGGCCAGATAAAAGATGAGATGTTGATTGCCTTTGATGTTAGTAATACAAAATCAGCCACAATTGGTGAAAAACTTAAAGCCATGTCTTTACACTTTGCAGCCAATAGATTTTTTACAAGAGATAAAGAAAGTGGTAAATTAATCGATAGAGAGGATTCAAGAATTGTGGCTAGATATATCTATACTACAGAAAGAGGTTGGATTGATATGCATCATTTTTTTGAGCTTACCAATATCACGAGACGGTTTGGCAAAAGAATTGCTCAATTGTATGCCTATAATTCCGAAAGATATCAAGGTATAAGACATCCGGAAAGTTCTTTCTCCTATGAGGATATGGCATCAAATAGTGTAGGAATTGAATTTTGGTTAATTTATGCTAATAAGTTTCGAAATGAGGAAAAAACACTTTTAGTAGCAGTTGATGAATGTTTTTCAAATTTAGGTGCTGTTGAGCCATCAGAAGCCCCAAATTATGAATATATCCCACATATAATACAAGGTGAATTCGTTTTAAAAAGCAATGAAAGTCAGGGTTTAAAGGGCGAATATTTAAGAAAGGCTCATAAAGCAATCTGGGATCGACGGCCAGTTGAAATGAGGAAAAATATAGAAGAAGCTCGTTGTCTAATTGAAGCAGGTGAGTTATGAAGGCTAAAAGAAGATTTGCAGGCTACTTTTTAATTTTCCTGATCGGGTTTGGAAAGTTTATTCCAGTATTTTATGCTCCAGATTTTCTACGGGATTTCTATAGTAGTGTTTTAAGTGATCTTTTACATATACCGTTATTAGGTTTAATTTTTTACTTATTGTATAAAGCATTCAAATTTAAGATTAATAAGAAAGAGGTTACTGGTGTTGCTGTTTTTTATATCCTCTTATTAATATTTACTCCAATTATTCGGGAGGGTTGTAATAAGTTAACCATATCCGTTAATAAAGATAGATCCGTAGCTAATTTTATTAACCCTATATTGGGTATGACAATGGATAAAAAATCAAACATCAATATGGTATATTATAAATATAATAAGGGGTTCTTTGTATATCAAGCATTGGTCTATAAAGAAGGTCATGGACTATTAGAAATCCCGGAAATTGAAAAAGAAGCAAGTATAAAAAGAATTTACGATAAAGACTGGTATTTATATTTCTATTTTGATTAAAAGGTTTTTAATCCAATTTTTTTTTGGTATAAACTTAAAGTTCATTGCCAGCATGCCGCCTCAACAACACCTGCAGGACGATTTAGAAGATACCGCCACTGCTCTAAGAATGGCACTCGATATTTCCTACCAAGCCGACTTTGCCGTATACGACCTCGGCTTCTATGCCCATCACAGCAAAATGGTAGGAGGTATTCCGGAGGTGATGGCAAAGGCTATATCGGATCGGATTACACATTCTTATTATCTCGTTTTTGGCAGGGAGATGGACGATCAGGGAGATTTGAAGCGGGTGTGGGTGGAGGTGGAGTTGCCGGAGGAAGAATGGCTTTTAGAATGCTTTAATCAAACTTATATTCAGGTTTTTAAGGCAGGTATTAGAAATAAAGCTGAAGAGTTTTTTGAACAATATAGCAAACCTGCATCACATCCGGTGGCTAAAATTCAAACAATTTTGTATTTTGCGGAAAAATTAGCAGAATTAGCTGGTTGTTGTGAGCCCTGTGGTTCTCGTCATCAAAGTTGTCAGCTTTGTGAAACTACTGAAGAAATATATGGATGGCTTATGGATTATGGCTTTATTGGTATTAAAGTTGAAAACATTACCTACGATGTACCTGTAAGCGAATACAATAATATAGTAGATTTTGCAGGAATATATATGGATGGGATATCACTTGCGCAAAAGGTAAATGAGCTATTAGGAAATATTGCTGAATTAAATAATACCAGTGCCACAGGCTATTTAACTGATAATAGTAATTTTTGCAGTGGAACGGTTGATTTCGTGATTGATGAATACTCAGAAGATTTAAGTAACTTTGATGTTTGGGTTCATCTTTGGAATGATACTTTTAATAATGTTCAAATACTTTTTGTTAGGACAGAATTTTATATTTTACTGGACGACCCTGATTTTATGGAGTACTATGATGGTGAAGGTCCAATTACCTTGATGGATCCTGTTTCGAGGTCTCAGCAAACAGATAGTCTACATTTTTTTATTATTGATCCAGAAACTAATTTATTTTACATAACAACCAAAATAATTCCTTTGCCTCGGGGCATAATGGAATTGGCCCCATATGCTCTTCCGTCACAACCGGTGCACATTATTAAATCAGGAGAAACACTGGGTTCTATTGTTGACGAATGGGGAAATGGGTTTGATTTTGATGATTTAATAAAATGGAATCCGGCTAAATTAATGGATGAAAACACCATTTTACAGGTTGGTTGGCATCTTAAACTTTATACTGAAGAATACATTGAATTGCTTAAAAATGAATTCGACATTTGGGGTTTTAGTGTTCCAGATATTCCACTACATCTTATGAATCTGGTAGCACCTGATGCCCACCCTCAACTTGGTGGGGCAGTTCCTTTGCCATTTGGACCACATAACCCCAATTACAGGCCGACTCTCAGGATAAATAAGAATACCAATTATAATGATATACAGAAAATCATAAAAAAAGAAAGCAAATGGAATTTTCTCCGTAATTTTCCAAAACCGAGTGGAAATGTACTTCTTACATTAGGTAGGGCTTCAAATGTTTTCCTACTTATGTTATCAGGTCCACAGGCTGGTCAACCTTATTCAAACTTGCTGGAAGTTGAATTGCGTTTTAAAGAAAAACTTGAAGAGGAAGAGGATGATAAAAAATTGACATATGTTACTTACACTAAGTATAACCCCAATGAGATTAATGAAACGCCCCTCATCAATGGCAAAATCTATGCTGGTCGCACAAGTGGATACAACAAAAACCCAATAATGCTTATAAGAAATAGGGATAAGGGGCACCACAAATGGGATGAGGATTATGTTGCTGCCTGCTACGATCATCACGAGTATTCCCTCAAAAATAGCCGGAATAGCCGCCATAATGACCGGGCATATAAAACCATTCGTGGCAGAGAACAGAAAATCATTGTGAGCATGGGAGGGGCATGGTCAGATAATAAAGGAAAAAATGGGATAAATAAAACCCGATCTGGAAATGCCATCAATGGAATAGCTAAAAGTCGTGTGGCCTTTTACAATAAATGTATGGAGCTGGCAGAATCAATAAAATTAATCATAAACGAAGTCCATCCTCCGAAGGATTGGGCACCATTTTGTCCTTAGAATTTTTTTTGGTGAAATTAAAATTTCAGGATAAATTTTAACTAAAACAAAAGAGTTTATGAGTGAAGACTTTATTAATAAAAGACAAATTAAACCAGGTGATATTTATGGATCCTCCACTTATGGATATTGTTTGGTTTTGGCCTGTGACGAAATACAGGTTTTCTTTTTTCGGTTCTATTGGCCTACAAACACTGCGATAATCCCTGAGACAGTTCATTTTAAAATGGAATATTCCAGTTATTCATTCGAGAGAATGCAAACAGACTTTTTCCTAAAAACCTGCCTTTATTTAACCTCCAAGGAGTTTACAAAGGAAGAGCATAAACTTCTGAGACCCGATCTCCCTTTGATGATTGGAAGATCAAAATTGTTATCCTGGAAATCCATAAGTCAAATGTCCTCACCCAAAGATTTATACCCATATGGGAAAGATTTTAGAACGAAGTTGACTGTGGATGCTATTTATGTTAGACCACATGGAACTCGCGGAGGTTTTAAGTCTTCGAAACGGATTGAGGCTTCAAATGGAGAAACAATGGTGGTTGCTGATATAATGTGGCAAGCTGCAAAATATCAGGCAAAAGTTTTTGCGGATGATCGATTTGGTGTTGGAATTTTTAGGACAGCAATTAAAAATAGAAAACCTGAATATTACCTTTGGGGGTTTCACACAAAGAGTAGAAGCACATTGTTTTATGATTTAGGAACTCAGGATGCATGCCTTGCTACTTTTGGAATTCCAATTGAAAAAGTTAGAACGGATTTACTGCTAGTAAATAAGAAGAATAAGATTTTTTATGAAGTAAAAATAGCAAATGATGATGTTCCAATTCAAGGAACAATTCTCCAATTGTTTTTAAAGTGGGACCCCGAACCTCTTATGAGATTTCAGATTCCGTCCTATGAGTTTGTTCTCGATTTATCTGAGTACCCTCCCGGGATTTACTATATGCTACTTTCAAATGCTAAAGAAAACATCTATGCCTATGAGAGTGACTATCATCTGATCCGAGATGATCATGATCTCTGGATATATGTTCATCCTGATTTAAAGAA
Source organism: Saprospirales bacterium (assembly GCA_007693915.1). GTDB lineage: Bacteria > Bacteroidota > Bacteroidia > Chitinophagales > Saprospiraceae > PWJY01. Next base: position 4,700 of record RECS01000044.1, on the reverse strand, counting down.
TATTACGAATTACAGCAAGAAAACTAAAGAACCTAAAAAAGTAGATATTCCTGAAATTCCATCAAATGCTAACATGAAAAAGTACGAAAAAAAAATTAAGGAATTGCTAGCCGATGAAAAGATAAAGGGTAGAGGTGACATAATGGATATGGAGGAGCACGGGTTTCAATTGCACTATTTTGATCTCAATGAGGCAGATAGCCATTTTGACGCATTATCAGAGCAGGGATTTCAGGGAGGTGGTCCGACATGGTACGGTATAATTTCCGGTGCGATCCAGCTAGCTGATCCCACCCTCAACGATGAGATTTACATTGATGATGATTCCGAGGGAATTATAATATCCAGCAAAAGCAAAGCTGTCCTTGAAAAAATGAGTCATTTAATAGGCATTCTAAAATCTGAACCGGAATTATTGGCCGCCTCAATTCATATAGCGGAGAAAAATGAGATGATTGATTGAGGTAGGGAATGCATTCACGACTGACTCGAAAATAGATTGCCGGCGCTGCAGTGGGATTACAATGCGGATACTGAGATAAAGGATTTTGTGGTATACCGCCATCGGATTCGGGAGCCGATGAGAATACAAAAGACCCTGGTAGTGGAAGATGGAATCATCAAAAACCCGAGTTGGGTGAGAAACCTGACGTTTCACCTTGGCTATTTAACCAAAGAATTCTTCTTTCTGGACACCCAGATTACTCGTACAGGATATTACGAATACCGCATCATCGCTCGCCATTACGACGGCGGCTTCTCCCAGATGTCCGAAGTTTTTAACATCAATGTCAATTAAAAAACAAATTCCATGAAAAATATCATCAACTTTTTCATTATCACCATCCTCTTCTTGTCATCCTTCAGCTCTATGATAGGCCAGGGAAGTAATCCTGCATTTGTGTTTTTACCGGACATGACAGGCTATTCTCTTGAAGACAGTCCGCAGCACCTTAAGGATGATCTAATAGCCGCTGCAGATGCTCTGCGTGCTGCACTGCCGGATACTGCTATGCAGAATGCCTTTGCCGTATATGACCTCGGCTTCTACGCTCATCACCCCAAAATGGTTGGAGGTATTCCGGAGGTGATGGCAAAGGCTATATCGGATCGGATTACGCATTCTTATTATCTCTTCTTTGGGCGGGAGATGGATGATCAGGGGGATTTGAAAAAAGTGTGGGTGGAGGTGGAGTTGCCGGAGGGGGGGTATTTTAGCTGCATAGATTCTTTGTCTCCGACAATAAGATATGAGTTGGCCACGAAATTGAGGTTAAACCTAAATACTTCTAACCTATTAGGCAACAATAGAAATGCTATTTTTCCTATAGTTGCAAAAGAAGAGATCTACTCTTTAAAAGATGGGTTACTTGAATTCAAGTCCTGTTGTCCTACCGAAACATGTGTTTCTTGTGTTTACACTGATATTGAGGTTTTTAGGCTCTTGCTAGAGAGGAATTTTATTCTCGATCCGATAAAAATAATAAATGATCCGGATTTCGGATCTCCTCCATTGGCAATAGTTCCGGGAGGAACTCTTTCCAGAACTGCAAATGACTTAAACGTTGAGATTGGATTCCTGGAGGATGAGGTCGAGGTGGAAGCAGACGAATATGTAAATTCATTTCTCAGTGATGATTCCAATTGGATATTTGAGCGTACAGGGCAATCCATAACCCACTCAGTACACCTTTTCAAGTATCCAAGAGATTGCAATCTATTTGAAAGCAAATGGGAGGCCTATCAAAATGATCCCTCTGATCACAAGGTATTTTTTGTGGTTTTGAATGTAGACAACACTTTTGGAGTATTGGGATTCCATTATGAGGTGTCTCCTCCGGGAGGTGGATTTGCTCCCAATGAGAGTGGAAACAGCAGGGGCATGGGATTTCAAGGGGAGTATCCTTATGAAGATGAGATAATAGGAATTCAGGAGGTATTAGATTCCGCTAATGCCGCTTGTCAAAATGTATTAATTGGGAGCATGGCTGTTTCCTCTTTTGAACGCGAGAAATTAACTCCAGAATATAGAAATTGGGAATGGTATAGGGAATCAGTAGATAAACATCTTGAAAATTGGAAGGTAGATTTAAGTGAGGCATCCTACACTTTAAATATCTATTGGGTAAAAGAATTGGAGGCGGTAAGAAAGGACTTTGGATATGAAGATTGCTGGTGGTTCCAGGCATGTGGTCCGCGCACCAGATGGCAGGCAACAATAAATGTATGCAGACAAACCATCCATACTGCACTTGATATCTGCGGGTTCTTCTTCCCTGTATGCGATCTTGCAAATTTAACTTTATACCTCCAAAGTGGGGACCTAAAAAATGCATCCTTCTCTGCAATTGGTACATTACCACTTGTCGGGAAGGCAGGGTTTGGTATAAAATATGCAGCAAAGGCAGCCAGGCAAGGGACAAAGAAAGTAATGCTTCAATTTTCTGTTGAATTGTCTGGAAAAGTTCATTGGGTTGGTGGGAGAACTAAACTTTATAAATTATTTAAAGATAGAGGATTTACCTCCATCTTTAATGGAGTTCAACTGACCTACAGCTCAGCCATCCACAATGCCCATCACCTTATTCCCTGGAGTTTGGTTGATAAGGCAACTACAAAGCATCGAGCTTTAATGCAACGCCTGGCCAGAGCAGGTTGGCATCCTTCTGACCCTACAAGAAACGGCTTAATAATTCCTAAAAACTTACCCAATGGAAATACGTTTCATGGTAGTCATGCTTCTTATAATAACTGGGTTGACGATGCGTTGAATGAAATTAAAAAGTTACCTGATTCTCAGCTAAGTGCGAAAATGGACCAATTAACAGATTTTCTCAAACTAGAAATTGACAAGGCCTATCAGGCCAACAGCAGTTTACATGTGCATTTCGGAGGTTTAGAGGATTATAGTACATTACTAAACTAAGAGGTATGACCCGAATGAAATATAAAAAATTGGCCGCTTTTAAAAAATTTCCCAGAGAAAAATTAGAGGGAATATCAGAAATAGAACATACTAAATTAATTGAAAAGTTTTCCAGGGACTATGAGCAAACAAGTATTGGATTTGCTCCTGATTATAATTTATTGGAAAATGTTAAATTTGATACTCGTCAAGGACCTTTTGATATCTACAATTATTGTTACTTTCGATCTTCAATTATCGTAAGCAATCGATTATTAATTATACTTAGGGATTTATACCTGGCAGAGCACAAAGTTTTCCCGGGGATAAGGTACACTTTTAAGGGGGAGGAAAGGGACGATATGAACTTATTAATCTTCTATAAGGATTATACGCAATTTATTGATTATTCGAAATCGATTTACCAGATAGTAAAAAGTGATCATACATTTCATAAAGACGAAGAGGGAAATTTAAAACAAGAAGCGATCATAAAGGACAATATTAAATTTAAATCGAAAGAAGAATTCCATTTTAATAGAAGAAAAAGAGACCCGCTTAGTAATGATCCTAAAACAGTCTTTAAATATTTACATTGTACAGAATGCATTAAATTAGACATTTTTTATTTCAATGCAGAAGAAAAAGGTTTATATTTATCTCCGCACCTTGTAAAAAGGCTAGCTGATGAGAAGATAAAGGGGGTTGATTTTTGGGGTAATTTTACTTTTGAGTTTAATGGATAGAATATTTCCAGAGGTATTAAATATATTTATTATCAGAGCCTGGAGACCCTGTACATTTCCTATCAAAAAATAAGTTCATGGAATCAGTAATCTATAAAAAAATTTCTGCGCCCAAAATTTCGTGTGCCTGGTCTGTAATGGATGGCAAGGATATTGAATTCTATAAGCTTGCTGATGAGTATTATAGAGAACAGCATTTTAAACCCGGAAATTTGCGTCCTAGAAAAAATTTATTAGAAAATATTAGGTTTGAGTTTGAGGACAATCCTCTGGATATATACGATTTACACAAAGAGTTTAATATCCCCACTTCGTTTTTGATAAGTAATAAATTAGCAGAAATTCTCAGAGAATTCAATCTGCAGGAACATGTGATGTTTTCAGGAGTTACCTATACTTTGGACGGGGAGGAAAGGCACGACATGCACTTCCTGTATTTATATAATTATATGGACGAGTCAATTGATTTTAAACGTTCAAAATTCTGGGCTCTGGATTCCAAATCTTTGGAAGAAGGTAAATTGAGTTCCAATATTAACCCTGACGATATTTTAGAGGATAACGTTAAAATGGAGGAATTTAATGACTTCAACCGCCAAAGCTTCTATAAAGAAAATTTGACAGAGGGTAAGATCATGATAAAGAGCCTTAGGTCTCCGATTATTTCTCAGTTGGACTTTTTTACCTTCAGGTATATAAATAAGGGTGTATATATATCCCCAGAATTGGCATCAAAGGTGGAAGAAAATAAGATTAAGGGATTACAGTATTTGAATGATTACAGCTTTCCAATCATACGAGAATAAGAATCTAGTATTTCCAATAAAATTTCTGTCGATTGAAAATGGATCAAGATTTATTAATACTCGACTTTAGCGATTTAACGAAAACCCTCCACAGCCAATCGGCCTTTATATTTCTGCCCGATCTCACCGGTTATCCACCGCCCGCTCAACACCTGCAGGACGATTTAGAAGATGCCGCCACTGCTCTTAGAATGGCACTCGATATTTCCTACCAAGCCGACTTTGCCGTATACGACCTCGGCT
>RECS01000099.1 GCA_007693915.1 Saprospirales bacterium | reverse complement strand
ATAATAGGTGCCTGAATACAAAACTACGTATAATTTGAGTAAGAGTATGTCTTTAAGCCGCTTGGTGGTAAGCTTTTCTCTATATTCCATTCATGATAATAGCATGATGTTATTTTTTGCTATGCTGTATTTTAAGATACATAGTGGGAGCTCTTTCACTGGGTTTTTCTTTTAACCACAATAGGCACATAGCAGCCACACAGAAGTCCTGCGTAATCCTTTACACCCTTCGGCTACACTTAAGCCACTCTTAGTTTGACCCTGTTTGGTTTGGTAGGCTTGGTTTGATTCACCATTTTCGGTCGGAGCAGGCCCACTTTCTCGTCAAGCCATTTCATAGCATTACGAATCTTTACGAGACAAGCCTCCTTCCTACTTCCTCCTTCCTCCCCACTTCCGTCTCCCGTAATAAAGAGGGTACAAAGATTACATTTCAGCTTTCACTTCAATAACTTCGTAAGCTTCAATGGTGTCACCGACTTTGATATCATTGAAGTTTTTAATGGTCAAACCACACTCAAGCCCAGTCTTAACTTCTTTAATGTCTTCTTTGAAGCGTTTGAGTGAGGAGATCTCCCCGGTAACTCCTTCCTTGGTTGGATAGATAACAATACCGTCTCTTATTACTCTAATGTAAGAATTTCTATTGATCTTTCCATCCTGAACATAACAACCTGCAATGGTACCAATTCGGCTAATTTTATAAGTTTCCCTAACCTCCAGATTACCGGTGATTTTTTCTTCACGAACAGGTTCCAACATCCCTTGAATAGCGGATTTGATTTCCTCAATAGTTTCGTAGATAATGGAGTAAAGTTTGATCTGAACACCCTCTTTTTCTGCTAGTTTTCGCGCACCTAAAGATGGTCTTACCTGGAATCCAATAATGATGGCATCTGAAGCAGAAGCAAGTAAGACATCTGATTCAATAATCTGACCCACCGCCTTGTGAATAACATTAACCTGAACGCTTTCGATGGATAATTTCATTAGTACATCTGATAAGGCTTCAACGGATCCATCCACATCACCCTTAACGATAAGGTTAAGTTCCTTAAAGGTACCTAGAGCCAGACGCCTTCCGATTTCATCAAGACTGATACGTTTGCTAGCGCGATTGGACTGTTCTCTATTGATCTGTGCCCTTCTTGATGCGAGATCTTTAGTTTCAGATTCTGAATCCATTATTTTGAACTGCTCACCGGCCTGGGGAGCACCCGAAAGACCAAGGATCATAACTGGTTTTGATGGGCCGGCAGACTTTATTCGCTGTCCAAATTCATTGAACATGGCTTTGATCTTACCTTGATGCTCACCCGCTACCATAGGATCACTCATTGTCAGAGTTCCGTTCTGGACGAGAACTTTAGTTACGTAACCCCTTCCTTTATCGAGAGAAGCTTCAATGACTGTACCTAATGCTTTCCTTTTAGGATTAGCTTTTAATTCGAGCAAATCAGCTTCAAGAATTATTTTCTCCAGAAGTTGGTCAACATTTGTTCCATTAAGAGCCGAAATATCCTGAGATTGGTATTTCCCACCCCATTCTTCCACAAGAAAATTCATACTTGCCAATTCCTGTTTTATTCTCTCAGGATCGGAACCCGCTTTGTCAATTTTATTTATGGCAAAAACCATTGGGACACCGGCAGCCTGAGCGTGCGATATAGCCTCTTTGGTTTGGGGCATGATGCGATCATCTGCTGCCACAATAATGACTGCTACGTCTGTTACTTTAGCTCCTCTAGCCCTCATGGCTGTAAAGGCTTCGTGACCGGGAGTATCCAGGAAAGTTATCCTCCTGTTATCTTCACCTGCTTTTACTTCGTAAGCACCAATGTGCTGGGTAATACCACCAGCCTCACCGGCAGCTACTTTTGCAGACCTGATGTAATCGAGCAAAGAAGTTTTACCGTGATCCACATGTCCCATTACGGTGACTATAGGTGCCCTTGGTTCTAAATCTTCTTCCGCATCTTCTACGATTTCTTCCTCTAAGACCTGTTCTTCTGCACTTATGAATTCCGTTTCAAAATCAAATTCAGAGGCAACAAGCTCAATAATTTCTGCATCAAGTCTCTGATTAATAGAGACAATAACACCAAGATTCATGCAGGTCATGATGACATCTGTTGCTGTTATATTCATCAATGAGGCAAGTTCGGATACGGAAATAAATTCCGTAACCTGTAATTTTTTGTTTTCCTCCTCATTTACTTCCAATTCAGCTTTTTCGCGAAGCTTATCTTTTTGTTCTTTTCGTACTTTTTGTCGCTTGCTCTTTTTGCCACCTGCTAATCTGGCAAGAGTTGCCTTAATCTGCTCATCAATCTCCTTTTGGGACACCTCTTTGACTTCATCTGGTTTTCTTCTTGTTCCCTTTCTGTCTCTTGCAGGTTTAGATACAGCAGCCACCTTTTTCCTTTTTCTTCTCCGTCTTCTGGTAGAACTTCCTTCTCCACTTGAATCCTTATCAGGGACTGTTTTATCCGTTTTTTCTTTGGTCTTTTTCTTTTTAGGTTCAATTTTGATTTTACCCACTACCTTCAGGCCCTTAAGTTGAGGGACTTTTCCTTTGACGTGACCTTGCTCCTCTTCCGATTCCTCCTCCTTTTCTTCTTTAGTCGCGTCTTTTGTTGTAGTAGTTTCAGTTTCAGTTACTACAGTTGCCTCTTCTTTAATGTCTTCTTTTTCTTCAGTAACTTCTATCTCCTTTTCAGTAGGAGTTTCTTCCTCAACTTTCTTTGTAGATTTTTTCTTTGGTTTTTTAAGCGAGTCTAGATCCACTTTACCGACAATCTTAAGACCTGGAGTAGTTTCCTCTACAGTTTTTTCTTCAACCTTTTTTTCTTCCTCTTCTGTATTAGGTTTTTCCTTTACTGCCTTTTCCTCCTCTATTTTTGGCTCTTCTTTTTCATCTGGCTGCTCTACATTTTCAGGGGCTTTAGTTTCGGCATCCTGAGCAGGCTCTTCTTCCTGTTTTGGTTTGTCAGCTCCACTCTTCAGTCGGGCAAGGCGCTCAGCAAGAGTGAGTTTTTCTTTAGGTTTTTGAGCTTCAGTACCGGGGCGATTTCCGATCAGCAGTTTATCTGCCTTTTCTTTAATGGAAATAGAAGATTGGAACTCTTTGAGGAGTTCATCATACATTTCAGGTTCAATTCTGGCATTGGGCTTGTTGACAATGTCGAATCCTTTGCTCGTTAAATGATCGACAATGGTACTTGTACCAACATTCAACTCCTTTGCTACTGCTAATAATTTTTTAACCATCCGGTTCTTTAAATCTACTTAAATTTTAATTTGATGCCTTGTGGCAACTGCAGGAATTTAATCCTGTATATTTTTTTCCTAATCACAAAAAAAACACTAGACTTTGATCTCAGGCGCAAAATTAAGAAAATATCGTTTCACAGACTAAAAATGCGGACCTACTATTCATCCGCTTCGAACTCTGCAGCCAATATTTTCAGTATTTCAGCCACAGTTTCTTCTTCAAGATCTGTTCTTCTTGTCAATTCTTCCACACTCAAACGAAGGACACTCTTAGCAGTGTCGCAACCAACCTGCTTCAATTGTTCCAATACCCATCCTTCTATTTCATCAGAGAATTCATCTAAATCAACATCGTCCTCCATTTCATATTCCTCAGCTTCACGGAATACATCTATCTCATATCCGGTCAATGCACTTGCCAACTTAATATTACTTCCACCCTTACCAATGGCAAGAGAAACCTGGTCTGCTTTTAAGAAAACAGCTATCTTTTTATTGTCCTCGTCTATTTCCATGCTGCTTATCTTAGCAGGTGTTAAAGATCTTTGGATGTACAATTGAAGATTGGTGGTGTAATTGACGATGTCTATATTTTCATTTCTTAATTCTCGGACAATTCCGTGAATCCTCGATCCTTTCATACCTACGCATGCACCTACCGGATCTACTCTGTCATCATAAGACTCCACGGCAACTTTTGCTCTTTCCCCGGGAATTCTGACTATTTTTCTGACAAGAATCAAACCGTCTTCGATTTCCGGAACTTCCTGTTCCAGAAGTTTTTCTAAAAAACGTTCATCTGTCCTTGAGATGATAACAAGTGGATTGTTATTGCGCATTTCGACATCTTTAATGACTGCTCGAACAACATCTCCTTTTCGGTAATAATCCGCTCTGATCATTTCAGACCTTGGCATTAATAATTCATTGCCGGTAGCATCATCTAGGATAAGTAATTGTTTTTTAAGGATCTGATTGACTTCTCCAACAACGATCTCCCCAATTCTGTCTTTGTACTTTGCAAAAATTTCGTCTTTTTCCAACTCCATGATACGTGAAATCAAGGTCTGGCGAGCGGCCATAATGGCGCGACGACCGAAATCTTCGAGGTAAATGGCCTGGTAGCACTCTTCTCCCACTTCATAGTCGCTATCTATGAGCAGTGCTTCACTGATTGAAATCTGAGTGTTTTCGTCAGTTACCTCACCATCGGGCACAATTGCTCTTACCCGCCACATCTCGAGGTCACCTTTTGTGGGGTTGACAATAACCTCAAAGTTATCGTCTGACCCGTATTTCTTTTTAATCAGTGTTCTGAAAACATCCTCCAATACCCTTACCATTGTGGGTCTGTCAATGTTTTTATCGGTTTTAAATTCCGAAAAAGTTTCAATTAGATTCATTATCAGTTAATTAAAATGAGACCAGGACTTTTGCGCTCCTGATTGATTCAAAATTGATTTCTTTTATTTCTTTCTCAGCCTTTTTGGCTTTATTGTTATTTTTACCTAATTCTTTTTTTTCAAAAATCAGACTACCATTCTCTACATCCATCAATGCCGCCGTAAAATTGCCCTCATTTGTTTGTATCTCAAAAAGTCTTCCCTTGTGCTTTGGATATTGTTCCAGAAACTTAAGTGGTCGGTCAACTCCGGGAGAGGATACTTCAAGTAGGTAGTTTTTGTCCATTAATGAACCAGCCTCGATTTTTTCCTCCAGAAATCGACTTAGCTTCTTGCACTCTCCAAAACTTACGCCCTCCTTAGAGTCAATAAAAACCCTAAGTGTCTTTGCTCCCTTTAATTCAATGTCAACAAGGAAACAATGAGACAGATTATCTTCGCTAAATTTTTCGGCTACAAGTTGTCGGACTTCCTGCTCTGTAATCATTTCGATAATATAACTAAAAAAAGGGAACACCGGTTCCCTTCGAAAACGCCGCAAAGGTAAGGAAATTAATCCAATTGGCAAAATTATTCAGAATGCTTAAAAAAAATAGTGCTATTTTTGGAGTTTTGACCACGAGAAGTCTGAAAATTCAAAGAGCTGAAGAAGGAGTCGATCGATAGAATTTATGGGAGTAAAAATATAAATTGGAATAAAAACACGATATGAATTATTTTGAAAAAGTACAAGCTGCAGCTGATAGCATCAATGAAATGACTGCTAATTATCAAGCTGAAATAGGACTGATTACAGGTACAGGACTTGGTGATATTGCCGAAGACTTAGAGGTAGATTTTACCATCCCCTACCAAAAGATAATTGGATTTCCGATTTCTACAGTTCAAAGCCATAGAGGGGAATTGATTTTAGGAAAATATAATGGGGTGAAGGTCGCTGTATTAGCCGGCAGAATGCATCATTATGAGGGTTATAGTATGAAGGAAATAACGATGCCTGTTCGAGTCTTGAAAGAAATTGGGGTAAAAAAACTCATTATCACCAATGTTAGTGGGAGTGTGAATGAAGATTTTGAAATGGGTGATGTGGTATTTTTAAAGGATCATATCAATTTACTTCCTGACAATCCCTTGCGCGGAGCAAATGAGGAGCGATGGGGGCCAAGATTCCCTGACATGAAGGACGCTTATAATCCGGTTTGGAATAAGGATGGAATGCGCCTCGCTGCTGAAACCGGATTAAATGCGCACCAAGGGGTTTATGTCGCCTTTCCAGGGCCTAATCTGGAGACGCCGGCAGAATACATTTTCCTCAACAGGATAGGTGGAGATTTGGTTGGAATGTCAACTGTTCCTGAGGTGATAACTGCAAAGCACATGGAACTGCCCGTCCTCGCATTTTCACTGGTAAGTAACAAGTGCTATCCACCGGAGGCCATCCGAGAAACTTCTCTGGAGGATGTCTTAAAAGTTGGAAAAGAAAAACAACCTCTTTTAAGAAAACTTTGTTGTAAACTTTTTAGCTACTTAGCCGATCAATAAATGAATCAAGAAATCTCCCCACTGACACATATCATCGTAAAGGGTGCCCGAGAGCACAATTTAAAGTCCATAGATATAGCCATTCCGATGAATCGTCTTACAGTAATTACCGGTGTAAGCGGAAGTGGTAAGTCCTCACTTGCTTTTGATACCATTTTTGCAGAGGGTCAGCGTCGCTATATGGAGACTTTTTCAGCTTATGCTCGCCAGTTTATTGGCAATATGGAAAGACCGGATGCGGAATCTATCGATGGCCTAAGCCCGGTGATATCCATTGAACAAAAAACCACAGGCTGGAACCCACGATCCACAGTTGGTACTGTTACAGAGGTGTATGACTTTTTGCGACTGTTGTATGCAAGAATAGGAGAGGCGAGGTCTTATTTGACCGGAAAAAAAATGCAAAAATACTCAGAGGAACAAATCGTAGAATTACTCACTCAAAAATTGAAAGGTAAAGCTGTAAGTATTCTCGCTCCCGTTGTCAGGGGAAGAAAAGGGCACTATAGAGAACTATTGGAACAAATTAGAAAACAGGGTTATACCAAAGTTCGTATCAATGGCGAGATTACAGACCTCAAGGTAGGAATGAGGTTGGATAGATATAAAACCCACGATATAGAGATCGTAGTTGACCGCCTGAAGGTTCCTGAAAAGAGGAATAACCGCCTAACATCCTCTATTCATATCGCAATGGAAATGGGCAATCAAACGCTGTTTGTTTTAACCAAAGAGGAGGAACTGTATCCGTTCAGCAAAGAGTTGGTGGATCCGGAGAGCGGGATTTCCTATGAGGAGCCCTCGCCCAATAGTTTTTCATTTAATTCTCCTTATGGTGCCTGTCCGGTCTGCAAAGGTCTTGGTGAAATGCACCTCGTCGACATAGAAAAAGTTGTTCCCGATCCTGAACTTTCAATTAATAAGGGTGGTATTGCTCCTTTGGGGGAGTTGAGAGACACCATGAATTTCAAAGAAGTAAAAAAGCTTGCAAAGAAATACGGTTTTTCTACGACGGAACCGATTAAGGGGGTTGCCGAGGATAATCTGGCAGTGATCCTTTATGGTGAAGAAAGTAGAAAAAGCAAATCAAAATGGGGTGATCAAATTGCCACAGGAGGGGTTTTTGGCATGCTGGAAAAGTGGCATCATGATACTTCGTCAGAAAAAATAAGGCAATGGGCGGAGTCTTTTATGACTATTAATACCTGCACTGAATGCAATGGCCAGAGATTGAGAAAGGAGTCCCTGCATTTTTTTATAAATGGAAAAAATATTGCTGATCTGGCGGATATGGATCTGGAAGACCTTGGTGAATGGATGGAAAAGCTGCACGGGAAACTAAATGAAAAGTCACTGAAAATTGGTGGGGAGCTCATTAAAGAAATCAATGAGCGGATCAGGTTTTTGCGAATGGTGGGTCTTGGATATCTGGGGTTAAACAGACGGGCAAACACACTATCAGGCGGTGAATCACAGCGGATTCGGCTGGCTACTCAGATTGGCTCACAATTAACGGGAATTACCTATATCTTAGATGAGCCGTCTATTGGCTTGCATGCAAGTGACAATGAAAGATTGATCCAATCACTGAAAGACTTAAGGGATATCGGAAATACCGTCATTGTAGTGGAGCACGATAAAGAATTGATGCTGGCTTCAGATCATTTAATTGACTTGGGACCAGCTGCCGGTGAAAAAGGAGGAGAGGTGATTGCTGATGGTACTCCAGAACAAGTCATAGAATCTAAGTCAGGTCTTACGGCTCAGTATCTTGCCCAGAAACAATCTGACTCTAAAGATTCCCGCAAGCGGAAAGGAAACGGTAAAAAACTGAAATTAGGCGGAGCAAGTGGGAATAATTTAAAAACGGTAAATCTGAACTTACCGCTGGGAACATTTATATGTGTTACAGGAGTTTCCGGAAGTGGCAAATCAAGTTTAATCAATGAAACATTATATCCTATCCTGCGGCAACATTTTTATAATTCTGTAAAAAATCCATTGCCTTACACCTCTATCAAAGGCCTTGACCACCTGGATAAAGTGATCGAAATTGATCAATCACCTATTGGTAGAACTCCCAGATCTAATCCCGCTACCTATACTGGGCTATTTACGCCTATAAGACAGTTATATGCGGAGACCAAAGAAGCTAAAATCAGAGGATACAAACCGGGGCGATTTTCTTTTAATGTCAAAGGAGGCAGGTGCGAAACCTGTCAGGGAGCCGGAAAAAAGACACTGGAGATGAATTTTCTTCCCGATGTATTGGTGGATTGTGAAACTTGCATGGGACAGCGATACAACAGAGAAACCCTTGAAATCGTCTATCGCAATAAAAACATATCCGAAGTACTCGATATGACCATTGATGAGGCCTGTGAATTCTTTCAGCCGATGCCCAAAATATACCGGATTCTTCACATGATTCAGCGTGTAGGATTGGGCTATATCACGCTTGGTCAGCCGGCCCCAACCCTATCGGGTGGAGAAGCGCAAAGGGTCAAGCTTGCTCAGGAATTAGCCAAGCGAAGTACAGGAAAAACACTTTATATACTCGATGAGCCATCCACCGGCTTGCATTATGAGGACATCAGGAATTTGCTGGATATTCTCCACGAGTTAGTGGATTTGGGCAACACCGTTCTGATTATTGAGCATCAGCAAGACATCATCCTCAATGCGGACTATGTGGTAGATCTCGGACCGGGTGGCGGAAAAAACGGAGGCAATATCATGTTTCAAGGAACACTGACCCAATTGCTTAAGAAAAAAGACAATTTGACTGCGAGGTTTTTGAAGTAGGTTTGGAGGGAAATTTAGATTGTAGATTCTCCTCTGTTCAAAATAATCCTATTAAAATTGGTAGCCAATCCCGATCAAAATACCACGATGATAGAAACTATAATCATAATCGTAATAATCATCGAAATCATCTTCATAATTGTCAAGATTCTGAAGGCCGATATTATATCTTACATCCAGAAACCAATTATTCCGGTTTAGACCAATACCTAAC
>RECS01000061.1 GCA_007693915.1 Saprospirales bacterium | reverse complement strand
GTGAAGCTTGTTGAAGGCTATTCAGCGAATAATCGATTTCAAAATAGCCATGAGCACCCTTAGTACCACCTATCAATTCATTGAAATATAAATATTCTAAGGGATGGTTTTTCACAATAAAAGAAATAGGTTGAAACATAAAAATCGGGATTGCCAGCCAAATGAGGTTTTTCAACTTTTTCTTTTCAAACATACGGAAGACACCCTCTACGCCCAATGCTGCAAGAATAACAATAAAGGGATAAACAAAAATAAAATGACGCCAACCACCGTAATGTGTATTTACAAAAACCAATGCATAAATCAACGGCAAAACAACAGCAGTGAGTACCATAAGGTATGGGAGCAGATTCTGTTTATTTACGACCTTTTTTGCCATCAAAAAAGAAAAGAAAAATCCGGCAATGATAAATGTAGGAATCGTGATCAACATCCATTTGCCTGTATAATACCAGGGCATATTATTTGACCAGATCTGTTCACCCTCAAAAACCTGACGTAAACTAACACCAAGTTCTGCTGAGGCCTTTAGTACCTCCAAAGAATTGGCAACAGGACCTTCTAAAGCATAGGGCCAAGTAAGTACTCCCAAGCCAAATCCTACCAAACAAGCCAATAGAGTATTCCCAAGCATAACTAAAGCTTTGCTGAAGTTTTTAATGACTCCACTCAAACTTCCGGCATGAATTAGATAAGCCAATCCGGAGAACGCAAGCAAATATCCCATAACCAAGACACCTCCGCCTAGACGCAAACTATAAGCCCAAGCGATTCCCAATGCAACCCAGATAAAGTATTTCCAATGGATCTTGGGCAATGCTTTCAAGTAAGGGATAGCGACCATCACAAAAAAGACCACCGAAGCAGCCATGGGAATATCTCTGTGATTGTTATAGGAATGACCTAAAAATCGAGGTGAAATGAACAACAGAATAAAAGTAAGCAGTGCCATCCTGTATCCTCCTATCCGCAAAGCTATCAAAGCAGTAAACAGCATAGCCAACCAACCTACTACTGAATTCCAGAAATGCCGAAAACCAAAGGCATCGGCCTCTAGACCTATCCACTTTTGAACGGTGTATAGAATATTATCGAAAGATTGAGCATTGTAATGCTGAGGATCAATTCCAGTCTGTGAAACTGCTGATTTATCCTTTCCAAAACTTGCGTAGTAGTCATATACATTTGAAGCCTGATCAATATACCTGTACTCATCGCCTGAAATACCGGCATTTTGACTCAGATGGGTGATTAGGAAAAAAGAAAATACCAATGTCACTAAAAATAACAACCTGTATCCCGGCGAATCAGCATACTTCAATGCACCTCCTGTTTTGAAACTTCTAAAGGGACTTTTGACAAACCAATTGAAAAAAGCTGACAATCGCTCAGTAACTTTTGGTTTAACAGATGTCACTAAGCCTGAATTTTCAGAAATTTGAATAAGAGCATGGGGAAAATACAGACGATAGTACTCCTCAAGTGACAACAGCGGTTCGGCTACTGAAAAATCTATGTGCAGCTTTTCTAGATCGCCGACGGGAACCAATGCCATGCCCTCAAGACAATCTGATCTATCACTGCAGACTGCAAGGCATCTTTTTTTTTCTTTAAAAACTACCTTTTGTTTTTCAAATAAAACCGGAATCTGATCAGCCTCTACTTTATCGAAATCGATGATTAAAAGTGGATTATCCTCAGGATTAGAGATTGATTTCCTCCAGTCAGAAACAATGGTTGATTTTAATGATCCGGATTGAATTTCCTCCGGCAGCTCTTTCATTTCTGGAAAATAATATAGCGTAGTTGATGCTTTAATGGCATCGACACTTTTAAGCTGCGCTGTAATGGAATCAAAATCGTGAGATCGGGAGAAAGCAATGATGCTTAATTTTCTGATCACTTTTCGAGCTTGAGCACCTCCTTGCTTTATATTCTTTTTAGATCTGGCCATCGATTTTTGCTTTTATGCAAATTAATCTTTTAAAGATAATTCAAGCTCATCTGCACGTTTTTTACTTTCCTTAATTGAATAATTCAGCATTTTTTCAACTACCGGGGTGGGCTCTAATTCTACATAAATCTGATAAGAAAACAAACGCTTGTTTAGCCTTATCATTAATTTATTTATCCATAAAAAAAAGCGCGAAACCCAATTGTAACCGAGGGCCTCCGGGAAAGGAGCCGGTATTCCTTTGGTTTTTTTTATGACATAACCCGTTTGAGCACACAACCTATGGAAGGTCGTAAAAGTAAACAAGCGCTTGTGCGTTCGGTCTAGTATACCCTTTTTTCCATAATTAAAGTTTCCAAAAAACAGTTGTAGTCTGGTTATGAAAAAAGCAATATTTGGGGTTGTCATAATTATCTTGGGTCGATGGGTTGGGTGGAACTTCCCTCTTATATAATCCATCAAGCCCTCCGGCTGATTGACATGTTCGATGATGTCGAGCATCAAGACGACATCGATTTTTTCCATTGGTACATCAAAATCAGGAGTATCAAGATCGCTCAGGCAATAATGATCAAAATTGGGGTTGTCCGTCTGGGGAAAAATATCAATACCGGTTATTCTGCAGCCTTTCTTTTTTAATTCTGCAGCAATCAATCCCGTTCCTGCTCCTAAGTCCAATACATGAGTATCAGGGGGGCAATTTTCAATGGTCATAGTATGAGAAGAGGTATATCCCAATTTTAGCTGATAGTGAGGGCTACCATCATCCACATCGTATTCCATTTTGTAGAAAATATTCATTTTATGGAGTCGGCTCTGAATCGAAGCGACGATCACATTCCACCCGTATTTCATACCATTGACGTGGCAAATTTCATCTCCGTAATAGGTTGGAATGGGTATTTCCTTTATTCGCATTTTAGCGAGAAGAAGCTGGATAATAATTTGTGTATCAAAATGAAAATCATTGGAATTCCGCTCAAACGGCAATTTTGAAAGCGCAGATACTGAATATGCTCTGTAACCGGAATGAAACTCATAAAGTGAGGAGCCGAGAATCCAGTTTTGAAATCTAGTCAGGATAATATTACCCACAAACTTGTAATAAGGCATGCCGCCCTTCAGGGCATCTTTTTTATTAATCATACGAGATCCGAAAACAGCCTCTGACTCCCCTTGAATCAGGGGTTTTATCATTTCTTCAATAAGTTCAGGAGCATATTGACCATCACCATGAAGAAGAACCACAGCGTCAAATTCATTTTGAATAGCATAGCGATAGCCCAGTTTTTGATTTCCTCCATAGCCCTGATTGATTGGATTAAAGAGAACCTTGATATTCATATCCAGATTGGCTTGCTGGTATTTTTTGGCTACCTGAAAAGTATGATCAGAAGATGAATCATCGATGATCAAAATCTCATATGGGTATTTTTCTAGAAAATCACTTGGAATCCTATTGAGCACCTTTTCTATGTGTTGCTCAGCATTGTAAGCAACTATAAAAATGAGGATTCTTTCGGTTTTTAGTTTGGTGTTATTCAACATTTTTTCAGGATTAGCCTGATAATACACAAATATAGGAAAAACTGCCTTTGAATCCGGTATGAAAAGCCAATAAAATCGCCCTAAGAATTAAGTACGGGTTATTTTAAAAGGTGAAATAGGTTTAATCTTCCTTTTTCTTTTCCTCTATAGGCTTCTTATCCTCCTCTTTCATTCCCTCTTTTATTTCCTCCTCGATTGTTGCTCTGGCGCTGTTGAACTCCCTGATGCCTTTTCCAAGGCCTCTCATGAGCTCAGGGATTTTTCTACCACCAAAAAGCAATAACACGATAAATAAGATAACGAATATCTCAGTACCGCCTGGCAGGAATAAAAACATTGCAGATAAATTTATCATAATCTATACTTATTGTGACCACAAAGATACAGACTTTAGCGAATTAATTTGTTTAATTATTGTAATGAAAGTACACTTATTTCTTAAGTCCTATTTCCCTAAGTCGCTCATCTAGATATTCACCGGCTGTAATAGGATCGTATTGCAACGGATTCTCTTCCGAAACACAGAAATCTAAGCAACTGAGATCCATATCACTTCTTGGGTGGAGAAAAAATGGAATTGACAAACGCGGCAAATGCCATTCTTCACGTGGAGGGTTTATTACCCTGTGGGTGGTAGATTTAAGGTAGTTGTTAGTCAATCTCTGAAGCATATCTCCTACATTGATAACAATTTCTTCATCCTCCGGAAGTATATCTAACCATTTACCTTCTTTATTTAAAAGCTGCAGTCCCCCTGCAGATGCACCTACTAATAGGGTAATTAAATTGATATCTTCATGCATTTCTGCCCTTATTGCAGAAGCTGGTTCTGAAGTAATAGGTGGGTAATGAATCGCCCTCAATATACTATTGCCATTGTGTATTTTACTCTCAAAATAGTCATTGGACAACTCCAGATGATCAGCTATAGCTTTCAACAAATGACCTCCGGCTCGCTCAAATTGCTTATATAATTCTATACCCAGTTGAGTAAATTCAGGTATCTCCTCCACCATGACGTTATCGGGATATTCACTTTTTATCTCATCGCCATCTTCTACTTCCTGACCTAATTGATAAAACTCTTTGAGGTCTCCAACTTTACTGTGTTTGGCATGCTCTTTACCAAATGAGGTATACCCCCGCTGACCAGCCAGACCTGGTATTTCATACTTGCTTTTTAGCTCATAATCCAAAGCAAAAAACTCCTTAGCAGCCCTATAAAAATCATCGATCAGCTTTTTGGGTACACCGTGATTCACCACACCTACAAAACCTATATTATGAAAAGCCTCACCCAATTCGTTTACGAACTCTTTTCTTTGACTTTCATTTCCTGAGGTATAATGCCCCAGATTTACTAATGGAATTGCTCTTTTACTCATTTCTTTACTTTTTTTAGTTAATTAGAACAAAAACTGTACCACTGATATCAATACCTCCCAGGTCGGTATCGAGATTGCCTTAAAAACTCATCACCATCGGTCAATGAGATCAGATCTTCCAGTGTTTTATCCGGATTGTTACGAATCCATGCTCTAAGCATTTTGTAAGCGAGCCAGTTGACTACTCTGCCAGGCGCTTCAGGAGGCATGCCTGCTGAATGCGGAGCTGGATTAACCAGACGGGCGTATCTTCCCATGTCAGTGGTATACAACAAATCTTCCTCAATCAAATAATTGTAAATATGTGCTTCATTAGCCTCAGTCCATTCCAATTGTTCGGGAGTATACTCAAAAATAATGGAATCATGAGTGTAAGGTAATGTCAATTTATTAAGATGGTGCTTTTTGGCATAATAAAGCATAAGATCAATGGTCCTGCCCATAGGAGGTGGACCCAAAATGTCATCCCAGATAACATCCATGGTTTTTTTCGGTAAATGCGCTCTGTCTAAAGTCCTCATATTGTAGGCAGCAAAAGCAGTATTGAAAAAAGAAAGTACACTGTAATCAAAATAGCCATGGAGGAACATATCCAGACCGATGCCCAATGCA
Source organism: Saprospirales bacterium (assembly GCA_007693915.1). Taxonomy (GTDB): domain Bacteria; phylum Bacteroidota; class Bacteroidia; order Chitinophagales; family Saprospiraceae; genus PWJY01. The sequence goes on along the minus strand of RECS01000061.1, from coordinate 3,740 downwards.
TCAATGCCCGGCTCTTTTTCAAAAATCACATTGCCATAGGTAAACTCAGAAACAAAAAAGTAAACAGATGGGATGTTTCGCTCAGGAAAATAGTAATGATAAAACCTAAATGCAGACTCCAATTTATCCTTGATTTTTCCCATATTTGAAAAAGCAAGATTGATGGTATCTGACATAGTCTCATAGAAAGGGGACTCCAAAAACTCCTGCATTCTAAAATACAAGCTATCTGGCGCTTCATCTGCTGACCAAATCTCCATTATTCCCCCAAAATAAATTTCGCTAAATTCGGGATATTTTTCCAGAAGATTTTTTACTCCTTCCAATCCCCCGCTCCAGGCATCTCTGATGTGATTATCAAAGTGAATAAAAGCAACTTCCACCTCAATGTGTGAAACATCCGGTATAGGATCACTTTTGTCTCGTTGACAACCTGAATTTAACATCAAAAGTAATCCCAAAATCAAGAGTATTATTTTGGAGCTTAAAAACTTAAATGGAGAATGAAAAAGAATTTTCATAAATTATAAAATAGTTTGTTTTAAACAATCATCTATAGAAACGTTTTCTAATAATAAGATTATTTACTTTTGCATAAAAGTTTACAAAACTAACTTAAGATGAGATTTATCATTATACTTTTAATTATTTTTTCTTCAATCAACTATGCATCCTCACAAGTTGAGGTGTCTGACTTCACTTTCGGATTTGAACTATCACCGACTATTTCTTGGATGGCAACGGACGACAATCGAATCAACGGCAATGGAAGTAATCTCGGATTGAGGATTGGCACAACAGGAGAATACTACCTCACAGAAAACTACAGCTTGGTAGCAGGTATTCACTTTGCATTCAATCAAGGTGGACAGTTGTTTTATGAAAGGGGAGGAAATCACCTGTCGAGAACAGAATTGTCTATTGATTTGGTTGATGGAAATCTCCCCGATAATGTGGACATCAGGTACCGGATGCAATTTCTAGAAATTCCGCTTGGATTCAAAATGCGAACCAATCAAATTGGCAATATGAGTTATTATGCACAATTTCCAGTTTTTACTTTCGGTATAAATACCAAGGCAACAGCAGATATTGAAGGTAGTGGAATAAAAACTGAAAATGAAAGAATAAACCAAGAAATCCCCTTTCTCAGAATGTTCTGGAGTGTTGCATTGGGAGCAGAATACGAATTGGGTGGAAATACTTACCTAGTTGGAGGTTTGGGTTATCAAAGTAATTTTGGAGATATTGTAAAAGGTGGAGGCACCAGAATCGATGGAGGAAAAGACCGATCTTCAGCAAAAATCCATAGTTTAGTCATTAGGATAGGAGTTAAATTCTAAAATCGATTTTAAATGCTCAATGAAAAAAAGCTAGATTTATTTATTACTGAAGCGCTTGCGGAAGATGTGGGGGCAGGTGATCATACGTCCAATGCATGTATTGATCAATCCAAAAGATCGAATGCCTATTTATTGGTAAAAGATATAGGAGTTTTGGCAGGTGTGGAATTAGCTGAGAAAATTTTCAGGAAACTAGATCCGGATTTGGAATTTAAGGCTATCATCACCGATGGTACGGATATAAAAACCGGGGATATTGCCTTTGAAATGAATTGCAACACCAGAAAAATGCTCATGGGTGAGCGCCTTGTTTTAAACCTCATGCAAAGAATGAGTGGTATTGCCACGATGAGCAGCAGATTTGCAGTTGAAGTCGAAGACCTTTCCGTTAAAATTCTTGATACACGGAAAACCAGCCCCTTGCTCCGATTCCTTGAAAAATGGGCGGTTAAAATCGGCGGCTGCCACAACTACCGATCCGGTCTTTACGACCGCATTATGATAAAAGATAACCACATCGACAGTTGTAATGGTATAGAGGATGCAATTTACAAAGTTCACGACTATCTTAAGGACAATGATCTGGATCTGGCAATAACTATTGAGGTGAGGAATCTGGTTGAACTTCATCGAGTAATACAAACAGGGGGAGTGCACCGCATAATGCTAGACAATTTTGAACTGCCGTTACTGAGAGAAGCTGTAAATACTATCGATAAAAAATTTGAAACAGAAGCTTCAGGTGGTATTCATCTAAGAAATATCCGTGAATTTGCTTTAACTGGAGTGGATTTCATTTCTGTGGGTGCCTTAACTCATAGTGCAGGAAGTCTGGATTTAAGCCTCAAAACGGTTAAATCCTAAATAGTTTAAGGATAGGAAACCAACAGGTATATCAAAAAAATCAAGATAAACCCCAGAGCTACCCAAAACCTTCTGTCCCTGCTTAATTCTGACTCTTTTTCCATTGTATAACATTATTTTCCTTTACTATTACAAAAAAGATGCCATAGCAGAAAAGCCTAATATATATGTTGCCAACTGAGGAATAGGAAGGTTATTCATTATTAAGGGTGATATTGTTGGAGGGTGCTGAAAATTAGAATATTTTCATTCACTCACCCTCAATAGTTGGATTAAACAAGTATTTCATTGACTACAATATGTATTTGTCATGCAATAGCTTAATTTTAAGGAGAGTCCATTGGACAGATATCTTCGTTGTTCAATTATGAGTCTTTAATATTGAAATAAAAAAAGAGATGTTACGAATTTTTTTTAATTGCCATTCTAATTTTGGTTTCATTATGCAACAAACTCTTCCAAAGTTCATTTTTTGAAAAAATAATACCCAAAATAAAAAAAAACAGGTTTTTTTAAAGAATAAAATTTTTTAATTTTTCACAAACTTTCAATCTTATGAAATTAATACAACTTTATATTTATTGTTTTTCAGATATTTATAAATAATTATTATTTCATATAATATTTTTTCATATATTACAGATATCTTTTTTTGTATTTTTCTACTCCCTAAGATTGTCGGATTATTGTAGTGTCAAAGAAAGTTTTGACACGCGAATTAAAAATAATTCGGATATGTTCATGGGATTAAACAAAGCTAATAGAGAGTAGTGCTAAAGAGTTCTACTCTCTATTAACAACTCCTAAAAATCCGAATCGCACAAATTTGACAGAAGCGTTTGAATATATATTCACTCCTCAACGATTTATTTCAAAGTTTGAATTTTAAATTTTGGATATGTTCATGGGATTAAAAAATGGTTAATAGGAGAGATGACTTAAAGTAGCACATTACTTATTAACCATTTTTTTTTATTCAGACGATAAAGATATTTTTCATGGGATTATAATTACTGAGAGGCCAGATACATTTTCCGGAGTTGTGTCTGGCTTTTTTTATACATGCAATTTATAGCTTATATTTGGAACCATTAAAATCCCTTATTTATCCCAAAAATAGTGAGGTAATATAGTTTGATCCCAGAGCCAGAGAAAGTTGGTATTGCAAATAAATAATTAATCACGCACATAAACCTGAACAAAATAACTAAAAATAATGGTTTATTATATAATTTATCAAGTAATTTATTTGATTTTTATGACATTTATTAACCCCTATAAACTAAAAAAGAAACTCTTTCCTAACTTCTCATTTGATGGTAATTCTTTTTTTACACCTTGTCAAATCCTTTCCACTGACAAATATAATCAACAAGTATATACGAGAGTAAACTTAGTCTAAAGAAGTTCTATATTGTGGTTATGAGGATAATTTAAATTTTTGGCGTAATAGACAAAATGGTTGATAAAAACGGCTGTATCGTATAATATATCTAGCTTTGGGGCAAATCAAAGGTTTTGAATAAAAAAAAT
>RECS01000113.1 GCA_007693915.1 Saprospirales bacterium | reverse complement strand
CCATGGCTTGTTTTTGACCACAAGATACAGCTTTTTGTGTAATTAAAAAATATACTTAATATAATAAAAAAAAGCAATTCTTTAAGGCTATAAAGAAATAATATGGAAATAATTTAAAACATAATGAGTTTGATAATCTATTGAAAAACTATTAAGGTGCATGCTAAGTCAACTTTTATTATTCTAATCACCTTATGAGTAAAAAATCTCCTGATTTGAAATGGGTTCTTCCCCCTAAATCCAAATACTCCAATAGATACACATACACCCCCTCGGGTGCACTCTCATCTCTGAACTTACCGTTCCAGAATAAGCCGGATTGGTCATGGGAAACATTGGCTACATGATGTACCCTGCTGCCCCATCGGTCAAAAATGCTAAATTGTTTCACTTTACTAATAAATTCAGTACCCAGAGGCCCAAAGGCGGAATTGACATTGATATCACTACCAGGCCTGAACACATTCGGAATGTAAACACCCTGCTCGGCTAAAATTATTCGGATCTCATCTCTTATTAAACAACCATCGATACTGATCAGCGCAACACCAACTGTAGTTTCTGTTGTGGCAGTATAGCCTAAGTCTGTAACGCCTTCTGCAAGTACAACTCCAGCTTCTGACCAAATAATCTCCGCTGTAAGGCTATCAGCTAAGTCTGTCTCATAATTCAGAACAATTTCATCAGAAAAAGACACTTCAATATCTTCACCCAAATCCACAAAATTTCCCTCAGGATCAGTTATCTCGACTATCTCAACCGGTCTGCTACATCCGTTCTCACCAACCAACTCTAAAGTATATGTCCCGGCGAAAAGTAAACTTAGACCAGCTTCCGTAATTGCATTGCCATCCAAAAATACAGTTCTAATTGGATTGTCCGAATCTAGATTTTCCACTATTATTGAACCGCTATTTTCTCCCGGACATGCCGGATCAATAGTAGTGATCTCATACTCAGGAGATGACAAGAGTGCTATATTGACTTCGACCTCATCAGAACTACACAGCCCCTCACCCTCAACTAAGTAATAAAAAGTGCTCGATGTCAGTCCATTTGCGGACAAATCTACTATCTCATCAATCATTTCACGATTTTCATCTAACCACACTCCTCCTTCCGAAAAGTCTGTGAGATAGTCAAATAAATTGACCTCATTGGATTCAGATTCACACAATTCCACGGGGCTTGCAATTACCTCGCCCGCAGATCTGAATTCCTCAATCTCCAGAATCACCGTATATTCTGATGTACACTCCTCCGGTAAAGAATCAGTAACCGTAAATACCAATTCAAAAACACCCGAAACCGCTAAATCCGCAACTAAAAATCCATCCACAATCAAAGGTGCAGGGGAAATCATGCCGGGATTATTCAGTGTCCATACTCCTTCAACGGCTTCTCCTGTTAATTCCATTAAAGGAATGGGGTCAAAATCTGAACATATCCGCAGCGCCGATGGCAAACTAACAGGAGGACAATCACAGCCAATTACATCTATCAACACCAACCAGCTGGTTCCCGGACAGGGGTCTTCAAAACCCTCAGTGCTGAAGAAAAATTCATATTGCCCCGGATCAAATCCATCAAAATCGATTACCCCATCCAATACCTCTTCACCATCGAAAATCCATGTTCCATCAATAGTCCCGCCAATGATTAATTCATTCAAATCGAGTATGGAGCCAAATAGAGCGTTATTGCAAATTAGCGGAGCAGTGAAAAAGTTAAGTTCTAATGGTTCAGAGACGATAGCTATAAATTCCCCGCTAAAGATACCATCGCATTCACTTACTACGGCATTGATTTCCCAGATAGTTTCTCCCGCATTTTGGGGAAGATTGACTTGCTGATTTGCTTCTGTTATTTCGACATCTATAGTATCGCCGGCACTACTATTAAGTTCAATATTAAATGGAAACGGCCCCTCACTCTCTACAGTAAGAAAAAGGTCCTCTCCCAAACAAATTTCAATAGATCCGCTAATCTCAACATTTGGCCCGGAAACCCATACCACCGGAATACCCACAGAAAAATCAATACAGGGATCATCGAAGTTGATTTCACCCTCTTCGGAAGTACTAATGATTGCTGTAATGAAATACGCCCTCCCCAACTCGAAACCTGACGACCATTCGATGGGATCACCCTGAGAAATCGCCAGAATATTACCGATCTCATTTGCATCACCTTCGTGTAGCACAAAAAACAACTTAAAATCCTCATCATCAATCGTGCTTTGAAGATCTAAAGCAGCTAACTCAATATCTTCTCCTTCGCACAGTTCCAATTCTTCAATTTGAAATTCGCCTGCGCTTGCTATGCAGGGACAATCCTCTGTTATTTCTACCCAAAGTGAATCCTTACAACCATTATTTACATTTTCAATTACCAATTGATAATCTCCTTCAGCTCCTATTATTGGGTTGGTAGTTTCATTTCCGCTTAGGATAGTCCCATTTGGCGTCGTCCAACTAAATTGAAAAATACTGGAATCAGGAGTGATAACTACTGATAAGGTCATACTATCTTCCAAGCATGGAAAAGTATCGACAGATGTCACTTCAATTTCTGGTAGAAAAAAATCCTGCTCCACACGAACACTTCCTCTGCTCTCACAACCGCTTAAAGTATCTGTCACAATAATAGAATACAGACCGGGAGCATCTACTGTTGGCTCTATAGTATTTTCGCCGCTTACAAAATTTCCCCCGTCTGTTGTCCAGGAAAAAACAAAATTAGTATCCGGACTGATCACCTCTGCTAAGAGAACGACCTGTGAATCGCGACAGGTAATAAACAACAAATCACTGAGTTCCAGAACAGGTTTTAAAGTGTCGCTTTCCAACTCAATACTGTGCGAACTCATACAGCCGTTGACGGGATTGCTTATAGTTAATGTGTAGGTTCCCGCACTCCCAACCGAAGGCATAAGTGTATTTGAACCACTTATAATTTCACCGTTTTGAGTCTCCCATTCTATGATGGCATTTGGGGGTATTGAAACAGGCAAAGCCTCCAGGATTGCCACAGAATCACTACAACTCAATGGTTCGTGAATGATAATTTCAAAAATGGGACTGATAGTATCGACCGAAACATTTACACTGACCCAATCCTGACAAAATACACCATTTTCTACATTTGTCACTTCAAGTTGATAAGTCCCTGCCGCGCCCACACTGATTATTGACTCAGAGGGGTCAGTGAGTATAAGGCCATCAGTTGTTGACCATTGGAATTCAGTTCCCAACGATAGACTTCCATCGAGTTCAACAACTTCATTTTCGCAGGTGATGGTTAAAGGATATTCTATAAAAGCAAAAACAGGAACCCAGTCAATCTGCAAATCAATTATGCTATCGCAACCAAAATCATTGGTAAGCAGGACTTCATAATTACCAGGTTCAGAAAATTCCTGCCCTCCGATTTCAACTGACTCTCCTGCACAAATCAGATATTCCTCCTCTGTCCTGATTTCCTCCAGCACAGTAATGGTAACTTCATCTGAATATTCACAAATGCGTCTGAGTGAAATGTCATCAAGTGCAAAATCATTTCCGTAACCAACGATATTTAAATTAACCATACAGATGGTCACCTCATTCAATCCTCCTGAATTCCATACGGTTGAAAATTCTAACCACTCACATGTATTACTTGTGGGACTTATGGTGCCGATCGAATTGCCATTAAATGTAGTCTCTATTTCAGCCGGTGATACAGGAAAAATTGAAGTTATAAAAAATTGAAAAAAATAATCGGTATCAGGTAAAACAGTCACGGTCTGACACCAAACCTGAGTCCCTGCAAATAAGGCGCCATCCGCAATAAACATATTCCCCGATCCACTTGTGTGGTCTCCACACTCTGAAAAGCCTGGATTACCAACTATTGGGTTCGCTTGAATAGAGTATTCCCCCTGACCCAGAAATCCCGGACTCAATTCGTTGTATATATAATCACTCGAAAAACCGGTATTCCCCAATTCAAAATCACCGTTTACAATCAGGTTTTCTTCGGATATAGTTGCAATATTGAGGGTATAAGTAGTTGTCGAAGTGACATCTGCTATGGGTTGAAGAATATTGGGATCTGACAAACCCTCTTCAGGCGACCACTCTAAAGTCAGGTATTCATTGCTACTGAAAAATCCTTCCAATAAAGTCGAACCACCAGGCCAACATAATACCTGACCTTCTCCTGCACTAATGATTTCATTACAGGTAGAAAAACTTGAGTTAGGTTTTCCTTCGGGACTGATATATAGATAATCCTCCTGCAAACTATAATCCACAAACTTTTCTTCTCTATCTGTTGATTCTAAAGAAATGATCTCAGATAAATTTACTTTAGCAGAGGTTTTCGTTAAAAGACATGTAGCATATAGATAGTCAAGACTGATTGATATACAAAAACCAAGAAGAAAGATGCCTGTAAAAATTGATTTCATTTTGATCCGATCCTGCAAGTAAAGGGATCAAATATAGGAATCTTTATCTTCCTAGAAAAATTGATCAAGCTATCTTAAAGTTACTTGCCATTGTAATACTTCCCCTAAAATCCTGATTGCTGAATTTTTTAGATGCTGTTTGTTGGTTCAAAACTTTTCAGCTCATTTTTTTAGCTTAGCATCTTTCAGCCTAAAACCTTATCTTTTAAATTTGACAGTAATGGCATATGCTGAAAAATTAAAATGCTTTTAATAGTCCATCTTGTATTTTTTCCTCCGCTGCCTAATCGCATAAGCAATCAAAAAACTCCCAATAATACTAGGTGTCAACCAAACGACTAATGAAGGCAAAAAATGAATATTCACGGCTGCAAAAGCTGTTACGGAAGCGATCATACCTCCTCCCATTTTATTGATGTGTTGAAAAATTCGGCTCTTCGAGTGGTTAGCCGGATTGTTCTTCCGGTCGGAATAAGTCATCAGACTTTGAATGATTCCAAAAATCAATAGTATAATCCCCATTCCCAAGAGGTTTTTAACAAATAAAAACAAGGCGATACCCAGCATCATGAGGGAGATAAAAAGTCCCAATCCAGTATATAAGTTCCACCATTTTCTAAGATTATCGGAATTGCGCAGGCTAAAAATCAACTTGCCTCCCACTATCATATACAATGTGAATAAAGCTATGGGGAAGAGAAATGGGGAAAATTTAATCATATTCAAAAAAATCGCAGCAATCAAGGAAATGAGCATTCCGTAGAAAAATACATTACCGGATTTTGAATGCAGCCCTCTTCTTTTCCTGCTCAATGCAGCAACGAATCCTGCAATTAAGGCTGTATATCCAAGCACAATGTGAATCATTAAAAGTATTGAAGTCATCGTTTTAAATTTTTTGCAAAGATGGAATCAATACTTCCTTCGAAAAAGATTAATCCACCAATGACAAGCTTTTGGGACGAATGACAAAGCTAATTCAAGCATACATTACTCATTTTTAATTTTTCCGTTAATGAGGGGATCTATTATTTTAAATCCATTACTTTTATAGAAAAATAACCTATGGCATTCCTCAACCAACCCTATCCCCTTTTCCTTGAAAAATCCCAAAAGTGGAAGGCGGTTATCTTCATAGGAGGATTTGTATTTCTGTTTCTGTTGTTTTTTCAGCCCTTTGGATTGTCGGATTTGTTTGAAAACAAGATACCGGTCCTATTGGGTTATGGTTTGATCACCTCCTTTGTGGTCTGGTTGTTCAATTTTCCGTTTCAGGCATTATTTCCCAGGCTTTTTTCAGAAAAAAGTTGGACCCTATTAAAAGAGATATTGTTCAGCATGGCAGTAATTACGACTATAGCGATAGCGAATTGGGTATATACCATCACCCTCGGTTATATGAGGTATTCAATTCAAGGATTTCTTACTGCACTACTCTGGACCTTTTCACTGGGAGTTTTTCCAATGACTGTAGGCATACTGTTCAATTATTATTTTCTTTTTAAAAAATATTTGGCTGAAGCAAAGGCCTTGAGAGGTGAATCAACTTTAAAGAAATCAGATAACAAAAAGCCAGGCCAAGAGGGGCTGATTTCACTTTTTGATCAGACAGGAAATGAACTTATTCGTCTTAGTTCTGATGAGATCATACGACTTGAAGCAGCCGGGAATTACGTGGAATTACATTTTTCCCAATCAGGGGAAACTGAAAGATTATTAATTCGATCCACTTTAAAAAACTTGCTCAATCAAATAAATGGTCATCAGCTAATTGTTCAAACCCACCGCTCTCATGCAGCCAATTTATACCACCTGCAGTCTGTTAGTGGAAATGCTCAGGGACTTCAATTACAGTTGAACTTTTCTGAAGAAAAGGTGCCCGTATCGAGGTCTTTTATTCCTGAAGTAAAAGCGAAAATAAATCAAAGTTCGGAATTTAAATAAATCCAGACCCTACAACTGCTTTATCCACTTCACCATTAATTCCATAACTTCTGGAGCAATAGTCTCATCAATGGATTCGTATTCAGCAGGCAATCCGGTCGTAGCGGATTGAAAAAGGTGATTTAGGAAATCCATTTGCCACAGAGACCTACTTCAGTCAACGCAGGTAACCAATAAAGTTTTATAATGTTCTTTAGATTTGATTTATTATGTATAAATTTGTGCATAATAATTGTGCGAAAGAAGGAAATTGCAAATTGTTTGAAGGGGGATTGGACTGATTATTGATGCTAGATAAAGATGTTTATGAAGTTTCTATATAATTTTTATTAAATTTGTAATTACTTTACACATGATGACAAAGTTTTTTAGTATTTTATTCTTCCTTATTTCAGTTTCAGTATTTTCTCAAGCCCCCTATGCAGAATTAATCCATCAAGAAATTTATAATATTTCTTCACCTGGACAGAGAAATACTATTGTTGGTGATTTTGATAAAAATGGAACAATAGAGGTAGCATTTACAACTGGAAATCAAATTAATACATTTTTAAAATTTTTACAGGCAGAGGGAAATGGATATAGAGAACATCGCATTGAAACCCCTGCAAATTCTCCAATCCTTTGGATAGACTATGATTCTATCGAAAATAAAATTTATATTGCTGAATCACGTCGTTTATTAAGCTTCGACCCTATCACTAATTCAGTGGAAGTGATAAAAGATAACTTTTCAAGGGATATCAATAAATTTGAAATCTACACTACTGATTCAATGAATTATTTTGTGGTTAGGGCTTCCTCTGATTTGTTATTGATAAATCAAGAAGGAACCATCTTAAATCAAGGAAATTTTGGAGGTTTTCGTGATTTTGCTATTGGGAATGTTTATGATAAAAGTGATAAAGAGATTATTGTCTCTCAATCTTCAGGAAGTAAAATTTTAGATCTTTTCTCTTTTCAAATTAAATGGGAATATTCTGGTGTTTTTGGTAATAATATTTATCTGTCCGAACCGGGTCAAAACGGATTGTCGTTAATTTATGGAATAAACTATAGTAATTTAACATGTTTTAATGTTCAAGCTCAAAGCGAAATGTGGACTATTGAAGGATCATTTCAAAACAGAAGATTTTCGTACGTACCATCAAGCGGAAATGATAATGCCTTAATACTTTTATCTACGAATTCAGCTATTTCTGCAAGAAATCCTGTTACCGGCAATGAAATTTGGCAAATTCCAACTTCCGGATCAAACAATTCTAGTACGTTGTTTCACGATTTAAATGGTGATGGAAATAGGAATTTGTTTTATGTTTCAGACAATCGGTTGGTTGTGAGGGATATTGAATCATCAACTGATTGGATGTCACAAGTAAAATCCAATCGGGCATTCATAGCTTTAATTAATAAAAATGATGGAGATTACATTAATTATGTTAACTGTAGTGGTTCCTCAAACACAAATAATAGTGGTGGACTTTTAGAGATTCGTAGCGGCAAATCTGATTCGATTATTGAAGGTCCGATTTTACTAGATAATTTTTCAACTATTAATGACATCGCTGCTTTACACATTGATAATGATACGTATTATCTAACCAGAGAAGGTAGTAGAAAAATATCTGTTTACAAAAATACATTTACTTCAGTTTATGCGTCATTAGACGATTTTGATTTTAACCTCACAAGCATACAGCTTATTCAGCTGGAAGAAAATGGAGATCCTTGTATTATCGGAATAAATAAAAACAGAACAGTTGTTATTTTTTCAATAACTGATGGTGGCATCAATTTAATTTGGGAATCCCCTCAGACAGATAATGTATGTAAATCGTATAAGATTGGAAATTTTTACTCCGATGAATCGATAGAAGTTGCCATCCTATATAATAATGCTATTATTTTGTATGACATAAAATCTAATTTACTTATAAAACAAATCTTTGTTAATTACAACCAAAACCACAATGCCTTTGATGTTGTAGATCTTAACCAGGATGGAAACTATGCGTTTGTAATAGGAGGACAAAATTATGCTAATAAAACTAGTATTCAGCTTATCGATATTGAAGATGAAGCAATCGAAGAGATTGACATTCTAGATAAATCGATTGCGCTTCAAGTAATTTATCATGAAAATCTGGACAGCACGGCTAGACCGGAAATGATAGTTTTAGGAGATAAATTTTACATATATGACACTGAGAGTTATCTGATATTATCAGAAATTAATGCATTTCCCCTAGAACCCCATCATACCCCTATTAATCTTACTGACATTGCAGTTGCTGACTTAGATTTAGACAAACACAAGGATATATTAATAGCTCATCAATATGGATATGCAAGAATAAGAATAAATGAAGAATTCCTGAATGTTACGCTGCCGTTTATAAGGGAATACAGACCACCATCCGGTAAAGAAAAACTTGCAACAAATACCACGATTTCAGTAATTTTTTCAGAAGAAATAGAGCCATCCTCACTAAATGGAATTGAAATAATTAGTGAGAGTGGTATAATACAATCATTCACCGCTGAACTAAGCTCTAATCAGCGAACCCTATTGTTAGATCCAAGTACGAATTGGACTGCAAATGAAAACATATCTATACTTCTCCCGAGTACAATAACTGATTTAGCCGGAAATAATCTTGATGGAAATAGGAATGGAATCTATGATGGAGATGAAGATGAGTTTACATTTACTTTAAATATGGGCTCTGGGATTGATGACATTCCCCCCTATTTTATCAATCTTAAAACAAAGAGCGAAATTTTCCCGGGGCAACTCATATCTATTTCAGGAACTGCCACTGATGTCAATGATAGTGTTATATCCGATATTAAAAAAATACTCTATTCATTAAACGATGCCTCAGTTATTAGTGAAGGAATAAGTGTCCCCGGTACTGATGGCAAATTTGATTCCAGTACTGAGGATTTTGAAATTAATATAAGCTCTGTAGCATTAGATCTTGGCACTCATGCTGTGTATTTGGCTACGCAAGATTTTGCTGAAAATTGGAGTGAAGTTGATAGTATCAGCTTTACCATTATCGAAGAGTCTGTGGACAATTGGAGTGTTTATGGCAAGGATACCTATAATACATCTTACGCCCCCGCTTCCCGATTTAATTATCCAGTATCACTAAAAAATAGTATAACTCATGAGGTTGATGTTTTTGATGGGTTAAACCGCTCTATTATAGTAGAGAACAAAGTAATTTTTACCAGTAATAACCGAATTTGGGCTAGAGACCTTGAAACAGGCGAACTTATTTGGAAGAATACATATAATAATAGGCAAAGTTTAAGCACTCCCTGTTTTGCTTATGGTAATATTTATTTGCAGATTGGCGATCGTTCATCAAGCCAGATAGTTTGCCTTTCTCCTACAAATGGTTTAACGATATGGTCTACTAATTATTCAGTCCAAAAATCAGACTTACCTGGTATATTGGCAGCTGATGGTAGCATTATTATTGTTGAAGGTTATTCCTGGACAATAATAAGTAGTTATGATGCATATAACGGTAATTTAAACTGGACTCAAGACATCAGTACCAATAATTTTGATAATTGGAATCCGGCAATATATGACGGAAAAATTTATGGACATGCTGATAATTTCGGTGTTATAGACCTGCAAACAGGTGAATTATTAAAACACATAACAAGTGATGATTTACCATATCATTGGTGGGGATGGTCTGGAATTGGCAACCCTGTTATTGATACTGTAAATAATCAGATTGTACTAACTAATCGACAATTCATGTTTGCCTTGGATTTGGATACTTATGAGATTAATTGGAGTATTAGTTTTACAGATTACGGTTTGTTTAATAGTACGCCGGCATTATCAGGTAATTCACTATTCGTAGGAAACTCTAATTTAATTATGGAACTATCTGCCTCTGATGGAGAATTGATTTGGTATAATGAAGATTTCAATTGCAATTTTGATCCGGTTGTATCAGATAGTATTGTGGCATTTAGTTCTAATAATCGAACTGTTGTTGTTGATAGAAAAACCAAACAAGTTGAAGGAGGATTTAATAAAGGAGGTCATTTAACCTTATCTGGGGATTATCTGATTATAGCAGAACATAATGGAGGGCAGCTTTATATACTGGAACAAGGTGAAAAGGTACCTATGGCAGCCGAGATAATGATATTAGATTCTATTGTTTGCTATGGAGATAATACTGCATCAATTGAAGTAATTGCAGAAGGTGGAATTGGTGAGCTTGAATTCAATTGGGAGGATAGTGCCATCAATAGTAACCTTAGAAGTTCTCTCCCGGCCGGGGAGTATACTGTTAGAGTTTTGGATATGTTTTTAAATAATGTAGAACAATCTATTACTATAACTGAACCACCTGAGCTTATTTTAACAACAAGTTCTATTGAAGAGACGAATAATGAATCGAATGGATCAGCCACAGTAATAGCTGAAGGAGGCACTAGACCTTACATCTACGTTTGGGCTGATTTTCCAGGACTTTCTGTTCCTACCATAAATTATTTGGAAGCAGGAAATTATTTTGTTGAAGTTATAGATGCCAATGGGTGCTCAGCTGTAACCACTGTTAATGTTGATGGAATAACCAGCACAAATGATCTCGAGAGGTATAACATTGAGCTGCGACCAACTGTTTCTACAGGAGAGTTTATCCTGCAAACTCCACCGGATGTGACTGGAAGTAAATATATGATTTTTAACCAATTAGGCATTTTAATAAAAAGTGGTATCATTGAAAGTGAAGAAATTTTGTTTAACGAGAATTTGCCACCGAATCTATATATTTTCACCATAATTTCTGACACCTCAAGATCAAGTGCAAAATTCATTATTAAAAATTAAAGGTCAGGATAATAATTCCAATGAGTGACTTTGAAAAAGTAATAAGCGATTGAGAGCCATGAATTTATTTAAATACTAAAATATTTGCTAAGTTTTTTTGACATCAGAACCTGAAATGAAAAGTGAGATTTTAAAGATTTTGAAGGGTGTAAGCTGGTATTGATTTTAGCATGAAAAAGTTAATGATGTATCTTTTTGTAGAGTTGTAACTTATTTACATATGAAAACATTTATTTTTAGTATTTTATTCTCAATCAATGCAATTTTAGCATTTTCTCAAGACCCCTATGCAGAATTAATCTACCAAGAAATTTATAATATTTCTTCAACAGGACAGAGAAATACTATTGTTGGTGATTTTAATAAAAATGGAACATTAGAGGTTGGTTTTACAACTGGAAATCAAATTAATACATTTTTAAAATTTTTACAGGCAGAGGGAAATGGGTATAGAGAACATCGCATTGAAAACCCTGCAAATTCTCAAATCATATGGATAGACTATGATTCTATCGAAAATAAAATTTATATTGCTGAATCACGTCGATTATTAAGCTTCGATCCTATCACTAATTTAGTGGAAGTGATAAAAGATAATTTTTCAAGGGATATCCGAAAATTTGAAATCTACACTACTGATTCGATGAATTATTTTGTAGTAAGCACTTTGTTAGATTTGGTTTTAATAAATCAAGAAGGAGTCATTTTAAATCAAGAAAATTTTGGAACTATTAGAGATTTTACAATCGGAGAAGTTATTGACGATGGTAATACTGATATTATTTTATCTCTATCTTTCGAAAGTAAGATTCTGGATCTATTCTCTTTCCAAAGGAAGTGGAAGTATTTTAGTGATTTTGGTAATCATATCACCTTAGGTAACCCGGACGAAAATAGAGTGTCATTAGTTTATGGCTTACGACAAAATACATTAAAGTGTTTTGATATTCAAGCTCAAAGCCAAATTTGGGCAGTTAATGGCTCATTTCAAAACACAAGGTTTTCGTACGTATCAGCAAGCGGAAATCATACTGGTTTCCTGCTATTATCTACTGGTTCAGGCATTTCTGCAAGAAGTCCAGCTACCGGCAATGAACTTTGGGAAATTCCAACTCCCGGATCAAACAATTCAGGTATGTTGGTACATGATTTAAATGGTGATGGAAATAGGAATTTGTTTTATGTTTCAGACAATCAGTTAGTTGTGAGTGATATTGAATCATCAACTGATTGGATGTCACAAGTGAAATCCAATCGGGCATTCATTGCATTAATTGACAGAAATAATGGAGAACACATGAATTATGTTAGTTGCAGTGGATCCTCAAACACGAATAATAGTGGTGGACTTTTAGAGATTCGCAATGGCATATCTGATTCGATTATTGAAGGTTCAATTTTACTAGACAATTCTTCCGCTATTAATGATATCGCTGCGTTACACATAGATAATGATACGTATTATTTAACCAAAGAGGGAAATAGAAAAATATCTGTTTACAAAAATACATTTACTTCAGTTTATGCATCATTAGACATTTTTAATTTTAACCTCTCCAGCATACAGCTTATTCAGCTGGAAGAGAAAGGAGATCCTTGTATTATCGGAATAAAAAACAACAGAACAGTTGTTATTTTATCAATAACTGATGGTGAAATTAATTTGATTTGGGAATCTCCCCAATCAAATAATGTATGTAAATCGTATAAAATTGGAAATTTTTACACTGATGAGTCGACAGAAGTTGCCATCTTATATAATGATGCCATTTTTTTATATGACACAGAATCTGATTCGCTTATAAAACAAATCTTTGTTAATTACAACCAAAACCACAACGCCTTTGACGTTGTAGATCTTAATCAGGATGGAAACTATGCGTTTGTAATAGGGGGACAAAATTATGCTAATAAAACTAGTATTCAGCTTATTGATATTGAAGATGAAACAATCGAGGAGATTGATATCTTGAATAAATCGATTGCGCTTCGAGTTGTTAAACATGTAAATTTGGACAGCACGGCAAGGCCGGAAATGATAGTTTTAGGAGATAAATTTTACATTTATGATACTGAGAGTTATCTGATATTATCAGAAATTGATGCATTTCCATCAGAACTCAATCAAAGCACTATTAATCTTACTGACATTGCAGTTGCTGACATAAATTTGGACAAACACAAGGATATATTAATAGCTCATCAATATGGATATGCAAGAATCAGAATAAATGAAGAATTCCTGAATGTGACGCTGCCGTTTATAAGAGAATACAGTCCAACATCCGGTAAAGAAAAGCTTGCAACAAATACTACTATTTCAGTAACTTTTTCAGAAGAAATAGAGCCATTATCACTAAATGGAATTGAAATAATTAGTGAGAATGGTATAATACAATCATTCACCGCTGAACTAAGCTCTAATCAGCGAACGCTATTGTTAGAACCAAGTACAAATTGGACTCCAAATGAAAACATATCTATACTTCTTCCGAGTACAATAACTGATTTAGCCGGAAATAATCTTGATGGAAATAGGAATGGAATCTATGATGGAGATGAAGATGAGTTTACATTTACTTTAAATATGGGCTCTGGGATTGATGACATTCCCCCCTATTTTATCAATCTTAAAACAAAGAGCGAAATTTTCCCGGGCCAACTCATATCTATTTCAGGAACTGCCTCTGATGTCAATGATAGCGTTATTTCCGATATTAAAAAAATACTTTATTCATTAAACGATGCATCGGGTATTAGTGCAGGTATAAGTGTCCCCGGTCTTGATGGCAAACTTGATTCCAGTACTGAGGATTTTGAAATTAATATAAACTCCCTAGCATTAGACATTGGAACTCATACTGTTTATTTGGCTGCCCAAGATGGTTCTGAAAATTGGAGTGCAATTGATAGTATCAGCTTTTCCATTATCGAAGAGTCTATGGACAATTGGAGTATTTATGGGAATGATACCTATAACACATCTTACGCTCCCACTTCGCGATTTAATTATCCAGTAACATTAAAAAATAGTATAGCTAACAATATTCATCCAAATAATGGATTAAACCGTTCTATTGTAGCAGAGAACAAAGTGATTTTTACGAGTAATAATAGAATTTGGGCTAGAGACCTTGAAACAGGTGATCTTATCTGGCAAAATACATATAGCAATAGGGATGTTTTAAGTACACCTTGTTTTGCTTATGGTAATATTTATTTGCAGATCGGTAATCATCTTGACAGCGAGTTAGTTTGCCTTTCCCTTTCAGATGGTTCATTAATATGGGCTACTGATTACATGGTTCAATGGCAAGAATTAACAGGTCCTTTAGCTGTTGATGGGAATATTTTAATTATTGAAGGTAGATATAGATCAACAATAGGTTGTTATGATGCATACAATGGTAAATTAAAATGGACGCAAGACATAAGCACCAATAATTTTGACAATTGGAATCCGGCAATACATGATGGCAAAATTTATGGATATGCTGATGATTTTGGTGTTTTGGATTTAGAAACCGGTGAATTCTTAAAACATATAACAAGAAATGATTTACCATTTCAATGGTCAGGATGGTCTGCATTTGGCAACCCTGTTATTGATACTGTGAATAATCAGATTATACTTACCAATCGCCATTACATTTTTGCCCTGGAACTGGATACCTATGAAATCAATTGGAGTATAAGTTCTACAGATTACGGCTGGTTTAACAGTACACCTGCATTATCAGGTAATTCACTATTTGTAGGGAACTCCAATATGATAATGGAACTATCCGCCTCTAATGGAGAATTGATTTGGTATAATGAGAATTATAATGGAAATTTTGACCCGGTTGTATCAGATAGTATTGTGGTGTTTAGTTCTGAACAACGAACTGTTATTGTTGATAGAAAAACCAAACAAATTGAAGGAGGCTTCAATAAAGGAGGTCATTTGACCTTGTCAGGTGATTATCTGATTATAGCAGAACATGATGGAGGGCAGCTCTATATACTGGAACAAGGTGAAAAGGTAGATATGACCGCAGAAATAATAATATTAGATTCTATTGCTTGCTACGGAGGTAATACTGCATCAATTGAAGTAATTTCAGAAGGTGGAATTGGTGAGCTTGAATACACATGGGAGGATAATGCCATCAATAGTAACCTTAGAAGTTCTCTCCCGGCCGGCGAGTATACTGTTAGAGTTTCGGATATGTTTTTAAATAATGTAGAACAATCCATTACTATAACTGAACCACCTGAGCTTATTTTAACAACAAGTTCTATGGAAGAGACGAATAATGAATCGAATGGATCAGCCACAGTAATAGCTGAAGGTGGCACTAGCCCATACAACTATCATTGGGTTGATTATCCAGGACTTTCTGCCCCTACTATACAATTTTTGAATGCAGGAAATTATATTGTTGAAGTTATAGATGCTAATGGGTGTTCAGCCCTAACTACTGTTGTTGTAGATCGAATAACCGGGACAAATGATTTTGAAAAGAATAATATTGAGCTGCGACCAACTATTTCTACAGGAGAGTTTACTCTGCAATCTCCATCAGATTTATCAGGAAGTAAATATATAATTTTCAACCAATTAGGTGTTTATATAAAAAGTGGAATCATTGAAAGTGAAGAAATGTTATTTAACGAGAATTTGCCACCGAATCTTTATATTATCACCATAATTACTGATACATCGAGATTAAGTACAAAATTTATTATTATAAATTAGAGGTCAGGATAATTGTCCCAATGGGTGATTTTGAAGGGGGTAGACTGCTATTTATTTTAACATAAAAAAGTAAATATTATATTTTTTTTTAGAGTTGTAACTTATTTGCATATGAAAACTTTTTTTTTTAGTATCGCATTCCTACTTATTCCAATTTTAGCATTTTCTCAAGATCCACATGTAGAAACAATCCAACAAGAAATTGGTAAGATTCCTTCAGCCGGAGAGGATATTAACTTTACCATTATCGAAGAATCTGAAGATGACTGGAATGTTTATGGAAAGGATAATTATAACACTTCTTACGCTCCCACTTCCCGATTTAATTATCCGGTTGCCTTGAAAAATAGTATAGCTAACAATGTGGGTAATATTGATGGTTTAAACCGGGCTATTGTTGTAGGGAACAAAATAATTTACACAAGTAGAACAAGAATTTGGGCCAGAGATATTGAAACAGGGCAAGTTATCTGGATGAATACATATAATAATACCCGCGATTTAAGTACTCCTTGTTTTGCTTATGGTAATATTTATTTACAGGTTGGCAATCATTCATCCAGTCAGTTAGTTTGCCTTTCTCCTACAAATGGTTCAACGATATGGTCTACTGGTTTCACAATCCAATGGGCAGATTTCACAGGCCCCGTTGCAATTGATGGAAATATTTATATAGTTGAGGGTAGCTATAGATCAACAATAGGTTGTTATGATGCATACAACGGTGATTTAAAATGGAAGAAAGACATAAGCACCAATAATATTGACAATTGGAATCCGGCAATATATGATGGTAAAATTTATGGATATGCTGATGATTTCGGTGTTTTAGATATAGAAACTGGTGAATTATTAAAACACATAACAAGAAATGATTTACCATATCAATGGTCAGGATGGTCTGCACATGGCAACCCTGTTATTGATACTTTAAATAATCAGGTTATACTTACTAATCATTATTTCATTTTTGCCCTGGACTTGGATATTTATGAAATGAATTGGAGTATTAGTTCTATAGATTTTGGCTGGTTTACTAGTACGCCTGCCTTAGCGGGTAATTCTCTATTTATAGGAACCTCTAATTTGATAATGGAACTATCTGCATCCGATGGACAATTGATTTGGTCTGACGAAGATTATGATGGACAGTTTGACCCGGTTGTGACGGAAAGTATAGTAGTTTTCAGCTCTAATGAACGAACTGTTATTGTTGATAGAGAGACAAAACAAGTTGAGGGAGTTTTTAGATATGGCGGCAATTTGACCTTATCCGGAGATTATCTAATTATAACAGAAGACAATGGAGGGCATCTTTATATTCTTGAGCAAGGTGATAAGGTACATATGACCGCAGAGATAATAATAATAGATTCTATTGCTTGCTATGGGGATAATACTGCATCTGTGGAAGTCTTTGCAGATGGAGGGTTTGGTAACCTTGATTTTAAATGGGAAGATAGTTCCATTAATAGTAAAATGAGGAATTTTCTTCCGGCAGGTGATTATACTGTTACAGTTTTCGATGATTTTTATAATAGCGTGCAACAATCAATTACAATCCCTGAACCACCTGAGCTTATTTTAACAACAAGTTCTACTGAAGAGACGAATAATGAATCAAATGGATCCGCTACAGTAACAGCTGAAGGTGGCACTAGCCCATACAACTATCATTGGGTTGACTTTCCGGAGGTAAATAACCCTACTTTAATTTCTTTAAAAGCAGGAAATTATGTGGTTGAAGTTATAGATGCAAATGGGTGCTCAGCCGTAACTACAGTTTTTATTGATCGAATAACCGGTATAAATGATTTTGAAAAGAGTGACATTGAGCTTCGTCCAACTGTTTCTACAGGAGAGTTCACGTTGCAAACTCCATCGGAGGTAACAGGGAGTAAATACATGATTTTTAACCAATTAGGCATTTTAATGAATAGTGGAATCATTAAAAGTGAAGAAATGTTATTTAATGAGGATTTCTCACCGGATATGTATATCATGACCATAATTGGTGACACATTCAGATCAAGTACAAAATTTATTATCAAAAATTAAAGTTCTTGACAATTACAATAATAGGTACTATTGATAGTTCAACAAAGAAATTGAAATATTTTATTTTGTTTATAAAAGATGGACAAGCGGTCAACAGTATGCTGTAAATCTTTATTGGTGTATCTAACCCGAAAAATTCATGATGAAATAAAAATAATTGGGCTAAAATGCTTATATTTAGGTTGTTAAAAAAAAGTATAAAAACATTTAAATAGCCCAATTATGAGGAACAAAAATACACTTTTTTATCGAGGTAAGCAAGCTGTTTCCGTAAAATTTTCAGCCAGTGAAATTAGTTCGGATGGTGCAGTTGTTTATTTAGAAAAAATAGAACGCAAATACGGGATAATTAAAAGAATAAGCCAATTTATTCCTGATGATAGTGACCCACAGCATGTGACCTACTCATGGTAACCAACAATTATCGTTATTCAATGGCTTTTACGGAAAGTTCATGTACAATGAGTTGTTTTTTCATGATGGGGAAACTGGACAGATTATACTGCCCGTCTTGAGACCAGGGAATAGTCATTCTAATAGATGGTATACCGGTATTCTCAAGCGTATTGTAACAAAGATAAGACAAAAGTATCCTTCCATTAAAATAACCATTAGATCAGATAGTGGCTTTAGCGGTCCCGCATTTTATAAATTGGCTGATGAAAATAATCTAATATTTGCTACAGGTATAGCTAGCAATGAGGTATTGAAAAGAAAGGTATCACGGGTAGAGCATGCTGTACGCAGAACACATGTAGAACGAGGAACAAAATATCAACATTTTATTGGATATAGTTATCAGGCCAAAAGCTGGCATAAACCACAAAAATGTTATGCGAAAATAGAAAGCACTGGACGAGGTTTAAATACACGACATTTTGTTAGTAATATTGAAGGTAAGAAAGCCAGAGAGATTTATTTCGATTTTTACGTTAAAAGAGGTGATAGGAGCGAAAATAGGATTAAGGAAGTAAAAAACATGTGTTTTTCAGACAGGCTATCTAACCACGGTTTCTTATCAAACTTTTTTCGCTTATTACTAAGCTCGATTGTGTATGAATTTATGCGAATAATTAAGGATGAAATCAAGGAAGTCGGGCACAAGACAGCTGAAAAATGGCAAGTTTGCTCCATCAGAACATATTTACTGAAGGTAGGAGCAACAATCAAAATCACCAAAAGAAGAATCTATTATGAACTCTCAAAAGCCTTTGTATATCAGGGTTTATTCAAGAAATTAATTGCACTTCGCTGAGGCCTATTACCCTTTATAGATGATAATATTTTACAATGCTCCGATGAGCAGATGGGACACCTATGCCCTGCAGTCAAATAAACCCCAAATTTTGGTCTCAAAACTAGAAATTGGGTACAAAAAGACTTAAACTTAAATACGGATTAGAGGGTATTTTATCAGAATTCAAGCCCACTCAAAGTTTAAAATCCTAAAATTCTTAAAATTGGGAGAAATCTACTCCTGGTGAATAATGCGGGTTAAGAAAATAATAAAAAATCACCTATATGTTTTGCTCTTTCTTGCTGAAATTTCATTAATTTTATGGCTTGCATTTTGAGTTTTATTAAAGTGATAAGTGGAGTTCCGGCTTTTAATTTGTGAAAATTTAATACCAATGGTAACTTTAAAACACCTTTCTATTCTTTTTTTCTTTATTGGTTTTTCTATCTGTTTAAGTTCTCAGTCAGGAAACCTATTGCAAAATGGGAATTTTGATGATGGGACGGATAGTTGGTCAGGGTGGGGGAATTTTATTTTCCTGGATGAAGAGTATGTCCATAATGGGACAAACTCAGCTCGATTTCAAGTTAGGGGGACTTTAGAGCAATGGCCTGTGAGTTTAGAAGCTGGGGCAAGCTATAGGTTGAGTGCCTGGATTAGAATAAATGAAATGAGTGGAGACGATTGGGGGGGTATTCGATTTTCGGCAATTGAAGAGGATTGGTCGGAGTGGTATGTTTCAGACTTTTATACCATAGATAATAGACCAAGAGGTATTTGGTTTAATGAGATTATTAGTTTTACTCCCATCAATGACCAAATTCGAATTCAGATTGGATTTTTTGGGGGATCAGACTGGGATGTTGATTTTAGTTTTGATGAAATAACTCTATTTGACGAGAGTGATATTAATGAGCCACCTGTTATTGATGAAATCCACTTAAATTCTCTATCGGGTGTAGTACCTTTTAATGTAAACGGTCATATCTCAGCTCACGATCCGGATGGTGTTATTGAGAATTACGTGATAAAAACCGGTGACGGAGCAGTTTATACAGGAAGTTCACACTTTTCCCATACCTATTTTTTTTCAGGTAAATACGAACTCATTATCACTATTGTAGATGATGGTGGAGCAATTGACAGCAGGGTTTTTCAGATAGAAGCTATCGGGGATAATTCACACCAAATTAAAATCACAGACCCTGTTTACAATGGCATGAACTTCCAAACTGATCAGGATAGTATTTCTCTGACAGGTGAAGTTATCGGCGGGGAGGGAAAATTGTTTTGGATAAATGAAAAAACCTTGCAAAGTGGTCATATTCTCTCGGAAGATTCCATTTTTGTTGTTGAAGATATCTATCTGAAACCAGGTTTAAATATCATTCAGATTCAATCAGCTGATGGCGCTGGGGGATTTGTTAAAGATGAAATTCGGGTTGATTATTTTCCCGCCGGATATAATGGTCCCATCGTTCAAAATATTGAAGTAAAGAAAACTACAGTCCTTCAATATGAAAGAGTTGATATTCAATTTGATCTGACAACAATTGCGGATAATTTATTTTTTCCTTATCATGATTTTAATTTTCCGGGAGTAGATCCTGGTAGTGGTGTAAGTGTTGATGTAGTCTTTTCTAATGGGGAAAAAACGCTAATTCAACCTGCATTTTACGCTCAGAATTATGAACAAAAGTCTAATTATCTTATACCCACTGCTGAATACAATTGGCAGGTCCGAATGGCTTTTAAAGATAAAGGAATGTGGACGAGTACTATTATTGCTGAAGATGCCGGAGGACGTAGAGAATTTCCCGGTCCTTCTGTTGTGGTATTACAAGATTTTACGGCTAAGGGTTTCATAAAGGTTTCCTCGTCGGATAATCGTTATTTTGAATTTGACAATGGGCACCTTTTTTTTCCTTTAGGTTTCGGAACCAATCCTTCTAATCCTGACCAAATGGTAAATGAAATTAATTTATGGAAAGATAATGGAATCAATTTTAGTCGATTTTGGCTCTCATCTCAATCTCCTTTTTCTGATTCTTGGTCTTCATGGGCTACACATCATCCTATGGAGAATAATGGCTATATGCCTCCTCCTCTCCTGACAACAAATCAAAAATACGCAAATGGACAATTTTCTTACCGCATTGCAAGTCCTCCTATAGAAAATGAAAATACACCTGCTATATTCAGAGGGTTTTGGGACGGCCCAATTCAGGTTGAAGAAAATAGCAGTTACCTTCTTATTGCCAGGGTAAAAACAGTAAATGTAGAGGGCGCTGGTGGATTAGTTATTAAGTATGGGGATTGGCTGGGAGAAGAGGTCATTCAACCAGATATTGGGCAAACTATTTCGGCTTATATGCGAGGAAATAATGATTGGTCCTATTTAACTGCTATTATTGAAACTCAACCAGGACAACATACACTTGATTATATTTATTTGGTTCTAGAAAATTGTACAGGAGAAGCATTTCTTGATCAAATGACTCTGCAGGAAATCAAACCTGATGGAGGCCTTAAAGCAAATATCTTGTCAAAATGGAATGCCAACTCACACCTTTATCTAGATCCCATTAAGAGTAAAGAAGCTGATTTTTTAATAGATCAGGCTCATAATCAAGATGTTTACTATAAAATTGTTATTCATGAAAAAGGAGACTTCATTAGCAATCATATTGATAAAGCTGGTTTTGTGAGCTCTACTCATGGAAATTTTGATCAGACTGATGATTCAGCACTTAGGACGCTATATGAATATTACTGGAGGTATCTTATTGCTCGTTGGGGTTATGCCACATCGGTACATTCCTGGGAACTGGTTAACGAAGGTGCCCCTCGTTCTTACTTTGAATTATTAAATCATCTTTCAGAGTTTTTTCAAACGAATTCACCTTTTCATCGAATGGTGAGTACTTCCTTTTGGTCGAATTGGGAACCTGAATACTGGAGTGATTCAAGGGCTGATTATGGTGATATTCACGCTTATATAATGACTACCGGTTGGATTGATACGATTACTATTGATGGGATATTTTATAATAGGGAAGATTTGAAAAACGATGCTGCTGCAGCTGTATACGCCTACTCTGTCACGGTTGGAACTGATGAATTAAGGAATAAACCGGTTATTTGGGGAGAGACAGATTTGGATGTGCCTGGTAGTCAGGATCCTGATCCAATGCTTACTTTAGATACTTCAGGTATTTGGTTGCATAATTTTATCTGGGGTCATATTAACCATGGTGGAGTTTCCGGTTTAATATGGAATGCTGATAATATAAGGAGCAATGACCTTTATTTTAGGTACTCCACTTATCAGGCTTTTATGAAGGAGATTGAATTACACCGGGGGAATTATAAGCCAATTAATGTAAGTAACACTAATGATAAGTTGCGGATTTGGGGACAAATCGGATTTGAAGGTAGAGCAAGCCACTTTTGGATTCAAAATCGAGATCATACATGGAAAAGAGTTTTAAACCATGGCGTGCCAACACCACAGAGCGAGGTTTTGGAGATTCATGATCTTTCAGCAGGCTCGACAATTGTTGAATATTGGAGGCCGTGGACAGGAGATACAGTTGCTTTGTTTACGGATACGGTTCAAATTTCCAATGATGGTGTTTTAGTGATTGAGGTTGAAGACTTAATACGTGATCTTGCCTTTAAAACGTTCAATATTGAACTGCAGGAAGAACCTGTGAATATAACAGACTGGCCGCAATTCCAGCAAAATAGTAAAAGGCACGGAAGAAGCCATATTAATTTGCCTCCACCTTATCGACCTCGATGGATTTGGGTTGGACCTGATCTTACTCTTCGCAATATGGAAAGCGAGGATGGATGGTCCGATGATTTGACAAGTCGCCCGGGATATTCATTTCCTATTCCTGACTCTGTAGGCTTTACTATTTCCGGTAGTGTTCAACCTGTAATTAAAGGAGAGAGACTCTATTTCTCTACTATGGAGGGCAACGCTTACGCTTTAGATATTAATGATGGTACGACACTTTGGGCTAATGACCTAGGTGCTCCATGCATAGTCAGTGCTGCAGTCCTTAATAATTTGGTGATTTTTACAACAGTTAATGGACATGTATATGCTCTAGATACACTTACAGGTGATAGGTCATGGGTAGTTGATACTCGGGGAGCAATGACAACAGCACCATTAGTTGTTGAAAATTCCCTGATAGTTACCAATCATAAAGGAAATGTTTACAAGATTGATACTTTAGGGTTAATTAACTGGGTCGCAAACTTAGATGTACCGATAGTTGGTGGAATCGCAGCATCAGAAGACTTTATATATATACCTGCAGAGGACATGAATGTTTACGCATTAGATATTACTAATGGGAATATTCAAGCCCGGGAAAAGGTAATTGGTCAGAGTTTCAGGTTGTGTCATCCGGTGCTCTATGAGGGAACTTTATATGTAACAACCATGGCTATCCCTATGGCAGGTAGTGAATATGTCATGGATGAAGTCCTTGCAGATGCAAATAGTTTAGAGGAAGAGGAGGAGTTTATTAAAAGATGGTTACAAGGGGATGATAACAATGGTCGTTGGTCTGATGCTTCACAGGATTGGCAACATGTTTTTGCGTTAGACACTGAAACGCTTCAAAACCGGTTTTTAATACCGGCAGGTCCGGTTGATGGAGTTGGTTATCCGTCCCCCTCTCCTGTTATTGATAATGAAGGGCGAATTCTCAGATGGTGGAAAACCAAGTTTCCATATATCACTGTTGAGTCACCTATTTTCGGTACAGATTTTACTATTGATATTGCAGGTATAGATCCGGAGACAGGTTATAGAGTTATTATTGATAATGGCCAACTAGCCAATATCTGGCAAATTGAAACAGATAACTTGTATGGTCTAAGCGTGGGTGGAGATTATTTATGGATGAGGCAAAATTTTCGTGGTACCCATGCGCTAAATCTTAGGACTAGTGAATATGAAGCTGTTCAGGTAACCACCTGTCAAAATGATGGAGGTGATTTTTCTGAAGCACATTTTTGCTACAGACAGACTAATCTCCAAGACTTTTATTTTGATGTGCCATACATAATTACGCAACAACGGACAGCCGGAAGGATGGCACCGGCTTTGGCTGGAAAATATGTTTTTATTTCGGAAGAGTTTGCTATTGTTGCTATTGAGTCCTACGAACCCTAAAACCCAAATGAAAATGAAAAGTATTCTCGTTTTTTTTTCGTTTTATTTTTTTTGTACCACATTTTTTTCTCAAATCGATGTCGACAAATACTTATGGGAATATCCTTTACAAGAAGAATTGGTTCTAAATAATGAATTAGTAAACGAACTAAGATCGCATTTTGACAACATTATAGAATCAGGAGACTTATTTTTTAGGCCACTACCTTGTAGATACCATGATCAGCTGACAGAGCATTATTTTCTTTATAAAGAGCCTAGTAGGATTTTACAAACTATTGCAGATGCTTATCCTTATTTGAGAGAAGACCAAAAGAATACGATAAGACCAATGGTAGCAGAACTTCTGAATGACCCCATTCACCGCCCTTGGTCAATGAATTTACTATCTGAAGTTGCCGGAAAAAACCGCGAACCCTATGAGTCAGAAGTTTTATGGGGAGAGGGAAATAATTATCAGCGTTTCCGACCCACTATTCAGAATGTATATGCAGTTTGGTCCTATATCTATAGAACTCATGATACATTGTCTATAGCACCTCATTATGAAGATATTCGTAATTTTTATCAGCAAAAGGCACTTGCGGGCTCTGATAGAGGGGATATGTATGGAACTCTTTCAGCCCATATTGGTATGGCTCGGCTTGCAAATATTTTTGGTGACGATGCTACCATACAAAGTGCCAGAAACAGGCTTGTTAATTTACTCGATAATGCAATTAATATAGATAATATTGATCAAATTGCTGCTTTTGGTACATCAGGATGGGATGCTCCATATGGAGAGGAATACACGCAAAGAAAAGATCAATTTATATATCGAGGGTATATTTTTCTGAACATGAGCCCTGAAATTGGAAGGTTTATAAAGGATCATGTATTTGAGTCGGTAGTGGAAAGGCATCAGTTTGGTTTAGAAAGATTTCCCTTATGGTGGTTAAGACAAGCTCCTTATTTTAGTAGGTGGACAGGTGATGAGGGTATTGGTTTTCCGAGTGAGTCCTTTGGAATGTTTTTTCCGGTGGAAAGATGGGTGCTTAATTCAGAGGCATCCCGACTTTCAGGATTTATGAGAAGTGCACCTATTGGTATAGCAGACTCCTATTGGCTGGAAGCCTTGATAAATACCATTGAAGCTGGAGGAACTGATGTTTGGGTGGATGTTAGAGAAAAATCTTTTGAGGTTGATTTTGTAATGGGACTTCCCGAAGTAGTAACCTCAGAAATAAGTAATATTAGTCAGGCAACTGCTACAAGTGGAGGGGTTATCTCGCATGATGGAGGCTCTCCCATTCAAAATAGAGGTGTAGTTTGGAATAACTCAGGACAACCGGATTTGACCAGTGCTATTGGCATAACAGAAGACGGAACAGGTATTGGTAGTTTTATTTCAGAACTACAGCAGTTGGAGCCAGATGTAGCGTATTATGTCCGTGCTTATGCTACTAACGAAATTGGAACCTCTTATGGTAATACACTGACTTTTACTACTCTAAGGAATACTTTGAGCATTATTGCTACTCATGGAGATGGTGGAATAATAGAACCCTCAGGATCCATTAGTGTATTCGAAAATGATTCAATATTGTTTATTATTCTTCCAGATGATGATTATGAGATTGATGAGTTACTTGTAGATGGTCTTAATGTTGGACCACTTTCTGAATTTCTCTTTGAAAGAGTTACTAATAATCATGAAATACATGCCTCATTTAGCATTATTACTAATCTTAAAAGTTCTATCGATACCAAACTCAATTTGAGTCTTTATCCCAATCCAACAGCTTCTGAAATTATTATCAATATAGGTGAAAATGATCATTCGTTAATGGAAAAGCATTTTTCTCTTATGATAATAGATAATTCAGGAAAACCAATTCGTAAGCAAGACCTTTACAGTCATTACACCGTAATTAATTTATCCGAATTACCTTCGGGAATATATCTTTTTCAGATTTCAGATGGTGAGGCACAGTATGAAAAACAGATTTTTCTTATACGGTAGTAGAAAAGTTAGATATTGCTAGCCCCTCTCGAACCTGAATCTAAAGTTTAGGAAACTTCTATTCTATCCCTTGAACTACGGGGATCTTTTGGATTACGAAAATAATTAATTTTACCCTCCTTTTCAAAACATCTATTTTCCTTTTTAACTATGCATCATGAATATAGTATCTTTCGAGATTATGTTATTGACAAAATAGGAGTAATCGAAGACCTGCCATTCGATGAGTCTGTACTTGCCTTTGGAATTGGCACCAAGATTTTTTCGCTTACCAATAATAGATCCTACTGAGTTTTCCGTCAATTAAGAAGGAAAACCTGAAGATAATATTACCAATAGGGAAAAACACCCTGAAGCGGTGACTCCGGGTTATCACATGAATAAAAAGCATTGGAATGCAGTTTATCCCAATAATGGTCTTCCATACCAGGTTTTTTTTCAAATGGTGGATGCTGATTATTTAATATTAGAGCAGAGGATAGCTGGAACCTTGGTTGCACATGAATTGATATAAAAAGGAAAAAAAGTCCGGCTTATAGATAAAGGGCATCAGAATATTTCTTCTTCAATGGCAGCGGGAGTGGTCCATCCGAGCACAGGTAGGAGGTTTATATTAAAACCGGATTTCAAAAATTTAAGAAGCAAAGCCCTTCAGGTTTATGCTAAATTGGAAGATATATTGAAATTTCGGTTTGTGCAACACCTTCCTATGATCAGGATTTAAAAAAATGACAATGAAGTGAAAAAGTTGGAGGAGAGAAAAGAGGGTGCTGATTTTGTAGCTCAATTGAGTGAGCTTCTTCATGTTGGTGCACTTTTAGAGGTCTTAAAAAGGAAATCCGGTTGTGATAAAGTCTTCGTTCAAGTTGAATATGAAGGAGTTAATTACTTCTTACAGAAATTACTTAAATCAGAAGAATTATTTATTGAAGAAGAGTTTAATTGTTCAGTGCTTGAGATTAATGCGGAGCATTGTATTTTTAAAGGACTCTAGACTAAGAAATTATTTTCTGCGAAGGTGCTAAAACCGTCAATAACCTATTCTTCAGTTTTATTCCTATCTAGCCGAGTAAAGGGCAGGCACTTACAGTTGTATACGGGTTGAAAAATTTCCGTATATGATCAATGCCGGTCTCAGTATCGTTCCTGAGGGCGGAAAACGCTATTGGGTAGGTACTGCCAAAAAATGGAATTATGATCATGAAAGGGTAGAGGAAGCTTTAGGGTTAAATCTTGAGACAAAGCTAAGAGCCCTGATTGGGTGTGATTTAAAAATTTTCTCTGCTGCTGCTCCAATCCGGCAGAAAAAATAAGACTCAATACACAGTTCTTAGAAGGACTCCATGCATTCGATAAATTAAATACAGGATTCATTTAAGAATAACCTACTTTTCCAACTCAAATATTTGGTTTAGAGTACCGTTTTTGTTCTCTAAAAATTTATTTTGTACGGCTATAATTAACACTAACCCATAGGTGTTAAAACACACCGATAAACGTCCCAGTTACTATTGATTCTGTTAATTCTCTCCATATCTTCTGAAAAACAATCAAAATACCACCGAATCTGGAACCGTATCCTTCCACAACAAATTTAGCATCTTACTCCAAACCCATAATCCACTCTACCATCAGTTCCAGCACTTTGGGAGCAAAGGTCTCTTCTATAGATTCGTACTCAGCAGGTAATCCGGTTTGAGCAGTTTGAAAAAGGTGATTCAGTTCCTTAAATACATAAGTTTTTACCTGTTCATTTCCGCTCTCAATCAGAGCCTGCTCGATTGCGGGTAAGTTGATCTCAGCCGATACCTGCAGATCCAAATCACCATTAAATGCCAAAACTGGACATTGGACTTGCTTGAGTACCGAAGCAGGATCATGACGCATGAAAAACACCATCCATGGGTTGAGCAATTGAGAAATTAATGCCTCAAATTGAGCTTCTGGCACATTAGGTCCAAGTACGGGCCTTAATGCTTCGCCCACAGCCTCTTTTAGCTCAGTTCCCTCCAGTTTGCCCTCCACAATCAACTGATATGCATTTCCAAAATAAGCAAGAGACTCCATCACCATGGAGGAATCAAAACCCATTTGAAGTTCAATTTGTTTTTTTTGCTCCAACAACAATTGATCACCTCTGACACCACTTGCCGCCATCATTATCAAAAAGTTCACAGCATCTGTTCTAACGGCTACCATGGGTGCCACCAATCCACCTTCACTATGACCTGCGATTCCGGCTTATTGGCATAAATGGCCGGGTGCTCATTAAGCATCTCTATAGCAGCTTTGGCATCTGCCGCAAAATCAGCAGTGGTCGCTTTTGAAAAATCCCCCTCAGATACACCCACACCGCGCTCATCATAACGAAATACAGCTATTCCATGGCGACTCAAATAATCGGCTATTACAAGAAATGGTCGGTGTCCTAATATCTCCGAATTCCTGTCATGAGGACCACTTCCCGTTATCAATACAACAAGTGGAAAAGGACCCTCCCCTTCAGGGATAGTCAATGTACCCTCAAGCCGAATATCTTCATCTCGATTATAAAATCCGAGGATTTCCTCTTTATAGGGAATAGGTTGTTCGGGATCCTGAGGACGCACTTTGATTTTCCCTTCAATCTTAGTAACTTCCTCCCCTTCTGACATTTTTTCCAACTTCAATGGCAATTCCAAACCACTTTGTTTGAAAGTGCCAACAATTTCGTTAACTTTGATTTGACCGGAATAAGTGATTCCAGCTGCGAAAATTTTCAACTCAATTTCACTATTATTGACTCTTACTTCATCTACGCCAATTCCATTGACTCCCTGATCAGGGCTGTCCATGGTAGCCTTCCGACTTTCACCTTCCCCTTCAAAATGAAAAACCAATCGGATTTCCTGTCCCATCACCTTTAGTACCCCTTTCCAACTACCCTTGGGATTTTGGGTAAATATGGGTTACACTAAAAAACATAGAATCATTGCCACCAATCCGACCCTTGCCGTATAAAATAAATCTTTCATCGTCTAAAATTTTAGAAATTCAACCCCAAGTTATAAAAACCCTAAAGATAAAAATCATAAAATCAGATCAGTATACATTTTTTTTAGATAAAAAGTGTATAGAAAATAAAAATGAAAATCTAGCTGCCTCATGTCATGCCTTTGGTTTGATAAATTCTCCTATGTGTTTATAAAAACCAAATACATAAGCAAATTCTCAATAAACCAATACACCAAATTACTTTTTCTGTCTACCTTTGCGGCTCATTTTACGGAACTAATTTTCATCTATTTACATTCCGCATTATAAAACAACGACCATATGTCTTTTTCATCTAAACATCGACGGTTGAGCAGAAGGGAACGCTACAAGAGAGACAGCCGCAACTTCAAGGTGACCATATTGTTCGTATTCATTGGTCTGATAGTTTATGCCATTATGAGAAGGAGCGATATCCTTTTCTGGATTAAGACCTATTGGGTCTGATTTTTTCCAAAAGGTGTATGTTGTGATAACAAATTTTACATAATTTTCCATCTGTTTTTCCATTTTTATCGAAGAAACAATATCTTTGAATTTATTGCAGATCTACATATCGGTCATTGCAAAAAAGATTGTTTTAAGAATTGATCAATCACAGTAGACCAAAAACTATGATGATCAGTAAAAAAGATAAACATGGATTTTAGAATTAAGTCGATTGAAGATTACAAGAAAACCTATCAAAAAAGCGTAGAAGACCCTGAGGGTTTTTGGGCTGAAATTGCTGATCATTATCAATGGAGAAAAAAGTGGGATGAGGTCGTTAACTGGAATTTTGATGACCCCGACATCAACTGGTTTACCAATGCCAAATTAAACATAACAGAAAACTGTCTGGATCGACACCTTAAGGAAAGGGGAAACAAACTGGCCATCATTTGGGAACCCAATGACCCCAAAGAACGGGTAGTCAGACTCACCTATCGGGAACTTCATGAAAAAGTTTGTCAATATGCCAATGTGCTCAAAAAACACGGTGCGAAAAAAGGAGATCGCATAGCCTTATATATGCCCATGATACCCGATCTCGCCATTGCTACCCTTGCCTGTGCTCGTATTGGTGCAGTACATTCAGTAGTTTTTGCCGGTTTTAGCGCAAGTGCACTAGCAGACAGAATCAATGATGCAAGCGCAAAATTCGTCCTAACCAGTGATGGTCTCTTCCGGGGAACTAAAGAAATTCCGGTAAAAAGAATAGTGGACGAGGCACTAAAGCAATGTAACTCAGTGGAAAAAGTAATCGTATCGGAGCGCACCAACTGGGATGTAAATATGGAAGAAGGAAGAGACTTATGGTTGCATGAAGAAATAGAGACCGTAGGAAAAATATGCCCTGCAGAAGAGATGGACGCGGAGGACATGTTGTTTATATTATACACATCAGGTTCTACCGGAAAACCCAAAGGGGTCGTTCATAGCTGTGGAGGTTATATGGTATACGCGGGATATTCCTTCAAAAATGTCTTCCAGTACCAGGAATCTGATGTTTACTGGTGTACAGCCGACATCGGTTGGATTACCGGTCATACCTACATCGTTTACGGGCCATTGTTGAATGGAGCAACTACTATGATGTTTGAAGGGATACCCACTTTCCCGAGTCCGGGTAGATTCTGGCAGGTTTGTGATAAGCATGGGGTAAATCAGTTTTATACCGCCCCAACAGCCATCAGAGCTTTAATGGCTCATGGAGAAGATCACCTATTGAGTTACAGCCTAGATTCGCTAAAGGTTTTGGGCACCGTAGGAGAACCCATAAACGAGGAAGCCTGGAACTGGTATTATCAGTTGGTAGGAAAAAGCAGATGCCCAATAGTAGATACCTGGTGGCAAACTGAAACCGGAGGGATCATGATTAGTGGGCTAGGTATGCATTCTCCAATGAGAGCGAGCCATGCCGGCTACCCTTTGCCCGGGATACAACCGGTACTTTTAGATGCAGATGGAAAGGAAATAACAGAAAATGAAAAGGAGGGTTATCTCTGCGTGAAATTTCCATGGCCTTCAATTTTACGGACAACTTACGGCGATCACGAGAGATGTAAATTGACTTATTTTTCTCATTACAAAGGCTACTATTTTACCGGTGATGGTGCCAAAAGGGATAAAAATGGCATGTACCGCATTATTGGAAGGGTGGATGATGTCATTAATGTTTCAGGCCATCGTTTTGGTACGGCAGAAATTGAAAATGCCATCAACACCAATAATAAAGTAGCTGAATCGGCAGTAGTGGGCTTCCCGCATGAGATAAAAGGTCAGGCCATCTATGCCTACGTGACCTTAAAAGAGCAGATAGAAGATCCCGAATCATTAAGAGCTGAAATCATACAGTCTGTAGTAAATGAAATCGGAAAAATCGCCAAACCTGAGGTCGTTCAATTTACACCAGGTCTGCCCAAGACAAGGTCCGGCAAAATCATGAGGAGAATTTTGAGAAAAATTGCAGAAGGAGATACCTCCAACCTTGGAGATACGTCAACTCTATTGGATCCTCAGGTAGTAGATGTCATTAAGGACAGGGCCGAAGAAATAAGGGGTGGTAATTATTAATCAGCCATGGGAGAAAACCTAATTGCGATTTTTTTTAACTTTGAGTTTTCCACATTTTGGATATAAGTTATAACAAAGTTGTAAACCCAAATCATGAGAGCTAATTTAGTTGAGTCATTTCGAGCCCTTCCAAAAGAAATCCATCACTCAATAAGGTCTTTGGAAATAGACAGTTAAAATCTCCTTGTCAGGGAATTTTAATTCTACTATTATTTCTTAGCCATGCCCACTGCTTAGTGAACTTTGCTTTGCGACATTCGCGCCTTTGCAAGAACTATTTTGTTGATGCTTTACCAAACCACAAGATCTAATATCACTCAAGAATAACAAAAAAACTATTTTTGAACATTGTCAAAAAATGGTCGACGTTATTTTTGCATTAATACACTGTCAACCTCAAATCTCTAGCCCTGCTTCGCACAGAGCGCAGTCGAAATGTGGTTATTGAGCTGGCGTTATCCATAATTCTGATCAAGCCCAGAAGGTTATGAGTATTGCGTGATAAAAACCTCACTCCTTACTTAAGCGAAATACAGTCGGGGTCACTCCCAGTTCTCGTTTAAACACGCGATTGAAAAAATTGACGTCTGTAAATCCCGTTCTGAAAGCTATTTCCCTAACAGAAAAAGTGGAAGCGATGAGAAGCTTTTTTGCTTTTTTCAGTCTCTCGTATTGAATGAATTCAGTGAGTGTCATGCCAGTCTCCAACTTAAAAAGACGGCTAAAGTGAGTTGGGCTCAAACAAGCCATTTTACTCAGCCCATCCAGGCTGAATTTTTCAGTAATATTGGTCTTTATATAATTCACCACATGAAACAAAGGATTGGAATCCTTTCTGGAATTAAGCGAAGATTCAAGTACATATCTTGCTTGAGTCTGCGAGAGTCGGATGAGCATCTCCTTTAAAGTAAAAGTGGCAATAACATCCTTCTCGCCGGAATCATCAGATATCGCCAGATGGATAAAGCGATTCACTATCTTATTTAAATCATCCCCACCTAGGAGATGAAAAAATGATTTATCCAGTTCCCACTTATTGCCGGACATCAATCTAGGATATTTTTCATTCATCATTTCAAAAGTCTCTTTGATAGATTCTTCAGAAATACTAAGAGCAATACATTGGGTGGGGTCATCCATAGTGGCTGTTGGGAAATTAATTCTCATCACCTCTTCTGGCTGAACAATTACCATTTCTCCGGGCAAATAATCAAAAAAGGATGTGTTGCCCAAGGCCATATTTTTTTTTCCTTTCAACATGGCTGTAAGTACAAAGCTGTTGAAGGTCAGATGTACGTCTTCTGCCTCCTGATGTGTTTCAAAAATATTGAGTTCGCAATTTTCAAAACCAAAGATAACCCTGTTTTCTACCAGGGATTTTAAATCTTTTTCTGACCGCCATGGAACCGAACTACTCAAAATAAAATATTTTTCAAATGGTAAGATCGTATGATTATTTGCTAAGATAATGATATTTTTAAAAGTTTACATAAAAGATATTTGCAGCGAATCAAAAATGAATGAATTATGACTGTTTTAACTTTAAACCAAACACAAGCGGTTGAAAGACCCACGATCGCAGAAAAATACGATCACTACATAGGTGGCAAATGGGTTGCACCTTCCTCCGGAGAATATTTTGACAATATATCTCCCATAGATGGAAAAGTTTTTTCCAAAGCAGCAAGAGGAAATGCCGAAGACATTGAAAAGGCACTTGATGCAGCTCATGCTGCTTTTCCTGCATGGTCATCCACCTCAGCAGCTGAACGCAGCAACATGCTCAACAAAATTGCTAACGTTATTGAGGAAAACCTGGAAATGCTGGCTCGTGTAGAAACCATAGATAATGGAAAGGCTATCCGCGAAACAAGAGCTGCCGATCTGCCGCTATGCGTTGATCACTTCAGGTATTTTGCCGGTGTAATCAGGGCTGATGAGAGTGTAATTTCAGAACATGATGCCAATACGGTAAGTATTTCGCTTCAGGAGCCATTAGGCGTTGTGGGGCAAATTATTCCGTGGAATTTCCCATTGCTGATGGCTACCTGGAAAATTGCTCCGGCTCTTGCTGCGGGCTGCTGCACAGTGGTAAAACCGGCAGAACAAACACCTACAAGCATTATGGTACTGATGGAATTAATCCAGGATATATTGCCACCGGGAGTATTGAATGTAGTGACTGGATTCGGAGTAGAAGCCGGCAAACCATTGGCTACTTCCCCAAGGGTGGCAAAAGTCGCTTTTACTGGAGAAACTACCACAGGTAGGCTGATTATGCAATACGCCAGTCAAAACCTAATCCCAGTGACTATGGAACTTGGAGGGAAGTCCCCCAACGTATTTATGAAGTCAGTAGGTGATGCAGATGATGATTTCTTTGACAAATGTGTGGAGGGTGCCGTGCTATTTGCTCTAAATCAGGGGGAAGTCTGTACTTGCCCAAGTAGGATTTTAGTCCATGAAGATATTTATGACCGCTTCATGGAAAGGGTGATCGACCGGACCAATGCTATTGTAATGGGCCACCCTTTGGCATCGGATACCATGATGGGTGCTCAGGCCTCCAATGACCAATATGAAAAAATTCTCTCTTACCTCGACATAGGTCGTCAGGAGGGTGCTGAAGTATTGTGCGGTGGCGAAGCTGCAAAACTTCAAGGCGAATTGAGTGGAGGTTATTATATTAGACCTACCATCTTTAAGGGACACAATAAGATGCGTATTTTTCAGGAAGAAATCTTCGGACCTGTAACGGCTGTAACTACCTTCAAGGATGCTGAAGAGGCAATAGAAATTAGTAATGATACGCTTTATGGTCTGGGTGCAGGTCTTTGGACAAGGGATGCGCACGAAATTTATCAGATTCCGAGAGCCATCAAAGCAGGTAGAGTTTGGGTAAACAATTATCACGCATACCCTGCCCATGCGCCATTTGGGGGGTATAAAAAATCAGGCTTCGGTAGAGAAAATCACTTAATGATGCTCAACCATTACCGTCAAACCAAGAATATGCTTATTTCTTACAGTAAGTCAAAACTTGGTTTCTTCTAAAACCCATTGTACATACGGGCGGTTAGATTCATTTAGATTTAACCCGGGTTATTCACAAAATTTCTACTGCAAAGCCAAACTGTCAGCTATAATTGAAAATGCTCGAAATTTGTTATCCTCAAAATTGGGCTACAATTCCT
>RECS01000112.1 GCA_007693915.1 Saprospirales bacterium | reverse complement strand
AAAAGCTGGTGTCCTATAAACTTCACTTTAAGAAAAATATTCATTTGGCACTACCCATTATGATCAGTCAATTGGGACAGGTGGCTGTAGGTGTAGCCGATAGTCTCATGGTGGGGAGATTGGGTACAGAGGAGTTGGCAGCAGTAGCTTTCGGACATAGTATTTTCCTGGTATTTATGGTATTTGGCATGGGTTTGTCCTATGGCATGACGCCATTGATAGCTGAGGCAGACGGTAGAAAGAATACCGGAGAAATTGGCGCATTACTCAGGGATGGTTTCTGGCTTTGTTTTTTATCAGGAGTACTTCTCATGCTGGTAATGCTGGGACTCGCTCCGCTGTTTTCATTCATGGGGCAAGACCCTGCTATCGTTCCCATGGCACAATCCTATTTCCTCATTATAGTGTTTTCCTTTCTTCCGTTGATGTGTTTTCAGTCATTCAGGATGTTGGCTGAGGGCTTGTCAGATACCAAACGAGCAATGTACATTACGCTGGTGTGCAACGGTTTGAATATCATCCTAAATGCCCTCCTCATATACGGATTGCTTGGTTTTCCACAGCTGGGAATTTACGGAGCAGCATTGGCTACCTTGATTGCAAGAGTTTTGATGATGGGCTGGATGGGGTATTATGTACTGAAAGATAAAAAATTTCAATTTCTCGATATCAATTTGAGCCCTAAGCTAATTGATCGTTTCCGCATGAGAAAAATACTTTCCCTTGGCATACCCACAGGTCTTCAATATGTCTTTGAGTCCACTTCATTTGCTTTGGCAGCTATTCTTGCAGGATGGATCAGCGCAACGGCTTTAGCTTCACATCAGATCGCCATAAGTCTGGCTTCAGTTAGTTATATAGTGGCTACAGGAATAGGTGCTGCTGCTGTAGTAAGAGTAGGTAACCAGCTTGGTGAGCGCAATTATAGAAACTTAAAAATGGCAGCCAACAGCTTATTCGTGATGACAGTGGCATGGATGGTATTCTGTGGAGCTATCTTGTATTTGGGAAGATTTTTTCTGCCGTCTCTTTTCAGTACGGATATTGAGGTAATACAGTTAAGTTCAGTATTGATAATGATTGCCGTGCTGTTTCAATTGTCTGACGGACTTCAGGTTTTTGCACTTGGAGCCTTGAGGGGAATCAAAGATGTAAAAATACCCACTATGCTTACTTTTTTCGCTTATTGGTTGGTGGCGCTGCCTTTGGCTTGGTTCCTGGGAATCTTTTTGGATTTAGGTGCACCCGGAATATGGTATGGATTAGCGGGTGGTCTTACCATGGCTGCCATACTCCTGAACTTCCGTTTTTACCGAAAAGCCAATCGTTTGATAAGGGAAAATAATTCAATTGGGGATTGATAACGAATGAATAAGAGTTTTAAAACTCTTAAAACTAAAATTACCAACTTTAACTAATAATCTAATTAATTCAATAGAATGCTAAAAATGAGCCATAATCAAAAGGTCGAAGATTGCTACTTTATAACAAAAAAAAATGCATAACTTAGTGGCTAAATTGGCCACAAAAAGACTTAAGATCCAAATTGTGGTTTTCTTTACTCAAAATTCAATGGTATGAACTCGCTTAAATTAACTTTTTTTTCTTTGATTTTTTTCCTTGTTGCAGGTACTGTTTCTGCGCAATTGGGAGTGCGAGCCGGTATTGCACTTTCAGATCAACATATAGATCCCGATGACAATGTTGAAACATCCTCTTTACTCGGGTTTAGTGCAGGTATCATGGTAGAGATAAATGTAACAGACCGATTTGCACTTCAACCCGAACTGCTTTTTGTGCAAAATGGAGTTTATAAGGATGAGTTTTTACCCATTCAGGAAGTTAGGTGGCAAGCAGACTTTAAGCAGAATTCATTGCTGTTAGCGGTGATGACACGCTACGATATAGTCCGGCTTGGTGAATCGGGTGGTTTGTATCTCGGACTAAGTCCATTTTTTAGCTATGGAATGGATGTTTTGGTAGAGGGAGAAACCATTACTCCCTCAGCTTCAGTAGAGATTGATGC
Organism: Saprospirales bacterium; assembly: GCA_007693915.1. Lineage (GTDB taxonomy): Bacteria > Bacteroidota > Bacteroidia > Chitinophagales > Saprospiraceae > PWJY01. The sequence continues at coordinate 7,351 of RECS01000112.1, read as the reverse complement.
TTCTGTAAAAAACCGAAATATAGGATGGCGAAGAGCTGATTATGGAGTAGGTGCAGGGTTAGGAGTCCGGTTTGGGAATTTTGTATTGGATGCCCGCTACAATTATGGTTTGGCCAACTTAGAACGTTTTGATGATGATGTAACCATTAACAGTCGTAGCATTCTACTGGGACTGGGTTATTATTTTTAAAAAAACAGTTGACTTAGCCTAAACTAAAACCCTCCATTTTTGTAATACTTTATTATTACAAAAATTATAAAACTATGTATCCTCCAGAATTAGTAGCACCCATGGCAAGAGATTTGACTGACCATGGATTTATAGCCCTAAAGTCAGGGCAGGAAGTAAAAAATTTAATTGCAAATTCAGACGAACCACTTTTGTTGGTGGTCAACTCAGTATGTGGATGTGCGGCAGCGAATGCCCGCCCGGGAGCTAAAATGTCACTTCAACACGACAAAGCTCCGGCGGAGTTGTACACCGTATTTGCAGGAGTAGATCGCGAAGCAACTCAAGTGGCAAGGGATTTTATGTTACCTTATCCCCCATCTTCGCCTAGTATTGCACTTTTCAAAAACGGAAAATTGGTTCACATGCTTGAACGACACCACATTGAGGGTAAGCCGGCTGACCTAATTGCTCAAAATCTTATGGCAGCTTACGATCAATACTGTTAAATGGTGTCGCTTTTTGAGCTTTTTTCTGATTTTAATCCATTTATTTATTCCAAAGACTCTTTCTTTCGAATTAATTACAGATTAAATTTTATTTCAGAAATAGATTGAGTTTAATTTCAGAAACAATGGAGCAATCTCCTTGTTAAGATATCAAATTCTATTTTTAACCACTAAAAAATCATATTATGGCTTTTAAATTACCTGAGCTTCCTTATGCACACAATGCTTTGGAGCCACATATCGATGAAAAAACAATGCAAATTCACCATGGTAAGCACCATGCAGGTTACACCAATAATCTCAATGGAGCTATTGAGGGAACTGCATTAGAGTCCATGTCTATTGAAGATATTTTATCACAGATCTCCAAACATTCAGGAGCAGTAAGAAACAACGGTGGTGGGTACTATAACCACTCTTTGTTTTGGGAAATAATGTCTCCCAATGGTGGTGGTAATCCATCTGGGACTCTTGCTGATGCGATTAATTCGGCATTTGGATCATTTGACAACTTCAAGGATGAGTTCTCTAAAGCTGCCGCCACAAGATTTGGTTCTGGATGGGCTTGGCTCATCGTGGATAAAAATGGGCAATTAAGAGTAACGAGTTCTCCAAATCAGGACAATCCACTAATGGATATATCCGAAGTTAAAGGAACTCCAATATTAGGTTTGGATGTTTGGGAACACGCCTATTATCTAAATTATCAGAACAGACGCCCTGATTATATCAATGCCTTTTTCAATGTTATTAACTGGAATGAGGTGACGAGAAGATACGAGGCTGCGAAATAGTTTTCATTTTGATTATAAATGGGTTAAAGAGGGTGAAACTTGTGATTCACCCTCTTTAATTTTGCAGGCTCATAAGTGACGATAGAAGCATTGTTAGGTCTGAAAATAGTCTTAGCTTCTCTTTTTAAGTCTTCTTCATGTACCCTCATGTATTCTTCTATTTCGGTATTAAACAGATTGGCATCTCCTAAATTTTCGTAATGCGCAAGATTCATAGCTTTGTGCAAACTACTTGTGCAGGAAAAAGCATGTGCGGTAGCAAATGTATTCTGTAACTTTTCAATTTCAGAGGGCATCACTTTTTCTTTTTTCACCTCTTCCAAGACCTCCCATATGGCCTGTTCCCCCTGCTTTGAACTAAAACCCTCATTCAACTTACCCTCAATAATGAACAATCCCATATCATTGGCACCATTTACATAGGCATCCACAGCAGAAAAGATTTCTTTTTCTTCTACCAGTATTTCATTTAAACGACACGATCTGCCGAGTCCCAGCAAATCCGAAAGCAGATCAATGGTTGGAAAACGCTGGTTTACTTTGTCTGGAATATGAAAGGCCATATAGACAGCTGGGTGTGGCACCATTGATAAAATTTCCTTACGCCTGATTTCCATTTGCTTAGGTTCTGTTCCTAGGTTCACTGAGCTTTCCCCTTCGGATTTGAGATCGCCAAACCACTTTTCTACCGCTTTGAGGGCTTTGTCTTCATCGACATTCCCGGCTATTGAAAGTACAGCATTTTCGGGTCTGTAACGACTTTTGTAAAAACGCTTTACCTCATCGAGACCAATACCTGCAATATGTTCAGGGGTCAATCCTATAGTTGGCCATTTATATGGATAATTTTTGTAGGCAAGGTGGTGAATATAGTGCCATACATCACCGTAGGGTTCATTGAGGCAGGTTTCATTATACTCCTCCAAGACCACCGCCTTCTGTATATCAAAAGTCTTTTGGTCCAGATTCAAAAAACTCATTCGATCAGACTCCAACCACAATGCAACCTCAAGATTTTTTCCCGGTAAAACCTGAAAATAATTGGTTATATCAGCATTGGTATAGGCGTTGTTTTCCCCACCTGCAAGTTGCTGAGGGGTATCAAAATTCGGCGCGTTTTTACTGCCTCCAAACATCAGATGCTCAAGTAGATGAGCCATTCCCGTCATGTGCGGAGGATCGAATTTGGACCCCGCATTATAGACGACATTAGTCACTACCATTGGGGTAAGCGGATCTCTGTGAACCAAAACTACCAAGCCATTGCTTAGTTGATGCCTGATGTATTCTACCATAGATTTTCTATAAAATTCCCTTCTTTACGAAATGCAAAGTTAGTCATTATAGTACGATTCTCAGCTTCAGGTTTCTAAATAACCATTTTCTTTAGCTGCAAAAAAGAAACCTCTACTTTTTGCTCTTTTACTTTCAATAAAAACACTCCTTGTCTTTTGTGTGTTGACATAACAAACCATAAAAAACTAAAAATGACTCCACTACTTAAAAATCAGGCCTTTATCAATGGAAAATGGATTGCTGCATCTGATCATTCCACATTTGAAGTAATCAATCCAGCAAATGGTGAAATCATTGAAAGGGTCAGTGACTGCGCAGAAGCCGAAGTTAAAATGGCTATTGATGCAGCTTGGAATGCATGGCAATCATGGAAAAACAGAACTGCATATGATCGCTGCAATTTACTCAGAAAATGGTTTGAATTGATAGGGAAAAACAAAATGGAACTGGCAGATATTATGACTAGGGAACAGGGTAAGCCACTACATGAAGCTGAGGGGGAAATTCAATATGCTGCTTCTTTTGTGGAGTGGTTTGCAGCTGAAGGGCTTAGAACCTACGGGGAGACCATTCCTGCACCTGCCTCAAAATCCAGATTTGTAACTATTCGTCAGCCGGTTGGAGTGGTAGCTGCCATTACACCCTGGAACTTTCCCTCTGCGATGATTACCAGAAAAGTTGCGCCAGCCTTAGCTGCCGGTTGTACGGTGATTGTAAAACCTTCTGAGGAAACTCCATTTTCTGCACTGGCACTCGCAGCACTTGCAGAAAAAGCAGGAATCCCCAGTGGAGTGCTGAATGTAGTTACCACAAAAAATGCACCGCTTTTCTCAGATATTATTTTTTCTAATAAAAGGGTCAGAAAGATTTCCTTTACCGGCTCTACTCCAGTTGGAAAGAAATTGATGAAAGCAGCATCCGACAGTATAAAAAAGATTTCTTTGGAACTCGGCGGGAATGCACCATTCATCGTATTTGAGGATGCCCATATTAAGCAAGCTGTAAAAGGAGTGCGAACAGCAAAATTCAGAAATAACGGTCAAGCTTGTATTGCAGCAAACAGGATTTTTGTCCACGAAACAATCTATGAGAAATTTGCAAGTGAATTGGTAGGCAGAGTAGAAAAAATGAGAATAGGCGGAGGCACAGAAAAAGGGGTGGAACTCGGTCCTATGATTAATGAAGGGGCTTGTAATAAATTGGATCGACTGATTGCTGACGCTGTGAAAAAAGGAGCTAACATATTGAATTCCAATGCGAATAATGAAAAGTCCGGATTATTCTATCCTCCGGTAGTCCTCGGTAACTGCTCTGAAAAAATGGATATTTTTCATGAAGAAATATTTGGTCCGGTAGCAGCTCTCTATGTTTTCAAGGATTTTGATGAAGTAATAAAAATGGCCAATAATACCAATCATGGCTTGGCAGCCTACCTGTACAGTCAAGACGTCGCCCGTTGCTGGACTGCTGCAGAACAACTGGAATATGGCATGACAGGTATCAACTCAGGATTCATTTCTGATGCCTCCACTCCATTTGGCGGAATCAAGGAGAGTGGAATAGGCAGAGAGGGGAGCCGATACGGTATAGACGAATACCTCGAAATCAAATACATGAGTTTTGGAGGTATCTCTACAAATTGATTATTTTAATCCTGCAATTTTTGATTTCAGAGAAAAAAATGATATTAGCAATCCCATTTTGGATTGAGTTGGTTTTTGTGGTTAAAATTCACCTTGGAATAACATAAAACACATGATAAAAATAAACCAACAATTTGTATGTTAAATGTTAGTACCAAATGACTAACTTTGCGCACGATTTTTTCTGAAAAATATTCAAATTATGAAAGCAATAGGGTTCGTTTTATTTATCTACACTTTTATTCAGTTAATAGGTTGTAGTCCTACGCTTGATCCTGAAGAACAAATGGATTTATTGATGAATCAGCGTTGGTTATTGGAAAGTGTTGATGGTGTTGAATCTTATCAAATTGATACTTTGATGCCTAATTACCTTTCTTTTACCTCTGAAATGCCTGATGCAGCTATGGGGTTTGCCGGCTGCAACACCATTGCCGGCAGATACCAACTGGATGGAAATAAGATAGAATTTGATAGGGTACTTACTGCCAATAAGACATGTGAAGATATGCAACTTGAAGAATTGTTGGTGGAAGCTATGAATCAGACCAACAACTACCGAATCATTAACGATAAACTAGAGTTTTTAAATGATCGAAAAACGCTTGCCGTATTTTCTAAAGATGAGGGTGATTACTTCTTACCCGTACCATTTGATTTGAATCAGTCCAGATAATAATAACTTTTTTTCAGTTTATTCGTTCACCTGAGAGGTACTTAGGTAAAATTCATGCAAAAAGCTCTGATTATTCAAACTGCCTTTCTTGGTGACGTAATTCTGGCTACACCTGTTATTGAAAAACTCAAGAAAGCACATCCCAATATTACCATTGATTTTTTGTTGAAAAAAGGCAATCAATCCCTTTTTGAAAACCATCCTCATCTTCGTAAGGTCTACCTTTTTGACAAAAAAGACAAATGGAATAGTTTTTGGAGACTCACGGGGCAGATTAAGAAAGAGAAATACAATTTGGTAATTAACTTACAGCGTTTTTTCTCGAGCGGTATGTTTGCAGTCTTATCCGGTGCGGATCAGATTATTGGTTTTGATAAAAATCCATTATCATTTTTTTATCATCGAAAATATGCTCATCGCTTCGAGCCGGACAGTATGCTGCATGAGATAGAGAGAAATCAAACTCTTTTAGCTGAGCTTATTGATGAGGAATTATTAATGCCAAAGTTGTATCCTACTGAAAAAGATTATCACAGAGCGCAATGGGAAAAACCATATGTGTGCATTTGCCCTGCCTCTGTTTGGCACACCAAACAATGGCCAGTTCCCAACTGGATCAATTTGATTGACAAAATACCCGAGCACTTTGATGTCATTCTCAGTGGAGGTCCCTGTGACAGGGAACTTTGTGATGAAATAGTATCCGGGGTAGATCGCAAAGGAGTTTACAATAAATCAGGTGATTACACCATGCTTGAATCTGTCGCACTCATTGCCAAAGCAGTAATGAACTATGTCAATGACTCTGCTCCATTGCATATGGCATCAGCTGTGAATGCACCGGTTGCAGCAGTTTTCTGCTCTACTATCCCTGGATTTGGTTTTTATCCGCTTTCAGATCAAGGCAAAGTTTTTGAAACAACCGAAAAGCTATCCTGTCGTCCATGCGGTATTCATGGAAGAAAAAGTTGTCCGGAAGGGCACTTTAGTTGTGTTAAGATAGACCACGAACCTATGATAGATTGGTTATTCAGGGCTGCTGCAAAAAAATAGCTCTTTTGGGATAAAAATTAATGGTATTGGTGTTTTTTAGTTTTGACTGCGAACTATAACAATTCTAAAAGACATGAAAGATAATGCCAACTCAAAACGAGCGAGATTATTCCAAAACCCTCTTTTGGAAGCTTTGACAAAAACCTCACCCATTATCAGCATATTGATTTATTTGCCAGTGGTTATTATTCTGCTGTATGTCGCTATCCAGGTAAAAGGTATACCGACGACTTCAGCTCTTTTATGGTTTGTTTTTGCTTTTTTATTCTGGACTCTAGCAGAGTATTTATTGCACAGATATCTTTTCCACTGGATATCAGACTCTAAATTCATCATGCGGATGCATTACCTCATGCATGGTGTACACCACGATTATCCCAATGACGAAGAGCGATTGCTGATGCCACCTGTTCCCGGATTAATTTTGGCTTCGGTTCTCTTTGGTTTGTTTTATCTTTTCTTTCATTTATTAGGTATTCCAAACATCACCTGGGCATTTTTTCCCGGCTTTTTTATGGGGTACCTGCTGTATTCTTTTATGCACTATTCTATCCACAAGTATAAACCACCTCCCTTCCTAAAACCCCTTTGGATTCATCACAATCTCCATCACCACAAATATCCTGACAAAGCCTTTGGGGTGTCCTCGGCTTTTTGGGATAAAATTTTTGGCACCTTACCCCCTGAGTCTGAGTCGGGCAAAAAATTGGTGAGTAAGTAGGATCGTCTATTGACTGCTTGCTCCCAACTCGACCTGTCCCCAATACGCCAACTAGTGCCTGTCCCCAATCTCGTTGGGGGGATACGAACTGGAGTTATCGGATGGACATTTGCTTGAAGGTGAAAAGTGTAAAGTTGAAGCAACTTTTTTACCTTTATCTAGGATAGTGGTTGTGCAAATCGAGCTTGGCGAGGGGAAAGAGAAGATTATCTCGTAGGGATGTTGCATGCAAGGTCTCAACAAACCCTCTACTAATACACGCGAATCGTTCTGGTACAATTTTACCGAACCGACCACTTAAAAATCGACAAATTTTTTTAGTTTTATTTTGATGATGTTCCATTATTAGTTAACTTTATAAAATGGAAATTATTAGAGGAATCGTGTTTTACAAAGACTACTTTGACGACTTTTATGAACCCTTGACTGATAAACTCAGACTTCCAATACTTACGTAAACTAAAATGTGACAGTTTCGTATTTTAGTATG